>NZ_JBQWEL010000003.1:0-423988 GCF_052658925.1 Microvirga medicaginis | reverse complement strand
ATCGCCTACAAGAAGAATGTGGACGACATGCGTGAAAGCCCGTCCCTGAAGCTGATCGAGCTGATCGAGGCTCGCGGCGCCCACGTCGATTATTTCGATCCTTACATTCCTGTGATCCCGACGACCCGCGAACATGCAGAACTCGCCGGCCGCCGCTCGGTCGTCCTCGATGCGAAGACGCTCGCCGCGTATGACGCAGTCCTCATTGCCACGGATCACGACAATGTCGACTACAAGCTCGTGGTGGATCACGCCAAGGTCGTCGTCGACACCCGCAATGCCTGTGCTAAGGCCGGCATTCCGGAGGGTCGGGTCATCAAAGCCTGATCTGAGATCACCTGATAACAACGGATAGATAAGGGCAAATAATCATGACAAGCGATGTGCGGGTGGCGGTTGTCGGCTGCGGATACTGGGGCAAGAACCTCGTCCGCAACTTCGCCGAACTCGGCGTCCTGGAAGCCCTGGTCGATGCTCACCAGCCGACGGTCGAGGGGCTGATCGCAAAGCACGGCGGGCGGGCCCTCAGCTTCGAGGAAGCCCTGGTCGACAAGAATGTCCATGCTGTCGCGATCGCAGCTCCCGCCGCCCTACACTACTCCCTTGCAAAGCGGGCCCTCGAAGCTGGCAAGCACGTCTTCGTGGAGAAGCCCCTGTCATTAGAGGTGGCAGAGGCAAAGGAGCTGTGCTCCCTCGCGGAGCGCCTCGATCGCCGCCTCATGGTTGGTCACCTGCTCCAGTATCATCCGGTCTTTCTTGAGCTGAAGAGGCTTGTCCGCGAGGGCAAGCTCGGCCGCCTGCAATACGTCTATTCGAACCGTCTGAATCTCGGGAAGATCCGCCGCGAGGAGGATATCCTGTGGTCCTTCGCGCCACACGATCTTTCCATGATCCTGTCCCTCGTCGGCAGCGAACCGGACAAGGTGGAGGCTGTCGGCGGCTATTACCTGCATGATGCAATTGCAGACGTGACGACCACGCATCTCAGCTTCCCCGGAGGCGAACGGGCGCACGTGTTCGTGTCCTGGCTTCACCCCTTCAAGGAGCAGAAGCTCGTGGTCGTCGGCTCAGACGCCATGGCCGTCTTCGATGATGGCGAGGTTTGGGACCGCAAACTTCTTCTCTATCCGCATAAGGTTGAGTGGAAGGACAATATGCCCGTGCCAGTAAAGGCCGACGCTGTTCCTGTTTCTGTCCCCCAGGACGAGCCTCTGAAGCAGGAATGTCAGCATTTCATCGAGTGCGTGCGCAGCGGTGCAACGCCGCGCACGGACGGCCGCGAAGGTCTGCGAGTTCTGTCGGTGCTGGCCCGTGCTGCCGAATCCCTGCGCCAAGGTCGTTCGAATGGCGCTGCGGTTCCGGCTGCGTCTCCGTCCATCCACGCCAAGCCGCGCGTGGCAAAAGATTACACCGGAGTCACGATCCATGAATCGGCCTATGTGGACACAGGCGTCGAGATCGGCGAAGGCAGCAAGATATGGCACTTCAGCCATATTCTCGGGAATGTGACGCTGGGGAAGAACGTGAATGTCGGCCAGAATGTCATGATCGGGCCGAAGGTGACGGTCGGCAACAACGTCAAGATCCAGAACAACGTTTCCGTTTATGAGGGCGTGACGCTGGAAGACGGTGTGTTCTGCGGCCCCTCCTGCGTATTCACCAATGTGAACAACCCGCGCTCGGAGATCGCCCGCAAGTCTGAATACAGGCCCACTCTGGTCAAGCGCGGGGCCTCCATTGGCGCGAACGCAACAATCGTATGCGGTCATACCCTCGGCGAATACTCGTTCATTGCTGCAGGCGCCGTGGTCGCCAAGGATGTTCCCGCCTTCGCTCTCATGGCCGGTGTTCCCGCCCAACGCATCGGTTGGATGAGCCATGCAGGTGCCAAGCTCGGCCCTGATCTAGTCTGCCCTGAAACCGGTCGTCGCTATCGTGAGGTCGGTCCCGACAAACTTGAGGAGATTGCGTGATGACGGATCCGATTGCTTTCATTGACCTTGCGGCACAGCGCAGGCGTCTGGGCTCCGCTGTCGATGAAGCCGTTCTGCGGGTCATCAACCACGGCGGCTACATCATGGGCCCCGAGGTGAAGACCCTGGAGGCCGATCTTGCTGCCTTCACCGGTGCCAAGCATGTGGTGTCCTGCGCCAACGGCACGGATGCCCTCGGCTTCGTTCTGATGGCGAAAGGCGTGAAGCCGGGCGATGCCGTGATCTGCCCCACCTTCACCTTCGCCGCGACGGCGGAAGTGGTCGCCTGGACCGGCGCAACACCGATCTTTGTCGATGTCCGCGAGGACACTTTCAACATGGACATCGCCAGCCTCGAGGCCGCCGTCAAGACGGCAAAGGACCTCGGTCTGAAGCCTGTCGGCGTGATCCCGGTCGATCTCTTCGGTCTGCCTGCCGACTACGATGCCATCGAGGCCGTGTGCCAGCGTGAGGGCATGTGGGTGCTGTGCGATGCAGCCCAGAGCTTCGGCGCCACTTACAAGGGTCGCAAAGTCGGCTCGATCGGTATGGCGACGTCTACCAGCTTCTTCCCCGCCAAGCCCTTGGGCTGCTATGGCGACGGCGGAGCGGTCTTCACCGATGACGACGAACTCGCTGCGGTGATGCGTTCCATCCGTGTTCACGGCCAGGGCTCGGACAAGTACGACAACGTCCGCATCGGCATGAACGGTCGTCTGGACACGATGCAGGCCGCAATTCTAATCGAGAAGCTGAAGATCTTCCCGAGCGAAGTCGAGGCTCGTGACCGGATTGCAAAGCGCTACAACGACCTTCTGCGCGATGTCGCGATCGTACCGGACACGCCTGAGGGTTACACCTCCGTGTGGGCGCAGTACACGCTGCGTCTGCCGGGCCTGAACCGTGAGCAGTTCCAAGCGGATATGAAGGCGGCCGGGGTCCCCACCATGGTGTACTATCCCAAGCCGCTCCACCAGCAGACCGCCTACAAGAACTACCCCGTGGCCGGGAACGGTCTGCCGGTAGCCGAGCGCCTTGCGGCAGAAGTGGTGAGCCTGCCCATGCATCCCTATCTGGACGAAGCCACTCAGGACCGGATCGTCGCAGCGGTTCGGGGCGCTTTGGCACCGAGGACGGCTGCGGCGTGAAAACCGGCCGTCACCTTCTCTACCTGGCATTGGAAACCCCACGGGAAGGCGAGGCGGCGCACACGCATATCCATGAGATCGTCAAGGGGCTTCGGTCCCTTGGCTGGCAGGTGAGCCTGCTCGCTGCCGACCGAGGCGGCGCCAGTTCGGGGGCCAGCTATTTCAAGCGGCTTCTGGATTACTTGCGCGTGCAATGGGGTATCGTCCGCCGGCTTCGCAGAGCAGACGCTGTCTATATGCGGTCTCACTTTGCCGCTCTACCGGCCTCTCTCATTGCATGGGCAGCCGGCATTCCGGTGTTTCAGGAGATCAATGGTCGGCCGGATGACATCTTTGTCACCTATCCATGGCTCGGTCGGCTTGGAGCCCTGATTCACTGGACCTACCGGATCCAGATGCGGCTGGCCTCTCATGTCTTCGTTGTCACCGAAGGCTTACGTCGCTGGGCGGCCAACGAAAGCCAGCACGACCGCATCAGCATCGTGACCAATGCCGCCAATACCAATCTCTTCACTCCGGAAGGCCCGCGACCGTCGGAGCAGGATCCCTATGTCGTGTTCGTCGGCTCCCTGACAGGTTGGCATGGCATCGGTACGATGATCCGTGCCGCGCGCCTGCCCACGTGGCCGAAGGGTGTGAAGCTGATCATCATCGGCGATGGGGTTGAGCGCGAGCAGCTGCAAAACCTTCCCCCGTCTGAAACGATTTCCTGGTTGGGACGCCTCCCGCAGGCCGAGGCGGCAAATTATGTCCGTGGCTCGATTGCGGCACTGAGCATCACGGAAGATACGACAGACCATCTGACGACCGGGGTCGCCCCGCTGAAATTCTTCGAAGCAATGGCCAGCGGCGTCCCCGTGATCGTGAGCGATATCGCCTTTCAGGCGGATCTGGTCCGCACCAACGATGCCGGGTGGGTGATTCCGATGGCCGATGCCGAGGCGCTGGCCAGTGTTGTTGCGGAGATCGCCTCACGGCCCGACCTCGCCCGCCACCGGGGTCGGAATGGCGTGGCCTACATTCGCCAGCATGGCTCATGGGCCAACCGCGCCGAGATGATCGATGCCATTATAGGGCCCATCATCGATGGTTCGGCCGAGACGGCGGGACGTCATGCGTGAACCCATCGCTATCCTGTCATTCTCGCGGATCGCGCGGGATCAGCGGGTGCTTCGCCAATGCGATCTCGTGGCGAAGATGGGATTGCTTCCCAAGGTCATCGGCTATGCCGCACCTGGCGAGAGCATTGGGCATGATTTCGTTTCATGGCCCCTTCCCGCACCGACCTTCAGCCATCGCATAGGGACGCTGGCGCGTCAGCTTCCTGCTCATCTTGGCAAAGCAGCTGCCATGGCAGGTTTCTGGTCATCGCCACGATATCGCTGGGCTCTCAAGCAGCTGAAAGAAGTTCACCCTCGGCTGGTGATTGCAAATGATTGGCCTGCCCTTGTCGTCGCTGCCCGCTGGAAGGCAGAGAGCGGTGGGCTGATCCATTACGACTCGCACGAATTTGCAACGCTTGAATTCGATGAGCGAGTCTGGTGGCGCTTCGTTTACAAACCCTTCGTGTCTCATCTAGAGAAGGCGGCCATTGGCGCCGCGGACAGCATCAGCACGATCAGCCCCGGGTTGGCGCGGGAGCTGCAGCGTCATTATGGCCTCGATACGCGGCCGGTTGTCATTCGCAGCGTCCCGAACAAGCATGCTCTTCCTCCTGCGTCGGAGACGCAATGGCCTCTGCGTCTGCTCTTCCACGGACAGATTCTTCCGGGGCGGGGCCTTGAAGGCCTGATCGACAGCATCCCCCTGTGGCGTTCGGCCCATCGTCTTATAATCCGCGGAGACGGCAACCCGACCTATCTTGAAGAGCTTCACCGTCGTGCCGCAAACGTGAGCACGAACGGCCAAGTGACGTTCGAGCCAGCCGTTCCTCCTGAAGAGGTAATCCCGGCCGCTGCGCGGAGCGCCGATGTCGGCGTATTCTTTACGCCGCTTCAGACCGTGCAGCACCAATTCACCTTGCCGAATAAGATCTTTGAATATATCGGCGCGGGTCTTGCCGTCGCTGTATCCCCCGGCTCCGATCTCAAGAGCTTGGTCTTGGAGCACGGCATTGGTGTTGTCAGCGCAGATGTGGGACCTGAGGCGATTGCCGCTGCTATCAATGAGCTGGCTCCCGAAACTGTCGATACCTTTCGTATGAAAGCGCGCGAAGCATCGCAGATTCTGTGCTGGGAGCAGGAGCGCAATCGCCTGGGTTCCTGCATCGAGACTTTGCTGACTCGATCGAGCGCTTAACATCCTGGCAAGGCTCAGCGCTCTGATTATCAAGCCACAGTGATGCGGAAGCGGTCGGCCCAGATGCCGAGATTCACGATCCGCCAGAGTGTCGATCCCAAAGCATCGCGTCCTTTGAGAAAGTCATCAAGCATGCGACGTACCCCAGTGCCATTGAGAAGGCCTGGGCAGGTCTCCAGTGTCTTCGCGACACCGTCTTCGATAAGAGGCCGCAAGGGGCCCTTGAGCCAGTTGGATTCCGGCGTCGCAAATCCGAGCTTGTCGCGCCTGTCGCGCACTGCCGGCGGCAGCACATCCGCCAAAGCCTGCCGCAGAACCTTCTTCGTTTCCGCGCCTGCGAGCTTGTGTTCAGCCTCCAGCCCGAGAGCGAACTCGACAATCCGGTGATCCAGGAAGGGGACACGCGCTTCGATGCTGTGCGCCATGCTGTTGCGATCCTCCCACTGCAACAGCATGGGAAGATTGGAGGCATAGGTCATCACATCGCAGAGCGATGCGACATCCGTCGGCGACGGCAGTCCGAGAGATTCGGCTGCGGTTCGCAGTGGCGACGGCTGGCGCCCAATCGCATTCAAAACATCAGTGTCGAGCCATCTGTGTTTCAGGCGCTCACTGTGAACCTTGAACATCACATCCGACAAAGCCCGCGGCGCTAATGCAAAGGCAACCTGTGCGAACTGCGATGCAACGGCACGCCCTTGCTCCCGCCGGCGCGCCATGATCGTGGACAGAAATGCTCCCAACCGGATCTGACGCACAAGGTGAGCAAGGTGGTATGGATAGCAGAAGTGATATCCGGCCAGAATTTCATCCGAACCCTGCCCATCCAGCATGACCTTGATCCCGGTGCGTTGCGCTTCAGCGAACACGCACCATTGCGCAATGATCGATGTCGAGGCGAAAGGCTCATCCTGGTGCCAAGTTATGAGGTTGGCATGATCGATCACATCTTCCGGTTTTGGAAAGACGAAGTGCGGTGTCGCATCGGTGGCGCTGACGACGGCATCCATGTATGGTTTTTCGTCAACGGACTTGTCAGTGAAGCATGCAGAGACCGTATGCAGTCCCTGGTGCTCCTCCGGCAGAATGCGGGACATCAGTCCAACAATGGCGGACGAGTCCAGGCCACCCGATAGGCACGCC
Organism: Microvirga medicaginis; assembly: GCF_052658925.1. Lineage (NCBI taxonomy): Bacteria > Pseudomonadati > Pseudomonadota > Alphaproteobacteria > Hyphomicrobiales > Methylobacteriaceae > Microvirga > Microvirga medicaginis. The sequence continues at coordinate 417,426 of NZ_JBQWEL010000003.1, read as the reverse complement.
CCGACAGGAACATCTGCCCGCAGGTGCAGACGAATGGACTGCTCCATCAACTCGCGGAACGTCTCAGCCGCCTCGTCGCTGCTCATCGAGGGAACCGATGCTCTGCGCATGTCATGCCAGCGACGCACGGTTATACGAACGCGGGCGCTGTCTTGCGCATCCACCACGGCCCATTCGCCACCACGCAGCTGACGGATGCCGGCATACATGGTTTCAGCCGTGTGATTGCTGATCCCACCGACAAGAAAGTCGTGCACGCGAGGCAGGTTCATCCGGCGCTCGCCGCCCGGCAGATCGAGGAGTTGCTTGATTTCGGATGCAAAGGCGACTCCGCCCTGCCCTTCTACCCAATACAGAGGTTTGATGCCGAACCTGTCGCGCACGGCGAAGAGCTGCTTTTCCTTGTCATCCCATATGACGAAGGCAAACATCCCCACAAGGCGCTGAAGCGCGTGTTCTCCCCAGCGTCGCCATGCAGCGAGCAGCACTTCGGTATCGGTATGGGTGCGGAATGAATCGCCAAGAGCGATCAGCTCCTCACGGAGTTCGCGATAATTGTAGATCTCTCCGTTATAGGTCAGCAGGAATCGTCCGCTTGGGTCGGAGAAAGGTTGCCGCCCAGCCTCGCTCGTATCGATGATTGCAAGCCGCCGATGACCAAGAGCAACGGGCCCTGCAGGCGAGGACCGCGTCTCCCATCCTTCTCCATCCGGGCCGCGATGGGCTACGATCGAGATCCGTTCGCGCTCAGGTGCGAAGCCAACGGAGGCGAATATTCCACACATTCGAAACCTTCAATTCGTCATTCTGTATGCATAAGCTAAGCGGCAGAGGCCCAACAGTCCGCCTTGCACGCCCTAGCCGCGCCTCATGGCTTTCACCAATCGCGATCCAACGAAGCGGGCAGTCCGCAAAATGCCCTCCTCCGAGGTTTTTTCACGCAGGAAGCGAACCCGCTCGGCAAAGACCGGACCAAGGATAGAGTTCAGCCGAATTCCTGTCTTGAAATTGATCTGCGCCAAGTGGCGCCCATATCGCGCTTCAAATTCGATGTCATCAAGCCGCTGGGCCATGGCCGCACTATCCCTTGCAGCAGGCGTCACCGGCTTCGCCGCGCTCAGAAGACCACGATAAACGTTCTGGATCTTTCTTTCCTGGGCTTCCCAGGAATACTCTTCAATCAATTCATCAGTGATGTTTGAACGGAGGCGCTCAACGTCACCCAGAGCCCGTTTGATGGCACTCGTGCAGGAATCAACATCCTGGGCGACAAACGTTGCACCAATGTTGTTACGCTCGACGAATTGCTTCATCGCCGCCACATCGCTCACGACAATCGGCAGCCTGGCATGAAGATACTCGAACATCTTGTTCGGCATCGCCACTTCCCCGTTGGGGTAGTGAACCAAGCCGTGAATTCCAACATCCGCTGTGCGAACAAACGTCGTGACCTGATGGCTCGGCACATATGGGAGGAGATGGATCCGGTGACCGAAGCCGGCCTTTGAGGCTCTCGCTTTAAGTCCCTCGACATATGATCCCTGGCTGACAAAGCAGAGATGCACCCCATCCAATTTCATGACCGCGTCTAGGATGGTGTCGCAGCCCCGCAGTCGCGTGGCGCGGCCAACATACGCGACGAGTGGATCGGTGGGCGCAAGCCCTAACGTCGATCGGATGTCCGGACCGGACTCCTCAAACGTGCTTTTGTTCGGAGCGTTGTAGGTCACGGTCGGACGCGTTACCAACGCGTAGCGACTCTCGAGCTCATCGGCCAGTGGCTCACTGACGGTAAAGAGATAATCGGCCTTGTGGAGATATTCACGTTCATAGCCAAGGCATGTCGGCATGTAGTTCGCGGCCTCCCCGGTGAGCCCGGCCACGAACTCATGCACGTCATGGACCCAGGGTACCGCGCGGCCACTCATCGTCATGGCCTGGGCCGTAGCTGCTCCGAGCTTGAGGCCGATCATGTCATGAGAATGCAATAAGTCTGGCTCGAGGCTTACGATCTCAGGGATCAGCGCCTGCAAATGTCCGCCGACCAGCAGACGGAGGTCTCTTGCCGAAGCCCCCCCCCATAGGCCGTACTTCATCATTTCGGTCGCGAAATGCGGAAGGAGAACGACCGGAACCCCTTCGATTTCCTGCCTCACCACGTCTGGTGAAAAGGCGACCCCAACGATAGTTGCTCTGTAGCCGGCATTGATAGCCGCCTGAGCCGTCTTGATGACCCGGCTGTCTCCCTCGACCGCATTCATCACGATCGATACGACATGAGGTTGGCGCGACACGGCTATTCTCCGGATATACATTGCGGCCTGATAGCGAGGATTGCCTTGAATTGAAATGAAAACTTCGCCACTCGAAACCGCCTAGACTGCGTCAGCTTGCTCGTTATGATATGTCATACCATTAAAGAGGTAAGTCACCAAACGGCGATGCTCGCTTAGAACCCGTTCCGAAAAGGATTGAGTGTTCGCCGACGGCGTGATTCCGAGAGGGTACTGAAACCTGACCTGGAGGCCCGCGATATGGCCCCAGACCAATCGGCGGAGTCTCGCCGCTATGGGTGCGTTTTAAGCCCGATTTGACCGATGTCGAGAGGACGCTGATCGCGCTGCCCCCTGCCCGAGCCGCATGCTCGGGGACGCCCGCGGCGCTGACCCGCCTGCGAGACCCTAAACGCAATCTTCTACGTGATGCGCGGCAGATTGCCGGGCGGCTCTTGCGCTCTGATCAGCCGCCGCCTGGACAGGCTCCAGCCCAGGTCCCCTCGATCCACATCGAGATCGTTAAAGCCGCCCGATCAGGTCGACTTTACGGTGCACCCACGCCGCTGGGTCGTGGAACGGTTCTTCGCGTGGATCAGCTGCAACCGGCGTGGAAAGATCCGGAGGCGACGCTCTCTTCAGTTCGAGCCTTCTTCTATGCCGCTTCCGTCATGCTCCTCGTCCGTCGCTTGGGACGGCACTCATGATTTACAGGACAGCCTCTTAGTCTGCGTTGGCGGAGCATCATCAGGAAACGCTCGTAGGAATATGAAACCTGAAGTAGGAACCTTCTTCAACTTTGTTCGTTTCCGAGCAGATGGATTCTTTCCAAAGATTCTCGGAGTAAATCCGTGCCCACAACAATTGCCATCGAGTCGAAACCTGTCGACCTGTTCGGAGTGACAACTCCGTACGACCATCTCTACCTCGTAAAGACCGTCACAGATGACTCCGGAAACGTTATTGACGAGAGAGTCATCCGAGGTAACTTGGGAGACGATGGAGACTTGGAAGCTGAGGCGAATATCAGCTTGGCGAGCTCCGAAGATGCCCGCGGTTCCGCTACGCCAGCACAGCGACATCACACTGTTCTCGATCTCAACGGGCGCGATCCGGACGAAGTATGGAACCTGATGGTGCAGCATGCCATGAATATTGACATGGCCCATCTGCAGTATGGCGTCGAAGCTCCAGATTTTGAAATCGACTTTGGCGGTGAGGTCAACAGCAACACCGTTGTTGCCTCAACGCTCCATGCTGTCGGAATCAATCTGGCGCAAAACCTGCCGGCAGGTATCGAGCCGAACGATGTACCTCTCTATGACAGGCTGGGTGCCATGTTCGTCGACGATGCTCTGCTCGGTGGAGCACAGAATGATCTCATCTTCGGCGGTGTCGGCAACGACACGATCAATGGGGGTGCCGGCAATGATCGCCTCTATGGTGAGGTCGGTGCTGATTTTCTTATCGGCGGATCCGGTAATGATGTGCTCAATGGAGGCCTTGGAGCTGACCGTTTGAATGGCGGCACAGGAAACGACACTTACTACCTCGACAACTCGCTCGACCGGGTCATCGAAACAAGCACGAGTGTCTCAGGCGGCATTGATACAATTATTACCACGGTAAGTTTTAGCCTGACCGGCCGCAGCGAGGCGAGCGGGGTAGAGAACCTCGTGCTCCGGAGCACGGGCGATTTGATCGGTCGCGGCAATGATCTTGGGAACAAGATCTTTGGCAATAGCGGCGACAACAATCTCGCCGGCCAAGCTGGGAATGATCAGCTCACGGGCGCCAGTGGCAATGATACACTTTATGGTGGAGCCGGAAATGACGTTCTGCGCGGCGGAGATGGTGATGACCGCCTGACTGGAAGCGGCGGCAGAGATCTGCTTCTGGGCGGCGCGGGACGCGACACCTTTGTCTTCAATAGTGTCGCGGAGAGCTCTGCCGATACGGTTAACTGGGACCATATCCTTGACTTCGGGCCCACGGATCGCATCGACCTTAGTGCGATTGATGCCAATCTCCTTGTGGCAGGCGATCAGTCCTTCACGCTGATCGGCTCTGGTGCATTTACAGGAGCAGGGCAACTCCGCTTTGAAAGCGATGCCACCGGAAACACAGTCGTGCAAGCCAACGTGAACGGCGACCTTGATGCAGAGCTTCAAGTTTTGCTTCGAAACTATACGCAGGTCGTCACCAGTGGGAATTTCATATTGTAGGCCTTCTGGTTGACAGCACACATGGTTTGCTGAGAGCGACGGCTGAAAATGCCCCTTGCAGAGGCGGGCATGGTTTGCGCGCCGTCGGCTGGAATAGGCTTCAGGACTTGTGGGAGCGAAGCACCCATTGCTCTCTATAGGCCCGGATGAATGGGATCTCCCGCCCAAGCCCAAGGACATGAGGTGGGTGACCGATTTGCGGTGGGTCAGGTGCTATAATTCGGCCGAGAACCCACTGGATGCCCAACCATTCCTAGCAGCGGCCCCTGATGCAGGAGCACACCTGCTCTCAATCCCCTTAATGTTCGTGCAACTGGGAAGGATCAGTTCCGAGCGCCACTCATTCTAGGAAAATCAGTAGCGTTCAACAATCACCTTGCGCTGACCATTCGGCCCTGTGAATGTGCGTCGCGTTACCCTGCTTCCATCAGGTTGCCGGAACTCCTCTCGAATTATTGGTCCATATGGGCCACGCTCCACAGCCCGAACATAGGTGCGGCCTGTATAAGGGTTAGTAGACCGGGTCACGCGCTTCACTCGTCCGCGACGTCCATATTCGAGATACCGCTCCTGATAAGTCGGCCCTCTATCGTAGCGCCGCTCTACATCGGAATAGCCGCGACCCGGAATTGGGCCGTACCCTCCCCCATAGCCTTCATCGAAGTAGGCCTGCGAATTAGCCGAACTGGACGCAGCAATGCCGACCAACATGTATCCTAGAAGGCATGCAACAGACTTGCTCATGCGAACCTCCTGTTTCTAAAACTGCAAAGATAACGTGTGGAACAACAGCAACAGTTCCCGGCAAACGGTTGAGGCGGGTTTATCCAGGACAAATTCACCTGGATTCGGACGGTTTCTATAACCTGACTAGTGGGGAGCATTACGAGCGTCAGCGTTCCTGCTACGCTCCTCGTGAAGGTTGCTCAGACATCGAACTTCAATGACGTTGCCCTGTTCAAGAGCTTCTCGGCTGGCAAGGACACCATCATTGGGAACACTACTCGCGACGTCATCGACAGGTATGGCGGCAACGACGCAATCGTGGGCGGAAATGGGAATGACACCATCATCGGCGGCACTGGCCAGAGCGCTTCGGCTGGTAGTGCCGACTACGATGTGTTCCGCTTCGACTTTGTGTCGCACAGCACAAGGAACAGCCCAGACAAGATCACCGCCTTTCAGCGTGGCCGGGATGCGATTGATCTGTCCCGCATGGATGCCGACCCAGACACAGCTGGCAACCACACGTCAGATTCGTCGGGTCTAAGGCTTTCACGGGAGATGATGGCCAACTCCGAACCGAGAACGAATACGTTCATGGCGACTTAAATGGTGATAAAATTGGTAGTCTTGTCATCAGTGCCGATGTCCTTGTGGGATCCTGCCCCATATTCCGGCAGAGGTGCTCGGCGGCTTAAGCGTGAGCCTTCATTCCCGTATAGCTAGTCTTGGGAAACCTTGAGGGCTTCGGACTGTCGTCTTCGAGCCGTGCCCGGGGATTGAGTGTCTTGGCCAAGGGCTGATCGATACCAGTCGCGACCCTCTTTCATGTATTCGGAAGCCTCACGTCCTCGCCGCTCTGCCCTCTCAAGAGCCTTGGCCAGCAGGCGCTGCCCCTTAACAAGAGCTTGGCTGTCCGGTACGCAGGCTCCCACCTCAGTGAGGATTTTTAGCGCTTCTTGCTCAAGCCGTTTGTCCGCCCTTGTAACGGTCCCTTAAACAATACCGAGAACAGCTGCAGCTTGACCCTTGTTCCAGAGAGCTGCTGTTTCATGTCCTGGTAACCTAGGCCGTGGTGCAGCCAAGCGTTGGCAGAATCGGGAGCGGCAGCATGGAAGCTGGGACTGATCCTGAATCAACAAGACCCGAGAGCTTCGGCTGAGCTTATTGGGTCAAGCGTTCTCTTCCTGTTCTCTTTGACGCGGCACGAGGCTTTCCAAAAAATCAGATGCAAATAGTTGATACCAAACCGTTGTCAGTTGCTCCCTCTTCTCATACTAGTCTGCGCTCCTTTGCCAGAACGATATCCAATCGTTCATAGAAATGTGCCAGGCCGCGAATTCTTGCTTTAATCACGCATTGTACGTGCGACCTCATCTGCGAGTCGAGATTTCTTGAATCACAATGACCGAGTGGGTACAGATACAATGTTCGCGAACGGTAGAGAGATATGATTCCTAACGCCAGCTTGAGTGGCTCAGAAGATCACGAGCCCGCCCACATCGTTTCCCTGGTCATGAATGGCGTTATCGGTGACAGCCGGCTCATCAAAACAGCCAAGGCTGCCGAGTCGGCTGGATATCGGGCAACTATTGTCGGGATTGGTAACGACACCGCGCCGTCTCGGATCGAGGTAGAAGGAATTCAGGTCATCCTTGTTCCAAGCGGGGTGCTGGACCTGAAGAAGGAGAACCTGTGGCCCGCCGACAAGGAGAAGCGCCAATTATGGCTTCTCGTAGAGAGCACCCTTAAGGCGATGGCTCCAGTTGTGGAAGAGTTGGCCCCCTCTCTGATCCATTCTCATGACATGCTGGGTCTGAGATTAGGCGCGGCAATCTCGCGAGGGTTGGCAGCAAAGGGGAAGATTGTTCCTTGGATTCATGATCTACATGAATTCGTCGTCGGACTGACCACCGTCCCCGAGAACTATCGCCTTTCGAGCATCGAATATGAAAGACGCTATCTCCGGCAAGCCGACCACCTTGTCACCGTGAGTGGGCGGTTGGCTCAGGAGGTTCAGTCGATCTACCATCTACGGAAGGGTCCTACCGTCGTCTACAATACGCCCGAGGCACGACAGGAAACTGACGATACAAAGCCTGACGTGAGATCCTCTCTTGGGCTCTCTCCCGATATTCCATTGGTGGTCTACATCGGGGTGGCCAAGAAAGAGAGGGGATGCGAAACGATCGTTTCGGCTGTCTCGAGCCTACCAGGCGTTCATCTCTGTTTTGTCAGCGACAGCAAATACGTCTCGTCTCTGCGAAATATGGCAGACACATTGGGGATGGGTGACCGCTTCCATTCACTCCCCTACGTTCCTGGTGCGGAGGTGACATCCTTTATTCGCACGGCGGATATCGGCACTCACGGCCTTATTCACTACCCGAATGGTGAAGTGGCCATGCCGAATAAAATGTTCGAGTATCTTCATGCCGGGCTACCTGTAGTAGTCAGCGATGTCGCCGAGATGAAACGCTTCGTCGACACGTATGGGATCGGTGCCGTCTTTGAGGCCGAGAACAGCATCTCGTGCGCAAACGCGATAAGCTTAGTGCTGCGGGAAAAGGCAAAGTACACAGCCAACATTACACCAGCTCTCAAAAGTGAATTTTCATGGCAGAGACAAGCCGAAAAGCTCAAGGCGATTTATAATGAGATCCTCGGCCATACATCGAAGTCCCGAGTTCTCCTGATCTCGAGAACGTCGGAGAGCCTAGCAGAGCTTAGAACTAATTTGTCGGAACGTGGACTCATGGCTGATGTTGCAGTTGTGAGTGCTGAGTCCCCTGAAGACGAGTGCGATTTCTATTGTGACCCTACAACATTGGGTGACCGAGCTGGAGTTCTCTCCCGGCTTGCCGCTAAATATGACTCGTTCGTGATTCATAGTGATGTCAGCTGGCCCAGCGCCCTTGATCGAATGGCCCTGCTGGCAGCTGGCAAAGCTGTGGTCGGGCTCGGGACTGCAGAAGAGTTTCCCGCAGGAACGGCAAGCGCCTTGCTCTCGCACGTGACACCAGTGGATGAGTTAGTGACGCATTGTAAAACGCCGATCGCAGGATCGAGCCCTCTTCTGTTACGGCAAACTGAGCTACGTCAACTGGAGCATGACGAGACAATAACAGATATGATCGTCAGCCGTGGACGGCTTGAAGCGCATCTATCCAAGAGAGAGGGTAAAGCCACCGTCCAAGCAAAGATCCAGCCCAAAATGCACAGGAAATTGATTTCGCTGGTGAGATCTCGCGCTCGGCGCTACCAACCTTTGGTCAGCTTCGTTGCCGCCATGCGCAGGAAGCTGCCTGGGCCTCTCTCCCGATAAAGCTGGTAAAGCTTCTTCCAGTAGAGTGGTGTCAGGCGGCTCGGCCTGCCTGGAGAGGAATCCCGAGCCTGAGCATCCGCAAGAAGAGCCAAGCCTATCCCTTCCTGACTCTCGTTGATTTCCATATAGGCGCGCAAATCTATTCTGGCAGGACGGGAAAGAACGTGCTCGTAGAGTGCGGCGCAAGACTCGGCCACCAAACGAGCATCATGGTTTTCTCGGCAAAACGCATGTCCTCTTTCGGCGACTTCGGCCCGCAGATGAGATGAAGTGATGAGTTTCCGCAGAACGGGGACAATCGTCTGAGGGTTGGCGACCGTCACCGGTGGCGCATCTCCAAAGGTGTGCAGGAGATCGTCGCGAATATAGGAGACAACCGCCTTACCAAGCGCCATTCCCTCCGTGGCAAGAACACCGTACCAGCCGATACGGAGCTGATCGACGATGATATCACAGCTCTCATAGATATTCCGCGCCTCGTTCTGAGGCATGTTCTCTACGAGTTGGAAATCGAACTGAAGCCCTTCGGCTTTGAGGGTTTGGACCGCAGACAGAATGTGACGTGTACCCTTAACGCCCTGACGGCTGGGAGCATGTACGATCAGCGGGCGCTCCCGCTGCGGAAGTCCAACATAGCTCCAGTCGGCCATGTCGATGGCACGCGGAATGACCTTTGCACCAGGCACATAAGAGAGGAGTTCAGGATCGGTAACAACCATCTCGTCAGCGATGGATCGGCAAAGATCGATGTAGAGGCGCTGGCCAGCCTCTGGAAATCGTGCGACGAGCCCCTCGGGATCATCGGCGACGTAGTTGTAAGGACTTGCAACCTGAAAGACACTCGGTAATCGAACTTCGCTTCCGCGAAAATGAATCACGATTCTTTTCCCGGCAGCCTTCAGCGCCAGGAGGTCCGTGCCCATCGGGAAAACCGGCAGGCCTTGAGTATAGAATGGCGTGATCGCGTGAATATGGATGATATCGAAGTCGCCTCCAAGTTCGGCCAGAACTCGACGCATCGTCGTTCGCGATGCATCCGGGAAATGGAAGTCTGCCGGATAACCGAACCGGTTATGGCCGACGATCACATTGGCGGCATCGACACCGATCTCACGTAAACCGCGTGCGATGAGTCCCGGCTGACCAGCAGACGCTTGAAAGCCGTGCAGTACCTTGTAGCGGCGTGCACTCATAACTGCGCGTCCCTCAGGAGTTCCAGGATCCTCTTGGCAGCGTCACCCGTGCCATATTCCTGGATCTCGCGCCGCGGGCGGTATTCTTCCTGGTGCCACAGCCGATTCCACCCGTTGTCGATAGTTTCAACCCACTCGGTCTCGGAGCGTAGAGTGATGCAAGGCACCCGGTGGAAATAGGCTTCCTTCTGAACGCCTCCCGAATCCGTTGCCACGACGCTCGCATTGCTGAGCAGCATGTGCATATCGAGATAGCCGACTGGATCAATCAATTTCAGCTGCGAGCCGGTCCCTTCGATACCAGCATCCGCCAGGGCTTTGCGCGTCCGCGGGTGGAGCGGCAAGACGAGAGGAACTTCTTCGGAGAGACCGACGAGGAAGGCAATCGCCTTGCGCAGCGCATCCGGGCTGTCCGTATTCTCGGCACGATGCAGAGTAGCCACGCCATAACCTTTCGGTTCAAGGGACAGCGCCTCCAGGATGCGGGAGTGCCTTGCGGCAATAGAAGTCAATCTCAAGGTTGCGTCGTACATCAGGTCTCCGACCTGATGGACACCCTTGGTAATACCCTCGTTGGTCAGGTTCTCGATGGCCGCCGAGGTCGGGCATAGAAGAAGCGAGCTGATATGGTCGACCAACACCCGATTGACCTCCTCGGGCATCTTGCGGTTGAAGGATCGCAGGCCGGCTTCCACATGAACGACCGGGATGTGCAACTTGGCAGCCACAAGCCCCCCTGCGAGGGTAGAGTTCGTATCGCCGTAGACCAGAACGGCATCGGGGCGATCTTGCATGAGAATGGCCTCGATCGCCTCCATCATGCGCCCGGTCATCTGGCCATGAGGGCCGCCGTGAATATCGAGTTGATAGGCTGGCTTCGGCAGCCCTAATTCACGGAAGAACACGCCCGACATGTTCTCGTCGAAATGTTGGCCCGTGTGGATACACACCTCCTTCAGTTGCCCTGAATTGGCAATTTCAAGAGATAAAGGTGCGGCCTTGATGAATTGGGGCCGCGCGCCGATGACCGTTGCAATTTTTTTCATGATGGGATGTGCTGTTCGATCCAAAAATCGACTGATGGAAGCCTATCGCCCGATAGATAGTAGAGACCTCATGCTCTTACTAGCTAATTGGCTTGTACACCGTCTGAATTCTACCTCAATCTGAAGGGCGGCGGCAAAAAAGCAGGCTATTTTGTTTCATGTTAACACGTCAATTGCTCTTTGCATATGTACTTGCAACAGGCTAATCCGCCATTGCTTGGGTCTGCCGCGCTTTTAGATTAATCTAAGACCCACCGTCAGCTATAGTTAAAAGATATTGTCCATAAGAACTCTTGGAGAGTGCATTCCCCTATGCAACCAATTGGTCTTTATTAATCCATCTCGCGTTATAGGCGATCTCCTCCGGGCAGGCGATATGGAATCCCTGCCTCTTTTCCAGTACGCGCACGGACTCTGAGGCTTCCGTAAAACTATCTGGCGTACCGGTGTCCAACCAAGTATAGCCGTGCCTCATCAGCTCGATATGCAGCTGACCCATTTCCAGGTAGGCGCGGTTCACGTCTGTAATCTCGAGTTCACCCCGAGCAGAGGGTTTCAGCTTGGCGGCAATGTCGACGACTTGATGGTCGTAGAAATACAGCCCGGTCACAGCCCACTTCGAGCGTGGCACCTTAGGCTTCTCTTCGATGGATACGGCACGACCGTTGTCGTCGAACTCGACCACGCCATACCGTTCGGGATCTGTCACATGGCAAGCGAACGCCGAAGCGCCTGAGGTGCGGCTGGAAGCCGAACGCAGCAAGTCCGTCAGGCCATGGCCGTAGTAAATGTTGTCGCCGAGGATGAGGGTTGACGGCCCTCCGGCAACGAAGTCCGCGCCAATGACATAGGCTTGGGCAAGCTCTTCCGGCTTTGGTTGCGCCGCATAGGATAAGCGGAGCCCCATTGCTCCCCAGTGCCAAGAAGTTGCTCGAAGCGCGGCAGGTCATCGGGGGTGGAAATGATAAGGATATCGCGTACCCTCGCCAACATGAGAGTGGTCAGCGGGTAGTAGATCATCGGCTTGTCATAAACCGGGAGGAGTTGCTTCGAGGTGACATAGGTCGTCGGATGCAGACGCGTGCCGCTCCCATCAGCGAGGATGATGCCTTTCACAATCTTGCCCCTTCATCAGCAGCCGCATCAACGGCTGCGCAAACTCCAGCTCTGAAAACAAGGCAGCCCCTGAATCGAACTCCCTGCTCTCTTGTTGTCATTGCGAGCGGAACGCGCTCCCTTCTACCGTATCGTGCGGAATAGTGGCTCCGATTTTCAGCGGCGAACGATCCGATGCGCTAGTCGAAATACGGGGAACGCTCTGCGAGTTTCGGCTGTTTTCGGTCCTTATCTGGCAGAGTTGCTTGGTCCAACGGCACCGGCCATTCGATCCCCAGGCCGGATCGTCGAACGCGAGTCCATGATCATGGGCCGCGGAATAGTAAGCTGAGACCTTGTAGTGCGTCTCGGTATTAGGCTCAAGAGTGCAGAATCCATGGGCAAAGCCAATTGGAACGAGGAGTTGTCGCCCATCTTCTGCCGAAAGCTCCAGCGCAACATGTTTGCCGTAAGTTGGAGATGAGCGACGGATATCGACGACAACATCCAGGATGCGGCCTCGTGTCACTCGAACGAGCTTGACCTGTGCGAAGGAACCACTCTGAAAATGCAGCCCCGGCACGGTACCCACGGAACAGACAGAGAGTGATTGTCCCGCACAAATTCCTCAGAAATGCCTGCCTCAACAAAGCGCTGCCGGGTATACGTCTCGCAGAATACTCCTCGATGATCACTGAAGCGTTTCGGTATCAGGATTTTCACGTCCGGAATGGCTATGGGCTGAACTTCTAGCATTCGAATCACAAATCCTATTGTCAGGAGGCACTCACAGGACAGAGATGCACACTGTTCTCCCGCTCAGGCAGCAGTCCCGAGTCGCTCGCCCTGATAAACTCCAGAGCGGATCCTCTCCCACCATGTCCGATTTGCCAGATACCACTGCACTGTCTTGCGCAGGCCGCTCTCGAATGTCTCGACAGGAGCCCAGCCAAGTTCTCGCTTTATCTTTGATGCATCGATTGCATAGCGCAGATCATGCCCGGGACGATCGGCCACATAGGTGATCAGACTTTCACGGGGACCGATCGCCGGATCGGGCGCGAGTTCGTCGACCAGCGTACAGATAGCCTTCACCACGTCGATGTTCCGGCGCTCGTTCCATCCGCCGATATTATAGCTCTCGCCGACCCTGCCCTCCTCGGCCGCCAGGATGAGCGCCGCGGCGTGATCGTCCACGTAGAGCCAGTCACGCACGTTCTCACCCTTGCCGTAGACCGGCAGCGGCTTGCCCTCGAGCGCGTTGAGGATCATCAGCGGGATCAGCTTCTCGGGGAAGTGATAGGGACCGTAATTGTTGGAACAGTTCGTCACGACGACAGGCAGGCCATAGGTATGGTGCCAGGCTCGGACGAAGTGGTCGGAGGCTGCCTTGGAGGCGGAATACGGCGAGGACGGCTGATACGGATAGCTCTCGTGGAAGAAGCCATCCTCCCCCAGCGAGCCGAAGACCTCGTCGGTCGAGATGTGATGGAAGCGGAAGGTGCCGCGGCGCCCGCCACCTGAAGCCTGCCAGTAGCGCAGGCTTTCCTGCAGCAGCACAAAGGTGCCGACCACGTTGGTCTGGAGGAACTCGGCCGGCCCGTCGATGGACCGATCCACGTGGCTTTCGGCCGCCAAGTGCATAATCACATCCGGCTGAAAGCGCTCGATTATCTCCCGCATGCGGGCCGCATCCGCAATATCGGCGCGCTCGAAGGCATAACGGGGCTTGCCAGAGACAGAGGCGAGAGAGTCGAGATTGCCAGCATAGGTCAGCTTGTCCACCACCACGACCTGATGGGGCGTTTTGCCAATCAGGCGGCGGACGACCGCCGAGCCGATAAACCCGGCTCCGCCAGTCACGAGGAAGCGCTTCGTCATCCTAGCATACCTTCCACCAGCTAGCCTCTGGTCCTCAGAGCCATACTTGAAGGCTGAAATTATAGATGAATGTAGAAGTCAAGAACTGAACCCGTCTATACCGAGCGCCACATTTCATTCAGTTCATATATAAATTCAATATTAATTCAATTTCCGAAATATTTGTGACAAAATTTCAAGAATCTATATTCATGCATTCTTGTTGAAAGCAAACATAAGTGCAATGTTGACGAAACAAGAGCAACCATTGACGCACTAGATCCCACAAAACTCAATCCCGCAGCTGAGTAGGACTAAAAGCCCCAAGCGGCATTCCAAATAAATATTATACGTTATAATAGAAATTACATTCGTGGCAGTGCCGCATTCTGCCGCTCTGGAAGCCTGCCTTGGAAAAGTCGGCCGCTGCGCTCAAATCGGCGGCCGCTCTGCTCACCCGGGATCTTCGAGCGGTCTGCTTCGTCAGTAAGTCCGGTCAGGCGCCAATCTGCTGTGCCGCGACCGAAAGCCCCCAATCGAGAAGGTTTTCCGCACGGGACTGGCTTGCAGCCTCGACGTAGACCCGCAACTCAGGTGCGTTCCCAGACGCACGAAAGTGAACGACCTCGCTGTTATTCGCAGTCACCCGCAGCCCATCACGCAGATCAAGGCCGGCGACTCCGCCTAGAGGAGCAAACAGATCGCTGCGGAAAGCGATGTCCTGCTGAAGCCGAGAGAGAAAGATCCCTGTTTTTTCGCTCGCGACATCCTTCAGGCGGTTACTCGCAGCAGCCTTGAAAGCGAAGTCAGCCACGATCCCGGCAAGCGATTGCGTCCGTGCCGCGACCTCGCTCAAGGTGCAAAGGATGGGCAACATGGCATCGCGGGTGGGAAGCGCGGCAAGGCGATGCGCTCCTCGATCAATTTCGGAGCCAAGCAAGACACCACCATTGGCCTCAAAGCCAACAATGACGCCTGCACCGTTGCGTTTAGTCTCAACCATCCCTTCAATCACGTAAGGCGATCCGACTCTCGTGCGGAGGACGTTCTTGAACGCTCCAGATTCTTCCAGGGCCGAATTGGAGGTTACAGGCGTCACGATTGTATCGGCATTGAGGTGACGCGCGGTAATCGCCCCAACGAGATCGCCGCGCAGGAACGTGCCTCTTCCGTCTGCGATAAGGGGGCGATCGGCATCGCCATCGGTCGAGACAATCGCATCAAGGACCAACTCGTCAGCCCATTGCTGCGCGAGAATTTCGTCTTCTGCCCGCAACGCTTCGGTATCGACAGGAATGAAGCTCGTTGCACGCCCAAGTGGAACGGCTCGCGCGCCAAGGGCTTCGATGACCTCGACGATGACATCACGCGCCACGGAGGAATGCTGATAGACGCCGACGGTGAGCCCCGACAGAGCCCCAGCCCCAAAGAAATCGAGGTAGCGTGCCTTATAGGCGGCGAGCGGGTCTCTGTCAGGCGCCGCGGCGTGCACGGCCTGGACGTCAGCGGGGAGTTCCCGGATGTTCAACCTGGCGTGATGCGCGAGAATGCGAACTTCGTCCTGTTTGTCGATCTCGCCTTCGGCTCGGTAGAACTTCAATCCATTGCGGTCTTCCGGAATATGGCTGCCTGTCACCATGACAGCGGGAACGCCGCGCTGCAAACCATGATAAGCCAATGCCGGCGTCGGAAGAGCGCCGCAATCGACAGGGATGAGACCGGCATCTCGCAATGCGGCGCAGCACAACCGCGCGATGCTGGAACTGCTGCTCCGCAGATCCTGTCCGACCAGAACCGCCCCTTTCGCCCTGGCTGCAGCGCCGTCCTCCTGGAGCATCGCAGCAAAAGCGCGCGTATACGCGTAAGCTGGGATCCCGTTCAGTTCCGTAACGAGTCCGCGTAACCCGCTGGTGCCGAATTTGAGGGAGCTCTCACCAGCTCCCGCAGCATTGTTTGTGTCGATCTTGCTCATCCGCTGATTATTGGGTTCCGGCGCCGTTGACGTCTAGGCAGGAACCGGGATCCTTCGGATTACCTCGGGGATGTTTCGAGGGCTCTTTTGGATGTCACGAAAGATAGCGTTGCCTTCCGTCTAACCTGTCGGTTGAGCATTTGCTCATTGGGGAAAGCACGAAATTTAGCAGGCTCCACGAGACGGACCCGCAGACGCAGAATGAATTCCTCAAGCCCGCAATCTGGGACCCTCGGGACGAGGTGCAGCTCCGGAACATAGATAACCGGTCAGGGAATGCTGAAACCTCTGTCTCCTGTCCGGCGAGTTTCACTCTAGCCCTGACAGGCACCCCGATTTGCTTGAAAACAAAAGGAATGGCTGGGGCGCCAGGATTCGAACCTGGGAATGGCGGTACCAAAAACCGCTGCCTTACCACTTGGCGACGCCCCAATGGTGGGCGTGTACATAATCGGCGAAGGGCTCCCTGGCAACCCGGTTTTGCGAGGAGTCAGTTTTGGAAAGATATCTGCCGAGAGACACAAATCTCCCCTTGCGGCCCTTAGCTGCCGCCGCTATAAGACCGGCCTTCCCGATGAAATATCGGTGTCGGAGTGTAGCGCAGTCTGGTAGCGCACCTCGTTCGGGACGAGGGGGTCGTAGGTTCGAATCCTATCACTCCGACCATTCTCTCTTCTAAGCCATAAGAGACGCCGCTGAGCCATGATGTGGCTCGGCCATTTTCGCGTCTGTGATGCCGCCCCTCCCCTCAATGGGTCGAGAAGCGGCCGTTCTCGTCGTAGGTCTCGTAGTGAAGGGTCTGGGCCGGAATGGCCTCCAGCTGGCGCGGGGACTTGGGCCAATCCTGAGAAGGTTCCTGGCCCTGAGGCATGTAGCGGGGACGGAAGCGCAGATCGACCAGAGAGCGCAGTTCGGGCGCAGCGAGATCGAGCACATTGGCATCGCGCCACCGGCGGTGCAGCTTGGGACGGCCCGTCATACGTCCCCAGAAGGTCTGCACCTCCTCCTCGACCTGCAAGACGATTCGGCCCGTGAAAGTCTTGCGGAGGTTAAAGCGTCCTGTCAGAGCCATTCAACTCTCCCGAAATGATCGTTTTCTGCAACGACTGCGCTCCAAAGCTAAGGTTACTGAACGCGAAGCGAGTAAACTCGGCCGCAACGCCCATAGGACCTTGCTCTTGCAGGACAAATGCAGGTTGAGCCTTCGGGTTCCGGCATGTTCGCCGGAACCAAGCGTCGCATTATCGGAAGGTGCTGTGCCGCACAGAGCTGCTCGAATTCAAAAGAATGCGATGAGAACCAAAGTCGTCTGTGCGGGAGAGAAACAATCAAAAGAAAATGGGAACGCTAGCGGAACTCTAGCGACTGCCAGAAGGGAACGCGCTTCTTCTCAGCGACGCGGACGGGGTGTAAGATCAATCGTAACGAGTTGACCGGTCAGAGGATCGAGGATGGTCATGGCAGCCTCCTGTGCTGTTGGCATAAGGGAAACGCCTGAACGCCGATAACGGTCAAAGTGTCCTGTGAACATGGTAAGCAATTCGTTACCGACGCGTGTGCTTTCGCACCTGGAAATGCCGAAGCGAGACCGCTAACCGATGTCCTCGCCACCGGCGCGAGTGATAACAGCGCCGCTATTCCAATCACCGGAGACATTTGATGAAGACTACTTCGCTAGAGTCCGTTTGGGCGCCGCGCCTTCTCAGCGTCCTGCGCATCGTCGCAGCCCTCATTTTCATGGCGCACGGCACTCAGAAGATTCTTGGCTTCCCGGCAGGCGCCTCGCCGGAGATGTTCAGCCTGTCGTGGATTGCAGGCGTGCTCGAACTGTTCGGGGGCGCTCTTCTCGTTCTTGGGCTTTTCGTCCGTCCTGTCGCATTCGTGCTCTCAGGCATGATGGCAGTCGCCTATTGGGTCGCCCATGCGCCGAAGAGCTTCTTCCCTGTGCTGAACGGCGGCGACGCAGCCATTCTCTATTGTTTCGTGTTCCTCTACTTCGTCGCAGCAGGCGGCGGTGCCTGGAGCCTGGACAACCTCCTGGGCAGGAGCCGCTGAGCCTCAGCACATTTTTTAAAAGGGAAAAGCGAGAGCTCGAAACAGCCTCTCGCTTTTTGCATCAGGTCTTGTCGCTGCCCGAGCCTGTCATGCGCCTCACGCGCTCATCCTCCAGTTCGACATGCAGCGTGTGATCAT
This sequence comes from Microvirga medicaginis, assembly GCF_052658925.1. Lineage (NCBI taxonomy): Bacteria > Pseudomonadati > Pseudomonadota > Alphaproteobacteria > Hyphomicrobiales > Methylobacteriaceae > Microvirga > Microvirga medicaginis. The sequence goes on along the minus strand of NZ_JBQWEL010000003.1, from coordinate 399,521 downwards.
CCTCCTCCTCGTCGAGAGGATTGGGCATGAGATCCGTCGTGAGGCCCGTGGTGGTGGAGGCTGCGGCGCCGATCGGCGGAGCCGCTCCTTGTGAGCGCCAATCCCGCTCCTGCTGTCCGGGCTCGACGCGCCCTTCGTCGTCAAGGATATCCACCACGCGGTCTATCTCGGCTTCGTCCACGCGGACGGTCACGAGCGTCCCTCCCTGTCGGACGCCATCCACATAGGCCTTGGCTTCTTCTTCGCTGAGACCTGCATCGGCCAGCGCTCCGACGAGGCCGCCGAGAGCGGCCCCCGCTCCGACGCCGACCAAGGTCGAAACCAGCCAGCCCGCTGCGATCACCGGTCCGAGACCCGGAACCGCGACCGTACCGAGACCGGCCAGGAGTCCGGCGCCGCCTCCGGCAATCGAGCCTGCCGCAGCCCCCGCGCCGACGAATTCATGCGATGTTTCCTCCTCGTCGAAGGAGTGCGCCGCATGATGCGACACGGTGTTGTCAGCGTTGTTGGAGACCAGGCTGATCTCGAAATCCGGGATGTGAGCGGCCTCCAGCCGCTGCACGGCCTTGGCCGCCTCGTCATAGGTGTTGAAGAAGGCCGTGATTCTGCGCTCAGCCATGGGTCGCCTCCACAATTCTCATCTGAACTCGGGAGGCTAATGAGCGGTCTCGGGCACAGTTCCAGCCTATCTTGCATCACGGCCAAGTTTTGTTGCGGAGCTGCGCTCCCATGCCGCCTTCCTGTTCTGACGGAATATTGCTACAGTCCGACAAAAGAATGCCGCACACGGCGATTTGGGGGCTCCCACCATGCGACATATCCATCTTGATGACGGCCTGCGGTTGCGGTTTCCCGGCCGTAGCGAAGATTTCGACCAGGGAGTCGAGATCGGCATGCTCGCGGTTCTCATGGATCAGGAAATCCCTGAGTTCTCGCGCTGGATTTCCCGTTCCAATCTGAGCCAGGTGGAAGCCATTGCCAAGCAAATGGGCTACCGGATCATTGAGGCCGGTGGCGATGAGGATTGGGTCGACATCACCTTCCGCCATGGCAGCATCAAGGCCAAGCCCAATCTCCGGCTCGTCCATTCAGTGGGCTAGAGCATCGTGCGGACCCAGCGGGCCACGTCAGTGACCCGAAGGGCCGCGTCAGCGAAAAGTGAATCCGGTTTTCCGCAGTCAACGATGCGCCGCTTGAAAAGGGAGCATCGGACGGGAAAAGTGCAAGTCCAGTTTTCCCGTCCGATGCGCTCGCTATCACACCATTCTCAAACGAAGAAGCCGCCCGAGGGCGGCTTCTTTTTGTCTCTCTGCAGGGAGGCTTTTAGCGAGCGTCCTCGCCACGACGGGTCACTGCCCAGGCTGCCTGCATCAGGGCCACGGCCAGAGCGGTCTTCACCAGAGTGGCGGCGATGAACGGAGCAGCGCCCACGGTCCAGGCCTTGGCGAAGGGCATCACCAGCGAGAGCTGGGCAAGACCGAACGCGAAGACCAGCGCATGGCCGAGGCTCATCATCACGATGACGCGCAGGAGCGAGCGATCCCAGCCACGCTCAGCCATGAATCCCATGACGATGGCTGCGGCCAGGAAGCCGAAAAGGAAGCCGCCGGTCGGGCCCATCATGTAGCCGATTCCGGCCGTCGGGCCGGCGAAGACGGGCAAGCCCATCGCGCCCTGGAGAAGGTAAAGGCCGACGGTTGCGCCGCCCAGACGCCAGCCATAGGACGCGCCGATGATGAGCACGACCAGGGTCTGCAGGGTCATGGGAACGTAAGGCAGCGGCACCTGAACCTTGGCGGACAGGGTGAGAAGCGCCGTACCCACAGCCATCAGGACGATGGCGCGCAGCGCGGCAAAACGGGCATCGTCCCGGGACGGCCAGATGAGGCCGACGAGGGTCGACGGAGAAGACAGCGAGGTAGCGCCAGTCGACATGAAATTAATCTCCAGAACATTCCGCCATTCGCAGGCGGCTCAAGACGCCTTATAGGTGGGTCCGGCCGGCGTCTCAAGCAGCCGAACGGCTAAGATGCCCGGAACAGTAGAGATTTCCAAGGATCCCTTATGGCAGACGACCTCACTTTCGATGTTCGCCCCCCGGCCCAATCGGGCGAATGCCTGCAGGTGAGCCCCCTCGTCCGCCGAATCGTCGCCAACAATCCCGGGCCCATCACCTTCACCGGCACCTGCAGTTACATCGTAGGTTCCGGCAAGGTCGCCATTATCGATCCGGGCCCCGACAATCCTGGCCACATCGAGTCTCTGCTCGACGCCTTGCGCGGGGAGACGGTGACCCACATTCTCGTCACGCACACCCATCGCGACCATTCCCCTGCCGCTCGCGCCATTCAGGCCGCGACGGGCGCGGTCATCGTCGGCTGCAGCCCGCACCGGAGCGCTCGCCCTCTGTTCCTCGGCGAGGTGAACTCCCTCGAGGCCAGTTCCGACAAGGACTATGCCCCCGACCGTGAGCTTGCCGAAGGCGATGTGGTGCAAGGCCCCGGCTGGACCCTGGAAGCCTTAGGCACGCCTGGGCACATGGCCAATCACCTCGCCTTCGCTCTGCCCGAAGAAAAGGCTCTGTTCTCCGGCGACCATGTGATGGCCTGGTCCACGACCGTCGTCGCGCCACCGGACGGTTCCATGAGCGAATTCATGGCCTCCCTCGACAAGCTCAAGGGCCGTGGGGAAACGGTCTACTGGCCCGGTCATGGCGGCCCGGTACAGGATCCCCAGCGCTTCGTGCGCGCGCTGATCCACCACCGGCGCCTGCGGGAAGCCTCGATTCTCAACCGATTGAATGCAGGCGACCGGACGATCCCCGAGATCGTCGCCGCGATCTATCAGAGCCTGAACCCTGCCCTCGTGAACGCCGCAGGCCTTTCGGTCTTTGCGCATCTGGAAGATCTGGTCGCCAAGGAGCAGGTGGCGACGGACGGCGTCCCGAGCCTTGATGGCGAGTATCGTCCCGCTTAGAGCCTCGGACCCAAAAGTGGATTGCACTTTTGGGACTCATCCGATGCTCTCTTCTATAGAGGGTGCATCGTGTGACGCCGAAAACCCCGGGCCCACCTTTTGCTGACGCTGTTACTTCACCGCCAGCGCGAGATTTGAGGCCTCTTCAAGGAAGGCGCGGATGCGCTTGGCATTCGTGCCGAGATCGTGATGGCCGATGCGGGACGCGGAGCGGATGTCGATGCGCGTACCGTCGGCGCGAGGCCGGATGCGGATTGTAATATCATCGGGCAGCTTCAACAGGAGCGTCCGATCCACCGCCTCCAATCTTCCGCTGCCTGTCCGTCCGCCGGGCGGCACGGCCTCGATGATCTGCCACCCGAGATTTTCAGCAGCCTTGCGCACCAGAGGGAACGCATCCTCGGGCGGGATGTCGAGGGTGAGCGGCGCGATCTGCACATAGGCCTCGCGCTGCAATTCGCGTTCCTGAGGCGGAACGTCGGGCGGCACGCGCCCACGGCGAGCCTCGAGTGCGGCACGGGAACGCGAGAAGGCAGGCGGCTCCTCGGTATCGGTGCTGACATCGTTGATGGCCGGCAGCGTCACGGCCCTGAGCCCCATAAAGGCCGGATAGCCGAGGACGAGAGCAGCCAGCACCAGCCCCTTGACCGCGCTCCCCAGGCCACGACGGCCCTCCTGCCAGATGCGGATGAACGCAACCAGGGAGAGCCCTACCGCGATCACGGCAATCGCAAGGCCAAGACCAAGAGCAACGAAACCGGCCTGATAATCGATGCGGCCGAAGCGGATCATCAGCGTGGAGAGAACCGTCACGACGAGCGCGAACCAAGCCAGCATGGGCGACCATTTGGCCGGCCGGGAATACGGTTCTTCGATGATGAGACGACGCATCAGGAGGTCTTACAAATCTGTTTGAGCGCGCGCCACTCCCCTTGCGTCAGGAGTGGCTCGCCAATCTGGGAGGGCACCTGTTTTTCCAAAGCTTTCAAGCGTTGATCGGTGATCGGGTGGGTCAACAGAAAAGCAGGAATGCCCCTTTCGTTCCCCTCTTTCTCTTCCTCCTTGTCATCTTCGTTCGCTTCGATGCGTTTGAGCAACAGCGCCATGGGATGTGCGGGCCTCCCCAAGGAGACCATGGTCTTTCCAGCGAAATCGTCCGCAGCAGCCTCCGCCTCGCGGGAATAAGCGCTGTCGATGAGATAGCGGCTGGCGAAGACGATAGCACCGCCGCCTGTTACGTCGCCGAAGAGGAGGCCGAAGAGATAGGACGTGCCGGAGGACTGGATGAGCTTGCGAAGACCGTCCCTGTTGACCACGTGCCCAATCTCGTGCGCCAGCACTCCGGCGACCTCGTCGATGGATTCGGACTTTTCCAGCAGCGCCTTGAAAATGTAGATCCGCCCTCCGGGAAGGGCGATGGCGTTGGGGATGCCGGAATCCAGTACTGCCACATCGAGAGGAGTCTCAAGCCCCCTCGCCTTGCTCAGGCGGTTCGTGAGAGTGCGCAGAGCAGCAGCACCCTCGGGCGCTTCGCAGACCTTGCCGCGGAAGACGACGCGCAGCTGATTGTCGACGCCTTTGCCGATACGCTGCTCGTAGGAAACGGGAATGAATGGCGTGAGCTTTTCCGCCAGAAGCGGGATGAGGAACAGCACGCACAGAACGATGGAGATGGATGCTGCGGCGGACCAGAAGACGATCCGCGCCGTGCGCTCTCGCCGGTCGCGGTTGCCGAGACGATGGCAATGCAGCCGGACGGCTGCCTGATCGGTGGGATCCGTCACGTCGAGCCGCGCCAGATCCGGCCCATTCTCGCGCGTCAACCGCAAGACGCCATCAGGCGCATCCTTCTGCCGGACTTCCGCAACAGGCCAGGAGGCGATCCACTCGCCTCCCTCGTGAATGTCGAGACTGGATGCGGTGACTTCCAGAGTGACGGCTCTGCGCCGGGCGCTCACTCCGTCATAGAACACTGCATCCATCATGACTTTCCCTAGATACTGACGTTGAAGTCGAGTGCGTCCGCAAGACCTTCGCCTACTACGCCTGAAGCCTTGCCGGCGGCGACAGCGCTATTCAGTGCATGCAGGTTCGAGACTGTGGTTGTGGTGACGATGGCAGCCCACAAGCCACGGCCGAAGAAATAGCGCTGAATCACGCCGAAGCCGAGAAGGAAAATCAGATAGGCGACGGCGCCGAGAATGCCGATGACGATTGCCCCGCCGCTCCATGCGCCAGCCTGCATGTCAGCAAGCGCATCCAGGAAGAACATGCCGATGATGAAGGCTCCGATGCCAAAGACGAGCGAGAAGGCGATCGCATAGCCGATTGAGGAGCAGAAGACCTTGAAGAACAGGCCATAGAACGTGCCGGTCCGAAGCTTGCTCGACACCATAACGTCTCCGAAGCGCAAGCCGTTGATCTGCCAGCGGGTGAAGATGGCCATCGCGAGCGGAGAGAGCGCGAGGAGCACCAAAAGCAGCAGCGCAATAACAAGCTGCATTGCCGTTTCAGGATCTTCAGCGGCGTGGGGTAGTGCTGCGATGATGAAGACGGAACCGATAATCATGGCGATGCCTGAAGCCCAAATCCACCAGCCGCGCTTGAACAGGCTCCAGCCCGTGCCGGAGAAATCGCCCTGCACGTTGCCGAAATAGGTGTGGCGCATGCGGTAGCGCTCAAGGGAAGCCGCTGCCCAAGGAAGAGCAAGGCCGAGCGTGAGCAGATTGGCAAAGTCCCACAGGACGGCGCGGAAGGCATAAGCCCAGCCCGAGCCCTTCATCCAGAACCGCACGCCGCGGAAGATTGTGCGGCTCGCGCGATAACGGCGCGCGCGATAGCTGCCGAAATGCGCGAGCACGTAGAGGATGAGGAAGAGCGGAATGCTCGCGAAAGCCGCCTGCTCTTCGAGCACGAAGGAGGCTATGAAAACCGCGATGTAGAGCGGAGCCAGGATGGCGAGAGCGATCAGGAAGCCGATCAGCAGCTCCTTCGCCGTGCCGGTATACTCGAAGGATTCACCCTCGATCTGCGTGTTGGCCCAGAGGTGGCGGCGCAGCTTCGTGATGAGCCAGAAGCGGTAAAAGCCGAAGGTCGGGATCTGGTAGAGGCTGCCCGCCACCAGCATCTTCAGGAACTCGCCTCGGCCTCCGGAGAACGACATCGAGGAAGCGGGCGGCGGGGTCAGTGGAACATTCGAAGAGACAGAGACAGTCATGATCCTAACCTATCAAGGAAGATAGTCACAACTAGCATATAATTGATATTTTAGAACATTACTCCTTAAGGAGTACTGCTTTTATTCACGGTTATTGCAACGGCAGGCCGTCGCTGCGGCCGAGAAGTCTCTGGACAGGGATGACGGAAGAAATCGTTTCGCTATAAACTGTCTGCCCCATCAGGAGCCATCATCTTTGACGTCCCCTTCTCCCGCCCCTGCTGATCTTGGCGCCGATCCGCTGCGTATCTGGTTTCGCGTCATCCGTCTTCACCGCCGCGCGGTCAACACCGTCGCCAGCGAGCTGAAGGCGCTCGGTCTGTCCATCCCGCAATTCGATCTTCTGTCCACGCTGACGGAACGCGAAGGATTGAGCCAGCAGGAACTGGCGGAGCGGCTCTATGTGACCAAAGGCAACGTCTCCGGCCTTCTCGACCGGATGGTGGAAGCAGATCTCGTCGAGCGCCGTTCCATTCCCGGCGACCGGCGCTCCAATGCGCTGTATCTCACGAAGAAGGGACGCGAGCTTGCGGAGAAAGGCATCGCCGCGCAGCGCGCCTACGTGCAGCGTACGCTGGGCTCGCTCCCTGAACAGGATCTCGTCGATCTCGAGCGCATCGTGCTCGCCTGGCGCGAGCGCGCCCGCGCCGAGGAGGACGCAACGCTCGCAAACCTTCAGCGATAAGAACCCATGTTCGATGCGGTGGCATTCGCAGGCGGCGGTAATCGCTGCTATTGGCAGGGCGGCTTCTGGGAGGCGGCCGCTCCCCTGCTCGGCCTCAAGCCATCCACGGTCGTCGGCGTGAGCGCGGGCGCGTGGTCCGCCTGCTACAGCCTTCTGGGGCTCGGCCGGAAGGTCAACGAGATGGTGGCGGAAGGCTGCAGTCAGGGTCGCCGCAATTTCGAATGGAAGGCGTGGCGCAGCGAAGGCTCGCCGTGGCCCGTTTCCCTCATGTATCGCAGCCTGATTGAAGCGATCATCGACGAGGCGTCGCTGGCGCGCCTCAAGCAAGGCCCGGAGATCCTGATCGGCCTTGCGCGCAAGCCCCGCCTCCTGCCTCTGGCCTTGGCCGTTCCGCTCGGCATCGCGACCTATCAGATCGAGAAGAAATGGCGCTCTCCCGTGCATCCGCGCGGTGGGCGTGTCCTCGGCTTCAGCCCCGAATTCGTCCGTGTGCAGGATCTGGAAACGACTGCCGATCTATCGGCCGTACTCATGGCCAGCGCCAGCGTACCGCCCTTCATGCCCGTGGGTCGCATCGGCGGCATGGCGGCACTCGACGGCGGCCTCGTGGACAATGTGCCGACAGAGCCGCTGCTGCCGGTTGAGGCGCAGGGCGGCAAGACGCTCGTCATTCTCTCCCGCCTCTACCGTGCCTTTCCCCACGTGAAGGGGCGCACCTATATCCAGCCGTCGAAGCCCGTGCCTATCGGACAGTTCGACATCACCAATCCTGAAGGCATTCGCAAGGCCTTCGAGATGGGGCTGAAGGACGGCGAGGAATTCGCAAAACGTGCGAGCACGCACATTTTATGACAGAGCTTGGCCTTACGTAACGTCTCCACCGACATCAATCATCAAGGGGGACTGATCATGGCACCACGCCAAGGTATTGCGGCGTTAATCCTGGATTAAGCCTGATCAGACCATTCCTTGGACAACCAGCACATGATCGAAAGCGTGCCTCAATGAGGTCACGGCACTTCCGATCATGAAAGGCAGGCGTGAACAGCCAGCCATCACAGGAGGAAATCCCATGACCCTGCATGCTCCGAACCACGATCTCCGACCAAGCTCCAAAGAGGCTCAGGCCATCCCGGCCTTCAAACCCGTCGCCCTCCCGGCCCTGGCCGCCGCGATGCGCTCCGCAAAACACCGGCCGGCGAAAGCCAAGAAGCCTGAGCTTCCCGCCATCCTGCGCAAGGAAGCGCTGCTCGGCCGATAAAGTCCGACGTCGAAAACAAAAAAGCGCCCCTCAGGGCGCTTTTCTTTTGGCGAGTATGTCCTTGCACCACACAAAGGCGGCGAAGAACAATCGGACAAGCGCGGGCGTGATGAGGGGATAGAGTCGACCATGAAGACGGCAATCGTATTCGACTGCGAGTTTCTTTGCGTCCAGGGCTCGCAAAGCAGGTTCTGGTGCGCGGCTCACGACCCCGATCCGGTCATCGCGCAAATTGGTGCCGTGAAGCTCGGACTGGAGAGGGATTTCCCGCTCTTGGATACGTACAGAGCCTACGTTCAGCCGATCGACCGATTTGGCAACAGGTATCCCATCGACCCGTTCTTCACCAAACTGACCGGCATCACCGAAGAAAACATACAGGCTGAAGGGCTGCCATTGCAGCAAGCCCTTGCTGGCTTTGACCGCTTCTCAGACGGCGCACGGGCTTGGTCGTGGGGCAAGGATGAGCTGAACATGGTCGCCATCAGCTGCTATGTCGCGGGCGTTGAGCCCTCGATTCCTGCCCATCGTTTCGACAACGCCGTCAAGCTCTTCATCGCGGCGGGGATGCCGACCGAGGATATCGCGAAGACACCGAGCAACAAGCTCGCGGATTATTATGGCGTCGAGCACCCTCCATTGCAGGGGCATGATGCGCTCGACGACGCCCTTTCCATGGCATACGCGCTGCAACATCTCTTGAGGACAGAGACGTTGCAGCCAGACGTCTTCGACCGCATCTAGCCTGTCGGCCAACCGGACACAGGTGAGATGCAGGAGGTATGACATCGTCCTTCATTTTACCGGACGATGACTTTCGTATTCAGCGCCACGCGATTGTAGAGATCGATCACGTCGATGTTGCGCATCCGGATGCAACCCGAGGAAACCGCCAGACCGATCTTCTCCGGCTCATTGGTGCCGTGGATGCGGTAGAGCGTGTCGTGGTTGCCCTCATAGAGGTAGAGCGCACGCGCACCGAGCGGATTGCCGGGGCCGCCCTTCGTGTACTGTACATGCGGCCAGCGGGCCTTCATCTCGGCGGGCGGGTTCCAATCCGGCCATTCCGCCTTGCGGGCTATGCGCGACGTGCCGGTCCAGCCATAGGCCTCGTCGCCGACGGCCACGCCGTAACGGATCGCCTTCTTGTTATCCATCACGTAGTAGAGGAAGCGCTGCTTGGTATCGACCACGATGGTACCGGGCGCCTCGCCTGTCGGGTCCTCAATCTGGTAGCGGCCATAGCGCGGCTCTTCCTGCGCGGTGGGAACCTGCGCCAGCCATTCCGTATCGCGGGCGGAGACCTGAGGCTCCGGGACACCCTTGTAGGTGCAGCCGGCCAGGGCTGCCATGGTTGCCACAAGGAAGAAGAGGCTCGAGAGGCGCATCGGAACAAAGCTCTGCTTTGCTGTCGCGGAGACAGCATGGGTGAAGGGTAACGCTATTAAGCTTGGGTTGAGTGACCCTAGGTCAATGAGCGAATCACCCGAACAATGCCATGGTTGAATTGCAAGATGTGTTGCATCGCAACAACATGGACAATCGCTTGCACCGCTGCGACACTGTTTTCCACTCCCTGATCAAGTGCTTGAATGTCCACACTCTACATCAGCCATCCGGCCTGCCTCGACCATCAGACGCCCCTCGGCCATCCGGAGAGGCCGGATCGCATCCGCGCCATCGAGCGCGCCCTGGAGAAGGAGCGCTTCACGTCCCTGGTCAGGGATCAGGCACCCATGGCGGAGATGGACAGCCTCACCCTCGCTCACCCTGAGAGCTACGTCGTCCGGCTGCGCGACATCTCCCCGCGGGAGGGCCTGGTCCGGATCGATGAGGATACCGTGATGTCGCCCGGCACCTATGAAGCGGCCCTTCGTGCTGCCGGAGGTGCGGTGAAAGCCGTGGACGAGGTCATGTCAGGCCATGTCGCGAACGCCTTCGTGGCCATGCGCCCGCCGGGGCATCATGCCGAACGGGTGAGAGCCATGGGCTTCTGCTTCTTCAACAACGCGGCGATCGCCGCGCGCCATGCGCAGAAGAAGCACGGTGCCGGGCGCGTCGCGATCTTCGATTGGGATGTCCACCACGGCAACGGCACGCAGGACATCTTCTGGAGCGATGCCAGCGTGCTCTATTGCTCGACGCATGAGGCGCCGCTCTATCCGGGCACCGGCGCGGCCTCGGAAACCGGCGAGCACAACAATATCGTCAATGCACCGCTCAATGCCGGTGATGGCACGGAGGCCTTCCGCGAAGCCGTGGAAACAGCGATCCTGCCGCGCATCGATGCGTTCGCACCGGATCTCATCATCATTTCCGCGGGCTTCGACGCGCATTGGCGCGACCCGCTCGCCAGCCTCAACCTCACCGAGACGGACTTCGCCTGGGCGACGCAGAAGCTGATGGATCTCGCCGACCGGCATTGCGGCCGGCGGATCGTGTCGGTGCTGGAGGGGGGCTACGATCTCGACGGATTGGCGAAATCCACTGCCTTCCATCTCGATGCCCTGATGGGACGCGAGATGCATACTTGAAGACGGAAACCCTCGGGCACAAACACTCTCGTCACGGCTGGGCTTGTCCCGGCCATCCACGTTTTAGAACCGTTGCGCCTTAGAGACGTGGATCCCCGGAACAAGTCCGGGGATGACACAAGTCTCACTCAGCACTCGATTGGCTCTTGGCCCAGAAGCTCGATACCGAAGCCGCTGAGGCCCACGTAAGACCGGCTCGACGTCGCGAGATTGCGGATGGAGGCGACGCCGAGATCCTTCAGGATCTGCGCGCCCAATCCGATCTCGCGCCACTGGCTGGAGCGTGCGACTTCCGATGCGGTCTCCTCGCTTTCCGAAAAGCTCGTGGTGGGCACGCCCGCCGTTCCGTCACGCAGGTAGACGAGAACGCCCCTGCCCTCCTTCACGAAACGCTGCATGGAGGCAGCCACCGTCTTGCCGCCCTCGAACACGTCCGTGAGCGCATTGGCGCGGTGCAGGCGCACGTGAATGTTCGTGCCGTCACCGATCCTGCCATAGACGAGCGCCATGTGCTGCACGCTGTCGAAAGGCGTCGAATAGGCATAGCCCGTAAACGAACCCCAGGGCGTCTCCACCGGGAAGGTGGCGATGCGTTCGACGAGCTTCTCCCGCGACTGGCGATAGGCGATGAGATCGGCAACCGAGATGCGCTTGAGATCATGTTTCTCGGCGAAGGCATCGATCTGCGCGCCCTTCATCACCGTGCCGTCGTCGTTGGCGAGTTCGCAGATCACGCCCACCGGCGGCAGGCCGGCGAGCTTACAGAGATCGACGGCAGCCTCCGTATGACCCGAGCGCATAAGCACGCCGCCATCCTTGGCGATCAGCGGGAAGACGTGGCCGGGGCGCACGAAATCGGCCGCGCCCATGTTGTGGTTGGCCAGCGCCCGCACCGTGTTGGAACGCTGCTCGGCGGAGATGCCGGTGGTCAGCCCGTGCTTCACGTCGACGGAGACCGTGAAGGCGGTGCCGAGCGGCGCATCATTCGAGGCCACCATGGGGTCGAGACGCAGGCGGCGGGCCTCGGACGCCGTCAGCGGCGCACAGACGATGCCGCAGGTGTTGCGGATGATGAAAGCCAGCTTCTCCGGCGTGCAGAGGGAGGCGGCCACGATGAGGTCGCCCTCGTTCTCGCGGTCGTCGTCATCCGTGACGATGACGATTTCACCACGAGCGAAAGCCTCGATGGCATCGGTGACGGAGTGGGACATCAGGGCCTCCTGAGCGGATGGGGGCAGAAAATCATTGGGTGTGACGGCTCCGCGGGTTTCGCGCGCGATCAATTCCGCGGTGTCTCGCGAAAGCCAGGCATGGTCGGAGTTGCACATCTGGGTAATGGCGCCGGGAGTGACGCCAATCCGCCGCGCGAATTCCACGCGCGACACGCCATTGCGGGATAACCATTCAGCCAGCTTCATCCCGTCGACTTAACGGAAGCCCCGATTTTAGTAAAACTAAAATTTGCCGATGAAGGCTTGCAGAAATGCTCTGCCCTCATCCTGAGGAGCCGAGAAGCGGCGTCTCGAAGGATGATCCAGTGCCCTCTGGAGACGCCTCGTCCTTCGAGACGGACCTGACGGTCCTCCTCAGGATAAGGCTGCGGGGTGCCATGGCGAGGCTGCGTACCGCCTCAAGCCTTGAACGGCCAGGACGGTCCTTCGCCCACCTGCCCCCGATGGCGCAGGAAGTGGTCGGCCAGAACGCAGGCCACCATGGCCTCGCCCACCGGCACCGCGCGAATCCCGACGCAGGGGTCATGCCGCCCCTTGGTCATCACCTCGGCCTCGGCGCCGGTGCGGGTCACACTGGAGCGAGGGGTGAGGATCGACGAGGTGGGCTTCACGGCAAAGCGGCACACGACCGGCTGGCCGGTGGAAATGCCGCCGAGAATGCCGCCCGCATGGTTCGACAGGAAGGTCGGCGCACCCTGATTGCCGGGGCGCATCTCATCCGCGTTCTCCTCGCCGCGCAGGGCCGCAGCGGCGAAGCCGTCGCCGATTTCGACGCCCTTCACGGCATTGATCGACATGAGCGCCGAGGCAAGGTCGGAATCGAGCTTGCCGTAGATCGGCGCGCCGAGGCCCGCAGGTACGCCCTCGGCCACGATTTCGAGTACCGCACCGATGGAGGAGCCAGCCTTGCGCAAGCCATCCAGGTACTCCTCATAGAAGGCCGCTGCCTTCGCATCCGGGCAGAAGAACGGGTTGCGGGACACCTCGTCCCAATCCCAGTTGCCGCGATCGATGGCATGAGGCCCCATCTGCACGAGCGCACCGCGAATGGTGATGCCGGGCAGGACCTTGCGGGCCACCGCGCCCGCCGCCACGCGGGCCGCCGTCTCACGGGCCGAGGAGCGTCCGCCACCACGATAGTCGCGGATGCCGTACTTCACGTCATAGGTGAAATCTGCGTGCCCTGGACGGTAGGAGTTCTTGATCTCCGAGTAGTCCTTGGAGCGCTGGTCCACGTTCTCGATCATCAGCGCGATGGGCGTGCCGGTCGTGACCTGCTGGCCTGTGCGCTCGTCCGTGAAGACGCCGGAGAGGATCTTCACCTGGTCCGGCTCCTGGCGCTGGGTGGTGAAGCGCGACTGCCCCGGTCGGCGGCGGTCGAGCTCCGCCTGGATCTCGGAGGCCTCCAGCGGGATCATGGGCGGGCAGCCGTCGATGACGCAGCCCAGGGCCGGGCCATGGCTCTCGCCGAAGGTGGTGACGCGGAAAAGATGACCGAAGGTATTGTGAGACATGGCGCTTCTTCGAGGTTCAAGGCGTCTTAAGACCAAAGCGGGCGGGTGTCACGTCCAACATGGCCGGCTGCTTCCTCGAGCCGGTGAGAGGCCCTATTCGGCTTCCCCACCGCTACAAATATCAGCCCGACTGTCTCAGGGCCTTCTCGAGGATCGGGAAAAGCCGATCGTCGTCACATTGGGCGACGTTGAACCGGAGAAAGCAGGCCGCCATCTGCGAAGGGCTGAAGACATTCCCGGGCGCGAGAACGGCGCCATCCACCAGAGCGTGGCGTGCAACCTCGGCAGCATCGATGCCGTGGGGCAACCGGCACCAGAGAAGCATGCCTGCCTTAGGCTCTATCCATGGCTCGATGCCCAGACTTCTCAACCGTGGGATCGTCGCCGCCCTTGCCTTGGCGAGGCGTGCCCGGAGAGCCTCCTTGTGTTTGTGATAAGCACCGCTGCTCAGAACACCGAGAACCAGTTCTTCCGAGAGGCGGTTGCTGGAGAAACCTGTCGCGATCCGATAATCGGTGAGCTTGTCGATCCAACTTCGGCTACTGGCGATGTAGCCGCATCGGAACGACGCCGACAGGGTTTTGGAGAAACTCCCGATCCTCACCACACGGTTGAGACCGTCGAGGGCTGCCAGTCGAGGGGCCGGATCAATCTCGAAATCCGCGAAGATGTCGTCCTCGACGATCAGGAGATCATGAGCCTCGGCCAGCTTCAGGATCTTGTGGGCAGTGACAGCGGACAAAGCTGCTCCGGTCGGGTTATGGAGCCCGGAATTCGTGATGTAGAGGCGGGGCCGATGGTCGGACAGCGCCTGCTCGAAGAGGCCGATGTCAGGGCCCGTGGCCGTGTAGGGAACGCCTATGACCTCGACCTGGTGGGCGCGCAGCAAGGCAAGAAAGTTGAAGTAACAGGGGTCGTCCACGAGAACCTTATCCCCCGGGCGAAGCAGAATCCGGCAGACGAGGTCGATCGCCTGCGTGCCCGAATCCGTCAGCAAGATCTGGTCAGGAGCCGCCTCGAAACCCTGCTCCGCCGCTCGCCGCGACAAGTACTGCCGCAAGGCCGGCAAGCCGAGAGGAGAGCCATAATCGGTGAGCCCTGTCCGATCCTTCAGCCGCGCGAGAGAGCGCAACGAACGGCGGATTTCCTCCTCGGGCATCCAATGGCTCGGGAGCCAGCCGCATCCGGGCTTCAGCATATCACCTCCTGCTTCCAGCGATTGCCGCGATACCCAGAACGGATCGATAGAGCGGTCGAGACGCGGGGCGATATCCGCCAGGGACAAGGGGGAAAGCGGGGCGGCGCTGTAGAAGCCTGAGCCTGGCCTGGATCTGATGATGCCCTCTGCCATCAGCCGGTCATAGGCTTCCACAACGGTCGACTTGGACACCTGCATCGTTTCAGCGGTGGAGCGGATCGAAGGGAGTTTCGCCCCTGGCGTCAACGACCGGCTGGCGATCTGACTGCGGACGGCCCGCATGACGCGCTCGATCTGCGTTCCGGAACGCTCCCGGATGGAGGGATCATCCACTGTACCGCTCTCTGTTCCATTACAGTTTGGATGAACTGTACCGGACCGTATCTGGGAAAGCCACGTCGCCTCAGCGAAAAATCGCCTCACCGAAAAGAGATGAAATCGGAGGCGGGCGCATGGACAGGGCAACAGAGGGATGGATATGCGGTTTTCTGGGTGTGCTGATCTTCAGCGGATCACTCCCTGCAACGCGTATCGCCGTATCGGACTTCGACCCCCTTTTTCTCACTCTGGCGCGGGCAACCATCGCGGGTGTTCTGGGGGCAGCGCTGCTCGCCGCCTTATGGCAAAGGAAGCCTGATCGAGAGGACTATATCCCGCTCGCGATTGTCTCCCTTGGGGTGGTCATCGGCTTTCCGCTGCTGACGGCATTTGCTCTGCAATTCATCACATCCGCCCGATCCATCGTCTTCATCGGCCTTCTCCCCCTCACAACAGCCATCTTCGGCGTGATCAGAAACGGAGAGCGGCCACAGGCGGCCTTCTGGGCGCTCTCCGGCTTGGGAGGCGCCCTGGTGACCGGTTATGCCCTGATCCATGGGGGCTCCGCTTCTGTAGCAGGGGATTTTCTGATGCTGGGGGCGATCCTGCTGTGCGGTCTCGGCTATGCGGAAGGGGCAAAGCTCTCACGCAAGCTCGGAGGCTGGCAGGTGATTTCGTGGGCGCTCGTCCTCTCGCTACCGATGACGGCTGTCGGGACGCTTCTCGCTGCTCCAGCGGCATGGGACGGGATCGACATGCCAGCCTGGTTGAGTCTCGGCTACGTTTCGCTGTTTTCCATGCTGATCGGCTTCGTGTTCTGGTACCGGGGCTTGGCTCTTGGCGGCATTGCCGGAGTAGGGCAGCTGCAACTCCTCCAACCCTTCTTTGGCCTCACGCTCTCTGCTTTGCTTCTGAAGGAGGCCGTTGGGTGGCCAATGATCGCGGTGACCGTCGCCGTCATTCTCTGCGTCGCGGGAGCCAAGCGCTTCGCCAAGCCACGCGAGGCGAGCGTCGGGAGCGCTTTGGAGATTAGTGCGGCCTCTCACACCCAGCGGTGATTGCGCCCTTCGATCACGAGCACCCTGCCCTGCCAGATATCCATGCTGGCGGCCTGCCGGCTGGAGACGCCGCAGCAAATGGCGAGGAAGGCACGGGCCACACCGCCATGGGCGACGACGACCGTATCGCGGGTGAGATCATCGAGGACAGGGCGGATGCGGTCGGTGAGCATGGCATAGCTCTCGCCTCCGCCCGGCGGAACGTAGTTCCACTTGTCACGCTCGCGAAGCGCCGCGAGCTGCGGCTCAGCCTTGCGGACTTCCTTCCAGGTCATGCCTTCCCAAATGCCGAAGGTCAGCTCGATCAGGCGCTCGTCCAGCCTGTAGCTCTGGGGATGAAGGCCCATGGCCGCCCGCAGGATCTCCATGGTCTCGCGGGTGCGCCGCATCGGGCTCGCCACATAGGCGAGGTCCTCGTAATGCGGAACAATCTCTTTCAGCCGACGGCCCGCCTCCTCGGCCTGCACACGGCCGAGATCGTTGAGCGGAATATCCTTCTGACCCTGGAGACGGCCCTCAAGATTCCAATCCGTCTCGCCGTGGCGGATGAAATAGATCGTCGGGCGAGACGGAATCATGATGGGTCAAATTACTCTTTGTCGAGGGAGAGGTCGGGAGCTTCCGGGTTCTTCATGCCGACGACGTGATAGCCTGCATCCACATGCAGGATCTCGCCGGTCATGCCGCGCGCCATGTCGGAGACGAGATAGGCGGCGGTCTCGCCGACTTCCTCGATGGTGACCGTACGTCGAAGCGGCGAGTTGTACTCGTTCCACTTCAGAATGTAGCGGAAGTCGCCGATGCCGGAGGCGGCCAGCGTCTTAATGGGACCCGCCGAGATGGCGTTGACGCGGATGTTCTTGGGACCGAGATCGGCGGCGAGATAACGCACGGAGGCTTCCAGGGCGGCCTTGGCGACGCCCATGACATTGTAATGGGGCATCCACTTCTCGGCGCCGTAATAGGTCAGCGTGACCAGAGAGCCGCCGTCGTTCATCAGCTTCTCGGCGCGCTGGGCGATGGCCGTGAACGAATAGCAGGAGATGAGGAGCGACTTGTTGAAATTGCCCTCGGTGGTGTCCACGTAGCGGCCGGTCAGCTCGTCCTTGTCGGAGAAGGCGATGCAATGGATGACGAAGTCGATGGATCCCCAGAGACGCTTCACTTCCTCGAAGACCGCATCGATCGTCGCGCCGTCCGTCACGTCGCAATGGCCGACCACATGGGCGTCGAGCTCCTTCGCCAGGGGCTCGACACGCTTCTTGAGAGCGTCGCCCTGGTAGGTGAAGGCAAGCTCCGCGCCCTGCTGGCGAGCAGCCTGCGCAATGCCCCAGGCGATCGAACGGTTGTTCGCCACGCCCATCACCAAGCCACGCTTACCGGCCAGGATGCCGGTGGCCTTTGTCTCCGCCATGATTCACCTAAGTCGTCGCTGGACAGCAAAAGAGCGGTTTCTTTAGCCGACCCGGCAGGAGTGGGGAAGCCCTCTTGGCTCTGCCAGGGTGAATCCTGAGGTTTTATCGTGAATTTTGTTACTCGGCCTTCGCGGAGCGCCGCTTGCGGGCGTAGTCCATCAATTCCTCGTCCACGACATCAGGCAGCTTGATCTCCACGGTGACCAAGAGGTCGCCATGCTCCCCGCCCTTCATGGGCAGGCCCTTGCCGCGCAGGCGGAAGGTGCGGCCGGAATCGGTCATGGGCGGGATGTTCATGGTGACCGCGCCGGTCAGGGTCGGGATGCGCACCGGGCCGCCGAGGATGGCCTCCTCGATCTGGATCGGCAGGCGCGAGCGCAGATTCGCGCCCTCCATGGTGAAGCGCTCATGGGGAGCGATCTTGATGGTGAGAAGCGCATCGCCCGGGTTCACGCCCGGGGCACCCTGCCCCTGGCCGCGCAGACGGATCACCTGCCCGTCGCTGACGCCCTTGGGAATGACCACATCCAGATCGCGGCCCGTCGGCAGCCGGATCCGCTTCTTCGCTTCCGCAGCTACCTCCTCCAAGGTCACGGTGAGGGTGGCCGACACGTCCTCTCCCTTCTGGGGGCGGGCGCGGCCCTGCTGCTGACGCATGCTCTCCGTCCCGGCCGAGCGGAACGCCTCACCGAAAAGCTCGGAGAAGAAATCGCTCGTATCCCCGCCCGAAAAGCCGCGGGCGCTGCGCCGTCCGAACGGGCTGCCGCCACCAAAACCGAAACCTTCGAAGCCCTGAGCGCCCGCGCCCCGGCCTCCACTGAAGCCTTCAAAGCCCTGGAAGCGCGGCTTGCCCTCGGCGTCGATCTCGCCCCGGTCGAACTGGGCGCGCTTCTCCGCATCGCCCAGGATCTCATAGGCGGAATTGGCCTCGGCGAACTTGTCCTTGGCCTTCGGGTCGTTCTTGTTGCTGTCCGGATGATAGGTCTTGGCGAGCTTGCGGAACGCCTTCTTGATCTCCGCTTCGCTCGCGGAGCGGGACACGCCTAAAACGTCGTAGGGGTTTCGCATCGTGGAAAATCCATGAACCGTCAGATTAGGGCAGAACTGCCCCACGGGACTGACGTTCATATGGGAAAAGTGTTGCTGCTTCGCAACAAGAAGCTGACGGGACCTTAAGCTTTCGCGATCTTTTTCATCGGTTTAGCCAGGGTTTTCTCCGGCTTCGTCTCGGACGCCGGCTTGACCTCCTTGAGCGCCCATTCGTCGCCCGAAGGCCGGCAGGCTGTGCCATGCAGATTGGCGCTCTTGGAACCGCTGAGCTGGGCGATAAAGGTGCGGCAGATCTCGTCGTTCTTGACGAAGGGCACGCCGGTCGGCGTGAAGGTGCCTTTCATCGAGGTCTCGGGATTGTCCCAGGAGACTTGCGTTCCCGCCCCTTGCGGATCGAGGGCGACGGCAAGAGCCGCCTTGGCCCGGCGCCAGTCTTCCTCGTTCAGATCGGGCGAAAGCAGAACCGGTTCAGCGGGAGTGAGGGCAGCTTGGGCAATGGCGCCCGTGGTCTTGGGCTCCTCATCGTCCGATCCTGCCGTGCCGAGAGAAAGCGCGCACGCGGACGTCGATAGGGCGATCAATCCCGCAGCCAGAATTTTCCCGGCTTCGCGCAGGAAAGCATCTGATCTATAACGGCGCGGATTGGTCCACGGCACGCGTCGGATCCCCCAGATCGAAAAGTCACACGCAGAGATATTCCATTGAACCCGTTAACAACCGGTGACTTCACTGAAGCGGAAGAACCCTTCGACCTGTTTCACTCTTGGCTGAAGGAGGCCGAAGCCTCCGAGCCGAACGATCCCAACGCCATGGCGCTCGCGACTGTCGACGAGACGGGATTGCCCAACGTGCGTATGGTGCTGCTCAAAGGCTTCGATGAGAACGGCTTCGTGTTCTACACCAACACTGAATCCAACAAGGGCCGCGAGCTTCTGGGGCAAAAGAAGGCGGCCATCGTCCTGCACTGGAAGAGCCTGCGCCGTCAGGTGCGTGCCCGTGGCCCTGTAACCATCGTGAGCGATGAGGAAGCCGATGCCTATTTTCAGAGCCGCCCCCGCGACAGCCGTATCGGCGCCTGGGCGAGCCAGCAATCGCGCCCCCTGGAGAGCCGCTTCGCTCTTGAAAAGGCGGTGGCGCTGAACGCCGCGAAATATGCCGTCGGCGAAGTGCCGCGCCCGCCCTACTGGACCGGTTTCCGCATCGCGCCCGTCTCCATCGAGTTCTGGCAGGACAAGCCTTTTCGCCTCCACGACCGCGTGATCTTCACCCGCGAGGGAAACGGCTGGCGTAAGATGCGGCTTTACCCGTAAGACTTATCCTCGCAGATCAGATAGGGTGACCTCACCCTCACAGAGATTTTGAAATGCCCTCCTCGTCCAACACCTCCCGCCGCATCATGCTGCTCACCGGCGCCAGCCGCGGGATCGGACACGCCACGGTGAAGCGCTTCTCCGCCGCCGGCTGGCGGGTGATCACCTGCTCGCGCCACGGCTTTCCGGAAAACTGCCCGTGGGAGATGGGGCCGGAAGACCATCTGCAGGTCGATCTCGCGAACGCGGAAGATACCGTCCGCGCCATTGCCGAGGTGAAGGAGCGGCTCGCCGCCGAGGGCGGCTGCCTGCACGCGCTCGTCAACAATGCGGGCATCTCGCCGAAAGGCCCCGGCGGCTCGCGTCTGAATGCCATCAACACGCCTTATGAGGATTGGCTGCGCGTCTTTCAGGTGAACTTCTTCGCCTCGATCATGCTGGCCCGTGGCCTGCAGGACGAGCTGACCCGCGCCAAGGGATCTGTGGTGAACGTGACCTCCATCGCGGGCTCGCGCGTGCATCCCTTCGCAGGGGCGGCCTATTCCACCTCGAAGGCGGCGCTCGCCGCACTGACCCGAGAGATGGCCGCCGATTTCGGCCCTCTCGGCGTTCGCGTGAACGCCATTTCGCCCGGCGAGATCGACACCTCGATTCTCTCCCCCGGCACGGAAAAGATCGTCGAGCAGATCCCCATGCGCCGTCTCGGCACGCCGGACGAGGTGGCCAAAGCCATCTACTTCCTGTGCACCGATGCGAGCTCCTACGTGAACGGCGCGGAGCTGCACATCAATGGCGGCCAGCACGTCTAGATCCGAAGCCAACGGCCTCCCGATGAAGGGCAGCGGATTCCGGCTCATGCTCTCCCGCCCTGTCCTGATGATCTTCGTCGCAGCAATGGCCAGCATGCCCTTGCAGAGCGTCTTCGCACAGGGAGGGGGTGAGCCAAGCCCGTTCGTCGATCCGGATATGCAGCCGAATGTCCGGGCTCGATGCCACGAGGTTCGCCGCCTGACCCAAGGGCAGGAGACAGGCACGCAGCGCATGGATTTCAGCGTGACCGGTCCTCTCGCCCTCGTCCATTTCGACGGGACGCTCACCTATCTCGGCCTCTGCGGCACGCCGCCGGAGCCGAAGGTGCTCTGCATCACGTATCAGACCAACGGCATGCAGGTCGGAGACGTCGTGACCGTTTCCGGCGGCTACAGCCGACCGGATGAAGACCACAT
This sequence comes from Microvirga medicaginis, assembly GCF_052658925.1. Taxonomy (NCBI): domain Bacteria; kingdom Pseudomonadati; phylum Pseudomonadota; class Alphaproteobacteria; order Hyphomicrobiales; family Methylobacteriaceae; genus Microvirga; species Microvirga medicaginis. The sequence goes on along the minus strand of NZ_JBQWEL010000003.1, from coordinate 378,527 downwards.
CCTTCTCGATCCCTGTCTCGCCTTCCAAGCGGACGAGCCCGTGCAATAGGAGGACCGGCTTGCCTCTGCGGTGGAATAACGCAATCAGGGCTCGCTCATGCGGCCCCAGGCTCGTTATGGTGGGCCGGAGGATTCATCGTCTCCATGACCAGCGACCGCTTCTATCCCTCCCGTCCCATCCTCGCCGCCTCGGTGGCGGTGATCCGGGACGGGCGGATTCTGCTCGCAGCACGAGGCAAACCGCCGAGCGAGGGCCTCTATTCGCTGCCCGGCGGGATGGTGGAGACTGGCGAGTTTCTAGGCGAAGCGGCCTTGAGGGAACTTCGCGAGGAAGTCGGGGTTGAGGCCGAGCTGATCGGCCTGATCGCTCCCGTCGAGTTCATTGAAAGGGACGATGAAGGCCATATAAAGCACCATGTCGTCATCGCCGCCCACGCAGCGCGCTGGGTTTCCGGCGAACCCCAGACAGGACCGGAAGCAAAGGATATCCGTTGGGTCACGGAACGGGACATTGTCGATCTGCCCATGACAGCGGGGCTCACGGGAATTCTTCAGCGGGCCTTCAAGCTCGCCCGCGAGGATTCACGCTCATGAAGCGCGCTGTCGTGCTGCTGACGGTTCTGGCGATGGGACCGGCATCCTTCCAGCCGGCCGCGGCGCAGGGTTTCTTCGAGCGCCTGTTCGGCCCTCCGCGCAATCCGAACGCACCTCAGCAGCCTTATCCGCAGCAGCCCTACCCACCGCAATATAGGCCGCAGCCTCAATACCGCCCTCAACCCCAGCCTCAGCCGCAACAGCGGCGTCCGCAGCCGCGAGCCCAGCAGCCACCGGAGCAGCAGCAGGCCGAGCCCGCTCCCGCGGTTGAGCCGCCGCCAGCTCCTTACGAAAAGGAGCTTCTGCGGCTTGCCGAGATCATGGGGGCCCTCGCCATGCTGCGCCCGCTCTGCACCGCATCCGATGCCCAAGAATGGGGTCGGCGCATGCAGATCCTGCTCGATACGGAAGGCACGACGCCGGGCCGCCGCGAGCGACTGGCCGGCGCCTACAACAAGGGCTACCAGGCCTACGCCCTCACCTATCGCGTCTGCACGCCCTCGGCCCAGGAGGCCTCCGCTCGCTTCATCCGGGAAGGCGAGCAGATTGCCCGCAACATCACCGGGCGCTACGGCGGCTGATCGAGCACGACCACTGACCCCTTCCCGCAAGGGAAAGGGAATAAGCCAAGCCTGTATCTGGCAAAGGTTTTATCCACATTTATTAGAACCCTCCCCTCTCGCGTTAACCTCTTTGCAAGGTGATGCTGGCGGTGGGACGGCGCGATATCTTAAGGTCGAATCAACCGAACCCGCGCGCCGCCCCCTAAGGGGCCTGGATTCATGAACGATAACGACGTCCCTCTCACCGAGCTGCCCGAACTCAGCGCCATCAAGCAGGCCGCCTTGAGCTATGTGACCGAGGCTTTCGCCGAGGCCGAGCTCGACGGGCTCGACGCCGATTGCATGGCGCAAGCCGCGCTCTTCGCAGCCTTCACCGAACTCGTCGCCACTTATGGCGAGGATGCCGTGGCCCAATACGCCTCGTCGCTCGTGGACAAGATCCGCAGCGGAGCGTTCTCGATGGCGGGTTCACTGAGGCACTGAGGCAGAGGAACCGCTGCGCGATCCAATGCTTGACGGGTGTGGCATCGCTGCCGGCCAGGGAGAGCCATTGCCACTCGCTAGAGCATTGGACGAGAAAAGTGGATTTGCACTTTTGGGATCCATCCGATGCTCCCTTTTTCAAGCGGCGCATCGTTTTACGCGAATAACCGGCTCCCCATTTCGCTGACGCGGCCCTCCGGGTCCGCACGACGCGCTAAGCCATGCGCCCGACCGAAGACACCCAAGCAAGGCGCGAATTGCGTGTCTTCGTGACCATCGCTCGCGATCCGGGTATAGCATTGAGCAACTTCGTGATATCGGCACCTCAAACAAAGGCGTCGAGAGGGGCTCCTCATGCCGGATCTACCGACCTTTCTGACCTTCTATACGGCCGTGCTGGCGCTGCAGCTCGCCCCCGGACCCGACATGATCCTCCTGCTGAGTCGCGGCGTCGGTCAGGGTCGGCGCACGGCTGTTCTCACGGCAACCGGCATGACCTTGGTGGCCGGACTTATCCAGCTCCCGCTCCTGGCTCTTGGCGTCGCGTCCCTGATTCAAGCCTCACCGATGGCCTTCGAACTCTTGCGCTGGTCGGGAGCGGCCTACCTCATCTGGCTTGGAGCCAAGCTCATCATCGGATCCCTTCGCACTCACGCTCTTGTACGGACGGCACCGCAGCCGATTTCGGACTTCACCGCTCTGCGTCAGGGAATGATCAACAATCTGACCAACCCGAAAGCGATGGTCTTCATGCTGGCCTTCCTTCCGCAATTCGTCGATCCGGCGAACAGCTGGTCCGTGACGGCACAGCTTCTGTTCCTGGGAGGCGTCCAAAAGCTTTCCGGCTTCTTCATTCTCGGAACCGTTGCAGTGGGCACGGGAACGATCGGCGATTGGCTTTCACGTCGACCGGGCCTCATCGCCTGGCAGGAGAGATGCGCCGGCATCATCATGATCGGCCTCGGCCTGCGCCTCGCCCTGGCAGGCGATGCGTCTTCGATCCGGCGCTGACGCCTGTCATCCGGATCGAAGAGCGAGCGCATGAAAGATGTGAAGCTACGGGTCGCGAGACCGACGGACAGGCTCGACGAGGTCGTGCGCTTCTATCGCGACGGCCTCGGTTTCGAGGTGATAGCCTCGTTCGACGATCACGATGGTTTCGATGGCCGAATGCTCGGGTATCCCGGCGCGCCTTGGCATCTGGAATTCACGTATCATCCCGGACACAAGGCAGGCAGGGCTCCCACACAAGACAATCTGCTCGTCTTCTATCTGCCCGATCATGAAGCGTGGAAAGCTGCCGTCGAGCGGATGCACGCCAACGGCTTTACGCCCGTTTCCTCTTTCAATCCCTATTGGGATCGCCGAGGAGTGACCTTCGAAGATCCCGACGGATATCGGGTTGTGCTTCAGAACGCTGCGTGGGACGTGTGATCACGCTACGCTTTTAGGGGCGCAGCGTCTCCTCGAAATTCACCACCTCACCCTGCGAGGGTGTCTCAAGCGCACCGTCCCACATCACCACATTGCCGCGCACGACAGTGCCGATGGGCCAGCCAGTGACCTTCCTGCCGTCATAAGGCGTCCATTGAGACTTCGACGCGATCCAGTCATTGGTGATGATCTCGGTACGCTTGAGATCGACCACGGTGAAATCGGCGTCATAGCCTACGGCGATGCGGCCTTTGCGGGCGATGCCGAAAAGGCGCTTGGGGCCTGCGCTCGTCATGTCGACGAAGCGCTCCAGCGTGAGCCTGCTCGCGTTCACGTGGTCGAGCATGATGGGAACGAGCGTCTGCACGCCGGTCATGCCGGAGGGCGTGTTGGGGTAGGTCTTGTCCTTTTCCTCGCGCGTATGCGGCGCGTGGTCGGAGCCGAGAATATCGGCAATGCCTTCGTCGAGCCCCTGCCAGATCGCAGCACGATGAACTTCATCACGCACGGGCGGGTTCATCTGCACATAGGTGCCGAGGCGTTCGTAATCGTCGGGCGCCACAAGGGTCAGATGATGCGGCGTGACCTCGACGGAGACGAGATCCTTGTGCTCCTTCAACAGCGTCATCTCCTCCGCCGTGGTGACATGGAGCACGTGAATGCGCGCGCCGGTGGCTTGAGAGATGCGCACGAGACGCTGCGTGCAGGCGAGTGCGACTTCCGCCGACCGCCAGACGGGATGGGAGCGCGGATCGTTCTCGACGCGCAGATTCTTCCTTGCGCGCAGCATCGCCTCGTCTTCCGAATGGAAGGCAGCGCGGCGGCGTGTGTTGCGTAGGATGTTGGCGATGCCCTCGTCATCCTCCACCAGCAGGGAACCGGTGGACGAGCCCATGAACACCTTGATGCCGGCAGCGCCCGGCAGACGCTCGAGTTCTGCGACATCCTTCGCGTTCTCATGCGTGCCGCCGACCCAGAAGGCGAAATCGCAATGCATGCGGTGATGACCGCGCTTCACCTTGTCCGCAAGCGTCTCGGGCGTGGTGGTCTGCGGGTCGGTGTTTGGCATCTCGAAGACGGCCGTCACGCCGCCCATGACGGCAGCGCGGGAGCCCGATTCCAGGTCTTCCTTGTGGTCGAGGCCAGGCTCGCGGAAATGCACCTGCGTATCGATGACGCCAGGCAGGATGTGCAGGCCACGGCAATCGATTTCCCTGCCAGCGGAGGCCCGGGAAAGATCGCCGATGGCGGCGATCATGCCGTTCTTCACGCCGATATCGCGCTCGACGCGTCCGTCGTGGTTCACGACGATACCGCCTTTGAGGATCAGGTCGAAGGTTTGGGGCATAGCGATCTCATCCCTTGAGGCTCGAGCAAAGGGGGCATATGTCACGCTTGTAGCGCATCGTGCGGAAAAGTGGACCCAGTTTTTCCGCTCCCAACGATGCGCTCCTGAAGAGAAGAAGCAACTGGAGCGGGATATGCCGTCAGTCCATTTAGCCGACCGTGGCGTGGTAAGGGTTTCGGGCGAGGACGCCAAGAATTTTCTCGATGGCCTCATTACCTGTGACCTGGGCCGGATCTCGCCTGAAGCCGCGCGGCTCGGCGCCTTGCTGTCGCCGCAAGGAAAAATCCTGTTCGATTTCATCGTGTTCCAGGCACCGGACGAGATCGGCGGCGGCTATTATCTCGACGCCCTCAAGGTTTTCGCGCCCGATCTCGCCAAGCGGCTGACGTTCTACAAGCTCCGGGCCAAGGTCGTAATCGAAGACCTGTCCGACGCCATGGCCGTTGTGGCGGGCTGGGACGAACGGAAGCCCGACGACGAAGTCGGCCTCGTAGCACAGGATTCGCGCCTGCCCGACCTCGGCTGGCGCGCCATCATCGCCGCGCAGGATGCGCCGGAATTCGCGAAGATCCCGGCCGAGGCCTACCACGCCCATCGCATCGCGCTCGGCGTACCGGAGGGTGGGCGCGACTTCCTGTTCGGAGATGCCTTCCCGCATGAGGCGCTCATGGACCAGCTGCACGGGGTCGATTTTGACAAGGGCTGCTATGTGGGCCAGGAGGTCGTCTCGCGCATGCAGCACCGAGGCACGGCCCGCACGCGCATCGTGCCCGCTATCTACGAAGGCGGCTTTGCCGCCGATGTGGGCGTCGAGGTGACGGCGGGAGAGAAAACGCTGGGCACGACCGGCACTGGGGCAGAAGGCCGAGGACTCATCATGATCCGCCTGGACCGCGCCGCCGATGCCCTGGCTGCAGGCGAACGCATCTTGGCGGGTGGCATCCCCGTGCAATTGGAGAAGCCGCGCTGGGTGAACTTTCCTTACCCAGGAGAAGGTGCTACTCGATTGAAGGCAGAGCCGACCTAGGACCATTTTCCAAGGAACCGGGGCAGTCGAATTTGCGTTAGCCGCGAAGGGCCCTTACGCGCCGAAAGTCATGCGCGAAGGGACTAGCTCAAGGGAATTTCGATGATTGCTGCTCAAGCGTACGAGACGGCGCATGACAAGGAACGCTTCCAGCTTCTTGTCGACGCCGTCACGGATTATGCCATCTACATGCTTGATCCCAGCGGCATCATCGCCAGCTGGAATTCGGGAGCCCAGCGCTTCAAAGGCTATATCGAAAGCGAAATCCTCGGGGAGCATTTCTCCCGCTTCTATACGGAGGAGGACCGCGCCACCGGCCTGCCGCAGCGGGCGCTCGAAACCGCATTGCGCGAAGGTAAGTTCGAGACCGAGGGCTGGCGCGTGCGCAAGGACGGCACTCGGTTCTGGGCCCACGTGGTCATCGACCCGATCCGGGACGCCAAGGGCAATCTGCTCGGCTTTGCCAAGATCACTCGCGATCTCACCGAACGCCGCAAGGCGGAGGAAGCGCTCCGCGAAAGCGAGCAGCGCTTCAGGCTCCTAGTGCAGAGCGTCGTCGATTATGCCATCTACATGCTCGATCCGGAGGGCTATGTTACGAACTGGAACCCCGGAGCGCAGCGTATCAAGGGCTACACCGAGGACGAGATCCGCGGACAACATTTCTCCCGCTTCTATACGGAGGAGGACCGCGCCACCAGTCTGCCGCAGCGGGCGCTCGAAACCGCACGGCGCGAAGGCAAGTTCGAAGCGGAAGGGTGGCGCGTGCGCAAGGACGGCACGCGGTTCTGGGCCAGTGTCGTCATCGATCCGATCTACAACGACAGCGGTAGGCTGATCGGCTTCGCCAAGATCACGCGCGACATCACCGAGCGCCGCAACGCCCAGGAGGCCCTGGCGCAGGCTCAAGCCGCCCTCTTCCAGTCGCAGAAGATGGAAACCGTCGGCCAGCTGACGGGCGGAATCGCGCATGACTTCAACAACCTGCTGACGATCATCGTCAACAATCTGGACCTGCTGACCCGCAGTGTGACCGGCGCCCGCGAGACCCGCCTCATCGAGAGCGCGCAACACGCCGCCGCACGAGGCGCGCAGCTGACCCAGCAGCTGCTCGCCTTCTCGCGCCGTCAGCCATTGCAGCCGGCGCTGCACGATCCCATCAGGCTCATCGAAGATTTCGGGACTGTGCTGCGCCGCGCCTGCGGAGAGACTGTAAACTTGCAGCTCTCCCTGCCCTCACGGTTGAGCACAATCAATGTGGATGGCGCGCAGTTCGAGGCCGCGCTTCTCAATCTTGTGGTGAATGCGCGTGATGCCATGCCGGATGGCGGTGATCTCACGATTGCCATCGGCGAAACCAATCTGACCGAGGATCGTGCTGCGACCTGGAAAATTCCCGCAGGTCCCTATGTGGTCGTCACGGTTAAGGATACGGGCATGGGTATGACAGCGGATGTTGCCTCACGGGTCTTCGAGCCGTTCTTCACCACGAAGGAGGTCGGCAAGGGCACAGGTCTGGGCCTGAGTCAGGTCTATGGCTTCATCACCCAGTCGGGCGGCCATATCGAGGTGGACAGCACGCCGGGCGCAGGAACGACAATCACCATGCTGTTGCCTGCTCACGGCGAGGGGCAAGAAGCAGGCGACGAAGATCGATCCGATACCCTGCGCCCTGCCCGTGACAGCGCCGGAACCGTGCTGATCGTCGAGGACGAGCCTGCCGTTCTGGAGGTGGCGACGGAGATCTTCGACAGCTTGGGTTACGACGTGCTCACAGCGGAGGATGCTCCCAGCGCCATTGATGTGCTGGGAACCGATACCCGCATCGACGTGCTGTTCAGCGACGTGGTGATGCCCAATGGAATGAACGGCTTCGAACTCTCCCGCAAGGCCCGCGACATGCGGCCCGGCATCAAGATTCTGCTCGCCTCTGGCTATCCCATGTCGGCGCTGCCGGCGGGAGGATTCGATGACGGGATCACTTTCATCAGCAAGCCCTATCGCTGGACGGAGCTGGCGGACAAGCTGCGCTCGCTGCGCACCGGCACCTGAGCATCGATCCATCGCCGTGATGGGCTGGATTGGGATTTTTGATTGGTCCCGCCCGCATTTTCGTGTCTAGCATTCCTGTCGCACCAGGATGGGAATGCCATGTATCAGCCGCCGCATTTTCGTGAAGACCGCCTCGAGGTCCAGCACGCGCTCATGAGAGCGCATCCGCTTGGGCTGCTCGTGACCCATGGCAGCACCGGCCTCATCGCCAATCCCATTCCCTTCGTGCTGGATGCGGCGGCCTCGCTCCATGGCACCCTGCGGGCCCATCTCTCCCGCGCCAATCCGCAATGGCGCGACTTCGACCCCGACCAGGAGGCGCTTGTGGTCTTCCAGGGCACGGAAGCCTACATCACGCCGTCCTGGTATGAGGCAAAGCGCGAGCACGGCAAGGTCGTGCCGACTTGGAACTATGCCATCGTGCAGGCTTACGGGCGTATGCGGGTGATGGACGATTCCGACTGGCTCCTGAAACAGATCACGGCCATGACCTCGACTCAGGAATCGACACGAGCAGAGCCCTGGGCCGTGAGCGATGCACCCGCCGATTTCCTGGCCGCGCAGATGAAGGGCATCGTGGGCGTGGAGATCGAGATCACGCGGATCGAAGGCAAGTGGAAGGTGAGCCAAAATCGCAGCGAGGCCGACCGCAAAGGTGTTGTCACGGGGCTGCGCACCCAGGGTGATGAGGATGCCCGCCGCATGGCAGAACTGGTCGACCGCCGAGGCGCGTGATGCGGATCATATCATGCGATTTCCGGTCTCGTGAGGCATGGGCTGCTTTGCGCCATGAACTGTGGCCGGATACGACCCTCAGCGAACATCTCCAAGAGACGGAAGCCCTGCTCAAGGAGCCGGATCAAGCCGTCGCCTTTCTCACCTATGATGCGGACGGCGCTGCGATAGCCTTCGCCGAGGCGGCGCTGCGCCACGATTATGTGAATGGCTGCACCACGTCTCCGGTCGCATTCCTGGAAGGGATTTACGTTCGTCCGGCATACCGGAAGCAGGGCATTGCCCGTCTCCTTTGCACGGTCGTGGAGGACTGGGCAAGAGACCTCGGCTGCCAAGAGCTTGCCTCCGACGTGGAGATTCACAACGTGACCTCCCAAAGCATGCATATCGCCGTCGGCTTCGAGGAGACCGAGCGGGTCGTCTGTTACCGAAAGCCCCTCTCCTCCCGCTGACGATTTCAGATTGCGGAGATCTTTCCGTTTTCGCTTAAGGCCGCTACACCTCATGCCATGACCGACGGACTGATCCTTCACCCTGACAATAAGCACCGCTGCTGGTGGCCCGGCACGGACCCGTTCTATGTCGCCTACCACGACAACGAATGGGGCGTGCCCGAATTCGATGACCGGGCGCTCTTCGAGAAGCTCATCCTCGACGGCTTTCAGGCAGGCCTGTCCTGGATCACGATCCTGCGCAAGCGCGAGAATTTTCGGACGGCTTTCGCGGGGTTCGAGCCCGAGAAGATCGTCCGCTTCGATCAGGCAAAGGTCGAAGCGCTGATGCTCGATCAGGGCATCGTGCGCAACCGCGCGAAGATCGAGGCGACGATTGCGGGCGCACGCGCATGGCTCAGCCTTCAGGAGCGCGGCGGCTTCTCGAACTTCCTCTGGAATTTCATCGACGGACGGCCGATCCAGAACAACCTGCAAAGCCGAAGAGACGTGCAGGCTGAAACGGATGTGTCGAAGCGGATCTCGAAGGCGCTGCGTGCGGAAGGCTTCAACTTCGTCGGCCCCACCATTGTCTATGCCTTCATGCAGGCGGTGGGCATGGTGAACGATCACCTCGTCGGCTGCTACCGCCATACGGAATGCGCCGCCATGGCTGAGAAGCGCTAGATGGCGAAGGAACCTCGCGTCTGGCAGCGGATGCTTTCGGGCCGCCGCCTCAATCTGCTCGATCCCTCGCCGCTCGATGTGGAGCTCGACGACATCGCGCATGGCCTTGCGCGTGTGGCGCGCTGGAACGGGCAGACCATCGGCGGCCACATCTTTTCGGTGGCGCAGCATTCTCTCCTCGTCGAGGCCATTGCCGATCATCACGACCCCGAAATGCTGCGCGTCACGCGCCTTGCTGTATTGCTGCACGATGCGCCGGAATACGTGATCGGCGACATCATCTCGCCCTTCAAGGCCGTGATCGGGGATGCGTACAAGACAATCGAAGCAGGATTGCTCGGCGCGATCCACCTCCATTTCGGATTGCCTGCGGCGCCGAGCGCTGCAGTGAAGCGCTTCATCAAGCAGGCGGACCGGCAGGCGGCCTTTCTCGAAGCGACCCATCTCGCTGGCTTTGGCCGCGAGGAAGCGATCAAGTTTTTCGGTCGCCCTGAACCGCTGCCCCGCAGCGTTCACACACTCCTTGAGCCGTGGCCCGTCGCCAAAGCCGAGGAGCGCTATCGGGATCGCGTTCTTGCCGCCATGGCATGAGCAGGGAAAGCCTCATGCCGACGCTCCACGTCTGCCCCCTCTCCCGCCTGCATGACAGGATTGCTGCGGTCCGCCCGAGCCACGTCGTGAGCCTCATGGGCGTGGGTGCGACCGTAGAGCGGCCTCATTCCATCGCGCCGGGCCGACACCTCTTCATCGGAGTGAGCGACATCGTGGAGCCGCTGGAGGGGCATGTGCTGGCAGGACCCGAGCACATGGAGAAGCTCATTGCCTTCATCCGGACCTGGGACCGGACAAGCCCCCTGCTCTTTCATTGCTGGGCCGGAATCAGTCGCTCGACGGCGGCGGCCTATATCGCCGCCTGCGCCCTCGCACCGGAGCGGGACGAAAACGAACTCGCCCTCACCTTAAGGGAAGCCGCTCCCTCAGCCACGCCGAACGCACGCTTCGTCGCGCTCGCCGACGACCTCCTCGGGCGAAAAGGCCGCATGGTTGAGGCCATCCGCTCCATCGGCCGGGGAGCGGAGGCTATGGAGGGCACGCCCTTCATGTTACAGCTTAACGGGGGCTAGCACGATTCCACCTGTGCGAGGGCTGCCCCGATGCTGCATTCGAGGGCCTCTTCGTGGACGACGTGCTGTTCGGTTTTGCCATCCTCCTGGCCGTTCTCCTCGGAATCGGCACCCCCGTCGCCGCACTGCTGGGCCTGATCTTCGCCGTGCGAGCCCGTCGGGACCTTCACCGCATCCAGCTTCGTCTCGACCGGCTGGAGACGGACATGCGCACGGCTCCGAGACCGAGCGATCTGGCGGTGGAGCAGGCACCCACGCCCGCTCCGGAGCCTGTCCCGGCCCAACCGGCCGAGGCAGCCATGCCAGAGCCCGAAGCACCCAAGCCGACTTCCGTTCCGCCGATTCCCGCGGCTGCGACCCAGCCCGTTCCACCCCGCCAAGGCTTCGAGGAAAAGCTCGGCTCCCGTTGGGCCGTGTGGGTGGGTGGCGTAGCGCTGGCACTCGGCGGCATCTTCCTCGTCCGCTATTCCATCGAGCAGAACCTGCTCACCCCGCAGACCCGCATCGCCCTGGGCCTCCTCTTCGCGCTCGCCCTCATCGGCGCAGGCGAATGGATGCGCCGTCGCGCAAGCCGCTTCGGCCTGCTCGGCATCCCCAGCGCCAACGTGCCGAGCATCCTGACCGCCGCCGGCACCTGCACGGCCTTCGCCTCGGCCTACGCCGCTTACGCCCTCTACGGCCTGATCGGACCCGGCACGACCTTTGTGCTCCTTGGGCTGATCGCGGTTCTCGCTATGGTGGCTTCGACGCTCCACGGCCCGACACTGGCGGCTCTCGGCCTTCTTGGCGCCATGGGCAGCCCGCTTCTCGTCTCGTCGGACAGGCCGCAGCCCTGGGCGCTCGTGATCTATCTTGCCTTCGTGGTGCTGCCCGCCTATGGCGTCGCGCGGCTGCGGTTCTGGCGCTGGCTTGCCCTGGCAGGCTCGGCGGGTGTGCTGCTCTGGACCGCGCCGATCTTCTTCATCGGTGGATCGAATGTGCTGCCGGCCATGGTGCATCTGGTGCTCCAGGCAGGCCTAGCCGTCTTATTCCTCGCCATCGATCCCTACCGCCACGTTCCCGATGCCGAGGCGCGGATCGACAAGGCCGCGAGCGCTGTGTTCTTGGCCTTCGCCTTCGCCGGGATCGTCGTGACGAGTTCGATTTATACAGGTGACGGACGACCTTTCTTCGTGACCGCTATGGCGCTCGTTCTGCTGGCAGCAGGCTTTCGCATCGCTCCGGTCTCGACAGCCACGACCAGTGCCGCGTTGCTGGCGGCGGGAGCCCTGCTCATCTGGCCGCTCGCCACCGAGATCGGCGGCGAGCCTGAAAACCTGTTCTACCAGAGCGGCGATATTTTCGCGCTTCGTCCCTATGCCCTCAATACTTATCTCATCCTGGCGGCCTTGCTGCCGACCGCGATCGCCGGTGCGTCCCTGCTGCGGCTGGCGCGCTCTCAGGGCCTGCGTCTGTCGGTCGCCGCCTGGTATGCGGTGGCGGCGAGCGTGGGGCCACTGCTCGCCCTGGTCGCTGCTTATTGGCGCGTCACCGCATTCGAGCGCAGCCTCTCCTTCGCTCTCATTGCGGGCGTTCTGGCGCTCGCCTTCGTGCTGGCCTCGCAATGGCTCATGCGCAGCGGGAGAGCGGGAGAGGATTCCGCCATTCGCCTTGGCCTCGGTGCGGCCGCTTCGGCTGCGCTCGGAGCCGTGGCGCTGGGCCTGACCTTCGTCCTCGAAAAGGGCATGCTGACGGTGGCCTTCGCGCTGACGGCTCTCGGGACGGCCTGGGTCGCAAACCGCATCGCCATCCCGGCTCTGCGCTATGCAGTGGGCGCCATCGGCCTCGTCGTGCTGGGTCGCCTGATCTGGGATCCCACGATCGTGGGCGGAGATCCGGGGCCGGTCGTCGTCAACTGGCTGCTCTGGGGCTATGGCGTGCCCGCCGTGGCGTTCTGGCTGGCGAGCCGCCTGCTGGAGCGGACCGGACGCGACCGCATCGTCCAGTTCACAGAAAGTCTGAGCATCGTCTTCGCGGCCTTCCTGGTTTTCTTTGAGATCCGGCACGCCCTGCACGCGGGCGACCCGTTGGCGGCCGATTTCAGTCTCCTGGAGGCCGGTTTGATTGCGACGGAAAGTCTCGCTTTCGCGATCCTGCTGACTCGCATGGACATCAGGAGGGCCGACCCGGTCTACCGATGGGGCTCCCTGATCTTCAAAATTGCCTCCTTCGGCCTGTCCGCCGTCGGGCTGCTCGTGATCGAAAACCCGCTTCTGACCAACGACGAGATCACGGGCGGCGTCCTCTTCAACAGCCTGATCCCGGCCTATCTCCTGCCCTCGATCCTGGCAGGCGGGCTGGCCTCTGTGGAACGGAATGCCCGCCCACGCTACTACGTCATCGCCTCCGCCATCTTAAGCCTCCTTCTGCAATGGGCTTATGTGGCCCTAGAAATCCGGCGGGTCTTCCAAGGCCCGAACCTGGGCTTTTTCTGGCGCGGTTTCACCCAGGGCGAGCAGTGGAGCTACTCGGTCGCCCTCCTCGTCATCGGCATCGCCCTGCTGGGCTTTGGGATCGTCCGCGACAACCGCTTTGCGCGCATGGCTTCGGCAGTTTATCTTGTGCTGGCCGTTCTGAAGGTGTTCATCATCGACCTGTCTAACCTGGAAGGCGTGATGCGGGCCCTGTCATTTATTGGCCTCGGGCTTGTTCTCATCGGCATCGGTCTCGTTTATCAGAGATTCCTCGTCCGCCGGCCGGGCAATGCCGCAATCTCATGAGAGAGGCGGCCCAACAACGATTTTTTTGACGGATAGCTGCATGACCGACACCACTTCCATCAAGACCCTCCCCTTCGAGAAGGCCCTGGCCGAGCTGGAGGAAATCGTGCGGCGTCTCGAGCGTGGCGATGTGCCCCTCGAGGATTCGATTGCCATCTACGAGCGCGGAGAGGCCCTGAAGAAGCATTGCGAGCAGCTGCTGAAGAAGGCCGAGGCCCGGATCGAGAAGATCACCATCGGCCCGGATGGGGCAGCCTCCGGTACGGCCCCGCTGGACGTGGCGGAATAGGGCGAAGGTTCAATGGCAAAAGGTCAGGCTCCGGTTTGACCCTGCCCTCTGCAATCCCTATGTCCCAAGATCGGCCTTTGGCGAACCCCAGGCGAGAGCAACCTTGTCCACACCTCTCCTCGACACCATCAAGACCCCGGAAGATCTCCGCCAGCTCCCCGAGAACCAGCTGAAGCAGGTGGCGGACGAGCTGCGCACGGAGACGATCAGCGCCGTGTCCGTCACCGGCGGACACCTGGGCGCGGGCCTTGGCGTGGTCGAGCTGACCGTGGCACTCCACTACGTGTTCGACACGCCCCGCGACAGGCTGATCTGGGACGTGGGGCATCAGGCCTATCCGCATAAGATTCTCACCGGCCGCCGCAACCGTATCCGCACGTTGCGCCAGGCGGGGGGCCTGTCGGGCTTCACCAAGCGCTCGGAGAGCGAATACGACCCCTTCGGCGCGGCCCATTCCTCCACCTCGATCTCGGCTGGCCTCGGCATGGCCGTGGCGCGGGATCTCGAGGGCAAGCAGAACAATGTGATCGCCGTGATCGGCGACGGCGCCATGTCGGCGGGCATGGCCTACGAGGCTATGAACAATGCGGGCGCCATGCATTCGCGCCTGATCGTGATCCTCAACGACAACGACATGTCGATTGCGCCGCCCACCGGCGCCATGTCGTCCTATCTCGCCCGCCTCGTCTCCGGCGGCACCTATCGCGGCATCCGCGAGACGGCGAAGCAGCTGGCGAAGAGACTGCCGAAGTTCTTTTACGACAAGGCCGCCAAGGCCGAGGAATTCGCCCGCGGTTTCTGGACGGGTGGGACGATGTTCGAGGAGCTCGGCTTCTATTATGTCGGCCCCATCGACGGGCACAATCTCGACCATCTGCTGCCGATCCTGAAGAACGTGCGTGACTCGGAGACCGGTCCGATCCTCGTTCACGTGGTGACGCAGAAGGGCAAGGGCTACGCGCCGGCTGAAGCCGCCGCCGACAAGTATCATGGCGTCGTCACCTTCGACGTGGTGACGGGTGCGCAGGCAAAGCCCAAGGCCAATGCACCCTCCTACACCAAGGTGTTCGGCGAAAGCCTGATCAAGGAAGCCTGCAAGGACGACAAGATCGTCGCCATCACGGCGGCGATGCCGACCGGCACGGGTGTCGATCTCTTCGGCAAGGAATTTCCCACCCGCACCTTCGATGTGGGCATCGCCGAGCAGCATGCGGTGACGTTTGCCGCCGGTATGGCGACGGAAGGCTACAAGCCGTTCTGCGCGATCTATTCCACCTTCCTGCAGCGTGCCTACGATCAGGTCGTGCACGATGTGGCGATCCAGAACCTGCCGGTGCGCTTCGCACTGGACCGCGCGGGCCTCGTCGGCGCGGATGGGCCGACGCATGCAGGCTCCTTCGATGTCGCCTATCTCGGCTGCATCCCGAACATGGTGATCATGGCAGCAAGCGATGAGGCGGAACTGGTGCACATGGTCGCCACCGCTGCCGCTTACGATAACGGCCCCATCGCCTTCCGCTATCCGCGCGGCGAGGGCGTCGGCGTCGATATGCCGGAGCACGGCGTTCCGCTGGCGATCGGCAAGGGCCGTATCGTGAAGGAAGGCAGCCGCATCGCCATTCTCTCGCTCGGCACGCGCCTTGCGGAGGCGCTGAAGGCTGCGGAAGAGCTCGATGCCCGCGGCCTCTCCACCACCGTGGCCGATGCCCGTTTCGCCAAGCCTCTGGATGAAGAGATGATCCTGAAGCTCGCGCGCGAGCATGAGGTTCTCATCACGGTGGAGGAAGGCTCCATCGGCGGCTTCGGCTCCTTTGTGATGCAGCTTCTCGCCGAGAAGGGCGCGCTCGATCGCGGCACCCTGAAAGTGCGCTCCATGGTGCTGCCCGACACTTATCAGGATCACGACAAGCCTGAGCGCATGTATGCCAAGGCGGGCCTCGATGCGGCCGGCATCGTGACCAAGGTGTTCGAGGCTCTTGGTCAGGAAGAGACCCGCAAGGCGCGGGCTTAACGACGCATTATTCTTTCATCATCGTCATGGCCGGGCCTGTCCCGGCCATCCACGTCTTTGAGCCGCCGCGCCAGAGAAGGAGTGGATACCCGGCACAAGGCCGGGCATGACGGTGAATCAAATCGTCAGCGTTCCCGCCTTCGCGGCGACGTAGCGTTCCTCGATCCTGTTCCAGTCGAGCACGTTCCACCAAGCTTTCAAGTAATCAGGACGGCGGTTCTGGTACTTGAGGTAATAGGCGTGCTCCCACACGTCGTTTCCCATGAGGACCCGCTGCCCGTCCATGAGCGGGGTATCCTGGTTGGGCTTCGTCACGATGGCGAGCTTTCCGTCGCGGCTCACCGTCACGAAGACCCAGCCGGAGCCGAACTGCTTTTCTCCGGCGGTGTTGAAATCGGCCTGGAACTTCTGGAAACCGCCAAGGTCCCGATCAATGGCGCTCTTCAGCTCACCGGATGGCTCGCCGCCCGATCCGCCCATGATCTGCCAGAACATCGTATGATTGGCATGGCCGCCGCCATTGTTGCGGATGGCGGTTCTGACGGTTTCCGGCACGTCGCCGAGCTTCGCCAGCATTTCATGAAGCGGCATCTTGGCCAGATCACCATTCTGGCTCAAAGCGGCGTTGAGATTGTTGACGTAGGCTGCATGGTGCTTTCCATGGTGCAGTTCCATGGTCTGAGTGTCGATATGAGGCTCGTTCTTGGAAGGGGCATATGGCAAGGGATCGAGCTTGAAGGGGCCGGAAGACGCTTGCGCAAAGGCCCGAGGAATGGCAGCGCTGGCAGCAAGCAATGTTGCACCGGTCAGGAGATGGCGACGGCCGAGCATGGGAACTCCGTGGGTCTGGTGGACGGCTGAACGGATACGCCCACTCGCAAGAGCTGGTTCCGGGACCTGAGAGGATTTGAATTCACATGACCTTGAGGCTTCCATGATCCGCAAACGTGCCGACGTGCTGCTCGTCGAGCGCGGCTTTTTCACGAGCCGCGCCCGGGCGCAGGAAGCCATTGCAGCTGGTCTCGTCACCGCGAACGGTGCTGTCGTGCGCAAAGCCTCCGACACGGTGCCGGATGACGCCGTCATCACCGCCGTGCAGCCGCATCCTTATGTCTCGCGCGGCGGCGTGAAGCTCGCGGCGGCCCTCGACTTCTTCAACATCGACCCTCGAGGTTGCGTCTGCCTCGACATTGGTGCCTCCACCGGCGGCTTTACCGAAGTGCTGCTGATGCGCGATGCAAAGCATGTCTATGCCGTGGATGTAGGCCATGGGCAGCTTCACCCCAAGGTAGCGAACGATCCGCGCGTGACCAATCTCGAAGGCACGGATGCACGCTCGCTGAATACCGATCTCATCCCCGAGCCGGCGGATCTTCTCGTGTCCGATGTGAGCTTCATCTCGTTGAAGCTCGTCTTGCCAACCGCTGTCGCCCTGCTGAAGCCGCATGCGAAGCTCGCCGTTCTGGTGAAGCCGCAATTCGAGGCCGGGCGAGATCACGTGAAGAAGGGCATCGTGCGCGATGAGGCCGTGCATCGCGCCGTGTGCGACGATATCAGCGCCTTCATCGCCTCGCTCGGGTTTACCGTCGATGGCATTGCCCTCTCGCCCATCGAAGGCGGTGACGGCAATCGCGAATTTTTGTTGGGAGCCCATCGTGGCTGAGCAGGTAACGATCAAGCGCCTCGGCGCAAAAGCGGACGGCATTGCGGAGACCTCTTCCGGTCCCGTCTTCGTGCCGAAGGTGCTGCCGGGGGAGACCGTCACCGTCGAACGCGACGGATCACGCGCCGATCTCATCAGCGTCGACATGGCCTCTCCCGAGCGTGAGACGCCGTTCTGTCCCTATTTCGACACGTGCGGCGGCTGCGCGACGCAGCACATGAAGCACGGTTTCTACCAGACCTGGAAGCAGGAGACGCTCGCGCATACCCTGCGGCAGGCCCGCATCGAGTCCCCTATCGAGCCATTGATCGATGCCCATGGTGATGGCCGCCGCCGCGTGACGCTGCATGTGCGCTTTCCCGACCGCGCTATGCATGTGGGCTATATGGCCGCGCGCAGCCACCATATCGTCGAGATCGCCTTCTGCCCCATCGCCGAGCCCGCGCTGAAGGAGCAGGCGCCCGTCATCGCACGCGCCATCGGCGAGCATCTGAAAGCCGCCCGCAAACCGCTCGATATCCAGATCACGAATACGCAGACCGGCTTCGATGTGGATGTGCGCGGGCATGGACCAGTGAAGGACGCGGATCGCCTGAGCCTCATCGGTCTTGCCGAAAAGCTCGACCTCTCACGCCTGTCGATCCACGGCGACGTGATCGTGGAGCGACGCCCGCCCGCGATCCTCATGGGTCACGCTGCCGTCATGCCGCCTGCCGGCTCATTCCTGCAGGCGACGCGTTTGGGCGAGGAGACGCTCGCCCGTTTCGTCACGCAAGCCTGCGAGCGCTCGAAGCGCGTGGCCGATCTCTTTTCAGGCTCCGGTCCCTTCGCTTTGCGCCTTGCGGAGAAGTCGGAGGTTCACGCGGTCGAATACGACCAGGGCTCGATGACGGCCCTCGACAAGGCGTTCCGTGCAACGCCGGGCCTGCGCCGCATCACCACCGAGGCGCGTGATCTCTTCCGCCGCCCGCTTCTCACGCCCGAGCTCAATGCGTTCGACGCTGTCGTGCTCGATCCACCGCGTGCAGGCGCGGAGGCGCAGGCCAAACAATTGGCTGTGTCGAAAGTGCCGCTCGTCGTGAGCGTCTCCTGCGATGCCGCCACCTTCGCGCGCGATGCCGCCATCCTCATGAGCAGCGGCTATCGCCTGGAGCGCGTGATCCCTGTCGATCAGTTCAAGCACTCGCCGCATCTGGAGGTCGTGGGGATCCTGCGCCGCGACGTGGTGAAGAAGCGGCGGTAGTCACCCATCTTCAAAACACGCCTCGTCATCCCCGTCCCCGGACTTGATCCGGGGATCAGTCCCGCGGATCTACGTCTTTTGCCCCCCCTAAAGACGTGGATGGCCGCAACAAGTGCGGCCATGACGAAAGGAGAGATTAAAACAAACTCCCCTGATCATCCTCATCGCTGGATAGCGCTTTCTTCGATTTGCGCTTGGCTTCTTTCACCGGCGCGGCTTCAGGCTGTGACAATGGCTCGACCAAGCCAGGATCGTCGTTCTCGACCTTATTCACGCGGCTCGAGACCGGCACCACTTCGAGCCAATCGTCCGGGCACGGACGCACGAGGCGCATGACGTTCGCGCGTTCGTCGCGTATGTCGAGCCAGGCGGCAATGTCTTCGTCGGAGAGGATCACCGGCATGCGGTCATGCACCGCGGACATGATGCCGTTGGCGTCCGTCGTGACGATGGCCGCGGTATCGATCTCGGCTCCATCGGGAGAGCTGTAGGTTTCCCATAAACCGGCCATCGGCAGGGGCTTGCGGCTGCGCGGGCGAATGAGGAACGGTGTCTTCTCGCGCCCATGGCGCTGCCACTCGTAGAAACCGTCGGCCAGGAAGACGCAGCGCCGGCGCTTCAGCGCAGCCTTGAAGGTGGGCTTCGTTTCAAGCGTCTCGCCGCGCGCGTTGATGACGAGCGGAAAATCCTTCGGGTCCTTCACCCAGGACGGCAGGAAGCCCCAGCGCACCAGCATGAAATGCCGCTCGCCGCGATCTTCAAGCACGATGGGCACCGGCTGGGTGGGAGCCACGTTGTGGCGCGGAGGAAAATTCGGCTGTTCCGAATAGCCATAGAACTCCCGATAGGTTTCGGGAGGCAGCGTGATGGCATAGCGCCCGCACATGATGTTTCCTCCAATATCTTTCCCCGTCATGGCCGGGCTTAATCCGGCCATCCACGTCTTGAATCGCTGTGGGTAAAGACGTGGATCCCCGGCACAAGGCCGGGGATGACGTGGCGTTGTGTACTTACAACCACCGCTTCCAGCGGAAGAAAAGATAGGGCAGCACGGCCGCGAGCACCATGAGGGTGATGGCCCAGGGATATCCCCAATCCCATTCCAGTTCCGGCATGAATTTGAAGTTCATGCCGTAGAGCGATGACACGAGCGTCGGCGGCAGGAAGATCACGGACATCACCGAGAAGATCTTGATGACGTCGTTCTGCTCGATCGTGACGAGGCCAAGCGTGGCATCGAGGAGAAACTGGACCTTGTTGGAGAGAAACGTCGCGTGCTCTTCGATGGATTGGACGTCGCGCAAGGCCGTGCGCCATTCCGCCTGATAGCCTCGCGCCTTCTGCGGCCTTGGCATGCTGGCGGACAAGAACAGGAGCAGCCGCTCCACGGAGACCATGCTCTCGCGCACATTGGAGATCACGTCCCCTTTGCGGCCGATGGACTTCAAGGCGGCGCGGAAGGAGGCGGTCCGGCGTGTTCCCTTCTTCTCGTTCTCGAAGATCGATTGCGACAGACGGTCGATGCGTTGCCCCACAGTGCCGAGAATTTCAGCAGCGCGATCGATGATCGTCTCGATCAAGCCATCCAGCACCGCTTCCGGCTGGTGACGGCAGCCGCCCGGCTTTCCGGCGCGGGTCATGAACATGCTGAAGGAGCGAGGCTCGCCGTAGCGCACGGTCACGAGCGCCCGTTCCGTCAGGATGAAGGAGACGTCGATGAGCTTGGGGTTGTCCGTATCGGAGCTGCAGAGCACGCGCGCCGTCATGTAGCGCGCATTGTTCTCGTGGTAGAGAATTTCCGACGGCTCGATATCCGCCATCTCCTCGCGGGTCGGGATTTCAATATTCAGATGTCTCTCGACGAGGCGGTCTTCCTCGCGGTGCGGATCGATCAGATCGATCCAGAGGGCATCCTCCGGAATCGGCTCTCCCGGAGGCAGAACGAAACGGTCGAGGGATTCCCCGATCGCAGTCGTCACCTGTGCTGGCCTATGGACTACAATCATACCCGCCTCCGTTTCAACGAGGTCTTAAGGTTCACCGCCCGACCCCGTCATCCCCGTCCCCGGACTTGATCCGGGGATTATCCCGGGGATCCACGCCTTAGGAGAGATTAAGGTTTAAAGACGTGGATGCCCGGATCAAGTCCGGGCATGACGCGAAAAGCGTCGTTTCCCGCGTCTCATTGTGATGACAGCGGCGGAATATCATCCGGAACGAAGAAATCCGGCATCAATGGCTTCGTGGGATCGACCCGGTACTTCTCGAAATCGGTCACGCCCTCCTCGCTCAGGAACACGTCGTCGATCAGGAAGCGGCCTGAGAAGCTCTTCGAGGGCTTCTGGAAGATGGCATAGGCCGCGTCCGCCAGAATCTCCGGCGTGCGGCTCGCCTGCACGATCTCGTCGCCGCCGAGCAGGTTCTTCACCGCGCTCGTGGCAATGGTCGTGCGTGGCCAGAGAGCGTTGACGGCAATGCCCTTGGGCCTCAGCTCGCCGGCCAAGCCCAATACACACAGGCTCATGCCGTATTTCGCCAGTGAATAGGCGAGATGCGGCGCAAACCATTTCTCCTTCATGTCGAGGGGCGGCGACAGCATGAGGATATGCGGGTTCTGCGCCTTCTCCAGATGCGGAATCGCGTATTTCGAGACCATGTAGGTGCCTCGCGTGTTGATCTGATGCATCAGATCGAAGCGTTTCATGTCCGTCAGCGGCGTCGGCGTGAGGCTGATGGCGCTGGCATTGTTCACCACGATGTCGAGGCCGCCGAAGGTCTCGACCGCATTTTGAATGGCGCCTTTGACCGCTTCCTCGTCGCGCACATCGACCACAAGCGGCAGAGCGTGACCTCCCGCCTTCTCGATCTCTTCCGCCGCCGTGTAGATCGTGCCGGGGAGCTTGGGGTGCGGCTCGGCAGTCTTCGCTGCGATCACCACGTTCGCGCCGTCCTGCGCTGCGCGCAGACCGATGGCGAGACCGATGCCGCGCGAGGCGCCGGTGATGAAAAGCGTTTTTCCTTTGAGTGTCATGGGATCAGCTCGCCAGCGCCAGGGTTGCATCCTGCAGGAATCCTGCGCCGCTCAAGACCGTGTCTTCTAGACCCTTCGCGCCGACGGCGATGTTCTCGGCGAAGAAGCGGCACAGCGCGATGCGGCCCGCATGGGCAGGATCCTTGTCGCCACCGGCCATCAAGGCATTTGCCGCAAGCGCTGCCTCCGCCAGAGCCGTGCCGCCTTGCGCGAACCCGAAAAGGCGCAGGTAAGGCGTTGCACCCGCCAGCGCCTCGCCCTGCGCATTCGAGGAGATGGCCTTAAGCATGTAGCTCGTTGCGCGATCCAGACTTTCGATAGCATCGCGCAGACGCGAGGCCGTCGCGCCGAAAGCAGGTGTCCCCTCCTTCAAAACGCGCGTAACGACGGCGCGCATGGAGGCGATCTGCGCATGCACCGTCTCGCCACCGGAGAGCGGCAGCTTGCGCGTGACGAGATCGATGGCCTGAATGCCGTTGGTGCCCTCGTAAATCGGCGCGATGCGCGCATCGCGATAATGCTGCGCGGCCCCCGTCTCCTCGATGAATCCCATGCCGCCGTGGACCTGCACGCCAAGCGACGCGACCTCCATGCCGATATCGGTGGAGAAAGCCTTCGCCACCGGCGTGAGCAGAGACGCGCGCTCATGCGCCTTCTTGCGGCTCACTGCATCCTGCTCCAGATGCGCACGATCAATGGCCTCCGCCGTCATGTAGCAGATGGCGCGCGCGGCAGCGGTGAGCGCCTTCATGGTGAGAAGATTGCGCTGAATGTCGGGGTGCACGATGATGGGGCTCATCCCCTCGGCAGCACCGATGGCGCGGCCCTGGCGGCGCTCGTTGGCGTAAGCGAGCGCTTGCTGATAGGCGCGCTCGGCGATGGCGACGCCCTGCAGGCCGACCGCGAGGCGCGCATTGTTCATCATCGTGAACATGCAGTTGAGACCGCGATTCTCCTCACCCACAAGCCAGCCGATGGCACCGCCATTATCACCGAAGATCATGGTGCAGGTGGGCGAGCCATGGATGCCGAGCTTGTGTTCAAGGCTATGGCAACGGACATCGTTGCGCGTGCCATCGGGCAGGAACTTCGGAACAAGGAAGAGCGAAATGCCGCGCGTGCCCGCCGGTGCATCGGGCAAACGCGCCAGCACGAGATGGATGATGTTGTCGGTGAGATCGTGCTCGCCATAGGTGATGAAGATCTTCTGCCCCGTGATCCGATAGGTGCCGTCGCCCATGGGTTCGGCGCGGGAGCGCAGGGCCGCGAGATCGGAGCCCGCCTGCGGCTCAGTGAGATTCATCGTCGCCGTCCATTCTCCGGAGACGAGCTTTTCGAGATAGCGGCTCTTCAGGTCTTCGGAGGCATGCGCAGCAATCGCCTCGATGGCGCCGTGCGTCAGCACCGGGCCGATGCCGAAAGCCATGGAGGCGGAGTTCCACATCTCGATGCAGGCCGAGTTCAACAGCGTCGGCAGGCCCTGTCCCCCATATTCCACAGGGCCGGGAAGCGCGTTCCATCCTGCTTCCGTCCAGGCCTTGTAGACCTCCTTCCAGCCGGGAGCGGTGGTGACGGCACCATCCTTCACCGTAGCGCCGTGCTTGTCGCCCTCGCGATTGAGCGGCGCGATCACGTCATTGGCAAAGCGGCCGGCCTCCTCCAGAATCGTTTGGGCGAGATCAACAGAGAGGTCGCCATAGAGACCATCGGCAACAGCGCGGTCGAACCCAGCCACATGGCGCATGGTAAAGACGATATCCGGCACGGGAGCGCGGTAGCTCATGGCATTTCCTCTCAAGCAATCGGCTTTTGATATTGACGCGTTCCCCCGCGCCATTAAACCCGCCCAAGGTATGATCTCCCCCGAGCAAGGAATAGTTTAGACGTGAACGATCACGGGTCAATGCTACGGACGGCACGTCTGACGGCCGATGAAGCCGGTCTTGCCGAGGCGGCCGCCACCCTGAAGCGCGGCGGCCTCGTGGCCTTCCCGACGGAGACAGTCTATGGCCTGGGGGCGGATGCCACCAACGCGGAGGCGGTGGCCGGCATCTATGCCGCCAAGGAGCGTCCGAGCTTCAACCCGTTGATCTCGCACCTGGAGAGCTTCGAAGCCGCGAAGGTTCAGGGCCTCTTCGACGAGACCGCCGGGAGGCTGGCGGAGGCCTTCTGGCCCGGCCCCCTCACTCTCGTGGTGCCGGTGGCTCCCACCTGTACGGTTTCCGACCTCGCCCGCGCCGGTCTCGACAGCGTGGGTCTGCGGGTGCCGGCCCATCCCCTCGCCCATGCCCTTCTGGCCGCGACCGGCCGCCCCGTGGCCGCTCCTTCGGCCAATCGCTCGGGCCGTGTCAGCCCGACCGATGCAGATCATGTCTTGGGCGATCTCGATGGGCGCATTGATGCGGTGCTCGATGGGGGTGCGTCGGATGTGGGTGTCGAATCCACGATCATCGCGTGTCTCGGTGGCGCTCCGCGCCTGCTGCGCCCCGGCGGCGTGCCGCGCGAGGCGATTGAAGCCCTCATCGGGCAGCGCCTCGACACCGGCTCTGAGGGAGGCAAGAGCCCGCTCGCTCCCGGCATGCTCGCATCCCACTACGCGCCGCGCGCGCAGGTGCGCCTGAACGCGAGGGAGATCCAGCCGGGCGAGGCTGCCTTGCTGTTCGGCTCTGCTCCGCTGCAGGGGAGCGAGCAGGCGCAGGCTTGCCTCAACCTCAGCGAAAACGGCGACCTCAAGGAGGCCGCCGCTCATCTGTTCTCGTATCTGAGGCAGCTCGATGCATCAGGCGCCCAGACCATCGCCGTCTCGCCGATTCCCGAGACAGGCTTGGGTGAGGCCATCAACGACCGTCTTCGGCGGGCCGCAGCGGAGCGGTGAACCGCTCCGCTTGTGAGCGTTTACTTCGCAGCGAGCTTGGCTGCGATCTGGGCGACATGCTTGCCCTGGAAGCGGGCACCGTCGAGATCGATCTCGCTCGGCTGGCGTGAGCCGTCGCCGGCAGCGATGGTCGAGGCGCCGTAGGGCGAGCCGCCGCGGATCTGATCGACGCCCATCTGTCCCTGGAAGGAATAAGGCAGGCCGACAACCACCATGCCGTGATGCAGAAGCACCGGCAGCGTGGTGAGGATCGTGGCTTCCTGGCCGCCGTGCTGGGTGGCGGTCGAGGTGAAGACCGAGCCGACCTTGCCGATGAGCTTTCCTTGAGCCCACAGACCGCCGGTCTGGTCGAGGAAGTTCTTCATCTGGGCCGTCATCGTGCCGTAGCGGGTCGGCGTGCCGATGATGATGGCATCGTATTCCGGCAGCTCCTCGACGGTAGCGATGGAAGCCTTCTGATCGGTCTTGTAATGGGCAGCCTGGGCGATCTCGGCGGGCACGAGTTCCGGCACGCGCTTCACCACTACCTCGGCACCGGCCTCGCGCGCGCCTTCAGCGGCGGCATAAGCCATCTGCTCGATATGCCCCCATGACGAATAATACAGCACAAGCACCTTGGCCATTGAGTTCTCCAATACGAAGGAATGAGAGCAGACGGGCGGGTTTCCAGGCTAGCTTAGCGCTGGCCTGAGATAGGGCCTCTCTGCAACTGTGTGACGCACATAGGATATAAGCTTTCCAGTGTGCAAAACCAGTGTTAGATATGCAGGGTTTCCATTGCACCGATGCAAGAGACATGGCGAAGCAACAGCAGCTCGACTGGGACGATTTCAAGCTCGTGAAGATCATCGCCGAGGCGAGTGGCCTAGCGGGCGCGGCAGAGCGTTTAGGGGTCAACCACTCCACGGTTTTCCGCAGGCTTGGCCAGATGGAGGAAAATCTCGGCGTCAAGCTCTTTGAGCGGCGCCGGACCGGCTATGTGCTGACGCCTGCCGGGGAGGAAATGGCCGCGCTTGCTGAGCAGATGGAGGAGAACGTCACCTCGTTCACCCGCAAGCTCGCGGGCCAAGCGGTGGCCCCAGCCGGTGAATTGCGCGTGACGACGAACGACACGCTTCTCGTCCACCTGCTGACGCATATCTTCTCGCGCTTCGTGAAAGCCTGCCCCGACATGCGGCTCGACGTGGTGCTCGCGAACCAGGCGCTGAACCTCTCGAAGCGCGATGCGGATGTGGCGATCCGTGCCACGGACGATCCGCCCGAAACCCTCATCGGACGGCGCGTCGCCACCATCGCCTGGGCGATCTACGGAAGATTGCAGGATTTCCCCGACCAGCATCAGCCGGTCGATCTCAATTCCCCTGAACTCTTCAACCGCCCTTGGGTCGCGCTTGGCGACAATCTGGCAGCGCTGAAAGCGGCCCGCTTCGTGCGCGACCGCGTCGCCCCGGAGAACATCGTCTACAAGGTGAACACGGTGCTGGGCCTCGCAGAGGCGGTCGAGGCCGGTCTCGGCATCGGCCCGCTTCCCTGCTTCATTGCGGATGCGAGCCCGAATCTCGTCCGCCTGTCGGATGTGAACCCGGACTTCTCAGCAGGCCTGTGGCTGCTCACCCATCCGGACCTTCGCCAGTCGGCACGCGTGCGCGCCTTCATGGACTTCATGGCGACCGAGATCGGCAAGCAGCGGCGCTGGATCGAGGGCAACGGCAAGAAGCCCGTCGATCAGGCGATCTCCACCACCACGCGCCCCTTGATCTGACCGGCCACGATGCGGCGCCCCGCCTCCATCACCTCGTTAAGAGGGATGGTGGAGGTCATGGCGGCGAGCTTGTCGTGGTCGAGTTCGTGCGCCAGACGGTTCCAGGCTTCGAGGCGAAGTGCCTTGGGCGCCATCACGGAATCGACGCCAAGCAGAGCCACGTTGCGCAGAATGAAGGGCGCGACGGTTGCAGGCAGGTCCATGCCGGCCGCCAAGCCGCAAGCTGCAACCGCACCGCTGTATTTCGTCATGGACAGAACATTGGCGAGCGGAATGGAGCCGACCGTATCGACGCCCGCAGCCCAACGCTCTTTGCCGAGGGGCCGCACAGGTCCGGTGAGTTCGCTGCGCTCAAGGATCTCGCCCGCGCCGAGGCCTTTGAGATAATCGGCTTCCTCGGGCCGTCCGGTCGAGGCGATCACATGCCAGCCTGCCCGTGCAAGCAATGCGACGGCAACGGAGCCGACACCGCCGACGGCGCCGGTCACGATGGCAGGACCGCGCTCGGGCTTCAGCCCGTGCTTCTCGAGCGCCATCAGGCAGAGCATCGCCGTGTAGCCCGCCGTGCCGATGGCCATGGCCTGATGAGGGGTGAGGCCCGAGGGGAGCGGAATCAGCCAATCGCCTTTCACGCGCACCTTTTCCGCATAAGCACCGAGATGCGTCTCGCCCAAGCCCCAGCCGTTGAGGATCACCGCATCGCCGGGCTTGAATTCAGGATTTGATGAGGCCTCTACCGTGCCAACGAGGTCGACGCCGGGGATCATCGGGAAGCGCCGCACCACCGGCGCCTTGCCGGTGAGCGCCAGGCCGTCCTTGTAGTTCAGCGTCGAGTGAGACACGAGAACAGTGACATCGCCGTCCATGAGATCGGCCTCGTTGAACTCACGAAAGCCGACAGTCTGACCTGCCTCGGTCTTGTCAATGACGAGCGCTTTGAATGGTGCCATGAGCATCAATCCTCCCTGCGCTGATTGTTGGCGCGAGGAAGGATCGGAGCAAGGTCGAGAACCTCATCCCTTCGGACGAGAAGTATCTTACTCGGCCGGCTGCAATGCTGGGCTGCGCTCGACCGGGCGCTCCTTGATCGGCAGGTTGATCAGGGCCGAGGCGATGCCGAGCGCAATCGAGAGCCACCACACCACCGTGTAGCTGCCATAGATCTCATACAGTTCTCCACCGAGCCACACGCCGAGGAAGCCGCCGACCTGGTGCGAGAAGAACGCGAAGCCATAGAGCATGGCCATGTAGCGCGTCCCGAACATGAGCATCACGAGGGAGGATGTCGGCGGCACGGTGGAGAGCCACAGGAGGCCGATGGAGATGCCGAAGGCAATCGAGGTGACGGGCGACGCGGGCAGCAGGATGAAGGCCGCGATCGCCACCGAGCGGCCGAGATAGATCCAGGCGAGCAGCCAGCGCTTCGACATGCGGGTGGAGAGCCAGCCCGAGCCGAGTGACCCGAAGGCATTGGCGAGACCGATCACGGCGAGCGTCCATCCGCCGACGGCAGCCGAGAGGCCCGCGTCCTTCAGATAGGCCGGAAGATGCGCCGTGATGAAGGCGAGCTGGAAGCCGCAGGTGAAGAAGCCGAGCACCAGCAGCACATAGGAGCGATGCTGGAAAGCCTCCGTCAGCGCCTGCTTGATCGACTGGTTCGGGAGATGGGCAGCGCCCGCAGCCGCCGTGCCCGCCGTCGGTCGCGTGGCAAGAGCGAGCGCCAGCGGCATCACGAGAAGGACGGAGGCGGAGAAGATCACGAGCGCCTGATGCCAGCCGAAGGAATCGATGAGAACGTTGCCGATGGGCGGGAACAGGAACTGGCCGAAGGAACCTGCCGCCGTGCCCGCGCCGAAGGCCATGGGGCGCCACTTCTCCGGCAGGAGCTTGCCGAAGGCGCCGAGCACGAGATTGAACGAGCAGCCCGACAGACCGAAGCCGATGAGAACGCCGGCGCCCAGATGCAGGACACCGGGCGTCGACGCATAGGCCATCACCACGAGGCCGAGCGCATAGAGCAAGGCGCCGGCGCAGAGCACCTTGAACGCCCCGAACCGATCCGCCACCGCGCCGGCAAAAGGCTGGCCGAGGCCCCAGAGGAGGTTCTGGAAGGCAATGGCCAGACTGAACGTATCGCGACCCCAGCCAAACTCCGTGGTCATCGGGATCTGGAACAGCCCTACTGAAGCACGCGGACCGAAGGTGATCAGCGCGATCAGGCAGCCGGCGAGAACGATCAGTTCCGGGGAGACGCGGGATTGAGTGGAAGGTGCAGACATTGGCACGGCCCTCGGGCAGCAAATCGGAGGGCGGATACTATCCGAAGTGCAGTATCAGCAATATTGAAAGTTTATTGGCTTTAGTATGAGAAACCGTGATGGATTGCGGCCTGCCTTCAGGCTGCAATCCCTTGCCTCAGGTCTGTCCCGGCTTGAGCTTGTAGAAGATGTGGCGACCGATCACGTCCATCTTCTTGAGGCGGCGGGCCCAGTAAGGGCGCACATAATTCGCATGATAATGCGTGGCCCCGCCCACATCGGCGAGGTA
The DNA here is from genome assembly GCF_052658925.1 of Microvirga medicaginis. Lineage (NCBI taxonomy): Bacteria > Pseudomonadati > Pseudomonadota > Alphaproteobacteria > Hyphomicrobiales > Methylobacteriaceae > Microvirga > Microvirga medicaginis. The sequence goes on along the minus strand of NZ_JBQWEL010000003.1, from coordinate 349,869 downwards.
GGTCTTGCCTTCGAGCACGGCGCTTGCCACCCGCTTGGCCCGCTCCCAGGACACGGTGTCGGTCACGCGTAGGGCCTTGCCTTCGCAGGCGAATGTGAACTGGCACGCGAGATGGCGGTGGCGGTTCTGGTAGACGACGCCGCAGATCGAGGATGGGTAGAGTCCGCTCTTCACGCGGTTGAGGACCACCTGCGCGACTGCGGCCTGTCCCTCTTCCGGTTCACTGCGGGCTTCGAAATAGACGGCCTCGGCTAGGCAGCGCTGTTCCTTGCTCATGTTGTCGGGATCGATCAGATCCGCGTAGCGCGGAGGCGCGACGTCATCCGATTTCGGCACGAGGCTCGTGCCGTAACCGCCCTTGTCAAGACGCGGCGATTGCAGCGAGACGGGCGCCGCGGCGATCTCGATGGGCGTCGCCTCCATCGGCGCGGGCGTCGTCGAGGAAAGAGCCACCGCGCGCTTCACGATGGGCGTGGTGGGGCTCGCCGCCGCACCCGTTGAACCGGCAGCGGCCGCACTCGGCGACTGCACCGAGACAGCCTGGCGCGTGGTGGTGAATTCAGGCATCTCCGAAGGCTCGAAAGCCTGCTCCATCTCGAGAGCCTCCAACTGCCCTTCCATGAGAATCGTGGGCGGCAGGAGGCGCTCGTCCTGACCGAAGAGAAGACGCGAGCCGCTCACCTGCGCGAGATCCGGACGCAGCTGCTTGGCCCGCAGAGACAGGGTGACATGCGGCGCAACGAGAGGGTCACCCTTGGCAGAACGGTCGACCTCCGGATCAGCGCCGGCATCCACCTTGCGGTCCGCCTTGGGCGGCACGGCATTCGCCATGTCATCGGGCAGATCGTAACGCGGAATAAAGCGAAACACATCGCGCCCGAGATCGAGGCGGCCGCCTGCAATGGAAGTGGTAATCGGAGGAACGAGATCAGTCTGGGTCAGGCGCGCCAGAGGCCCACGAGACGCAAAGCTCACGCCTGCCTGCGGGTCGTTGCTGGCAGAGGCTGTGAACGAGATCAGGAGGCCGGTCGCCAGCGCCCAGGGCGCCGTCGTGGCGCAAATCCATCTCACCCGAGAGCGACGATTCCGAAGACGCACGCGAACACCCACTCAAACCAGGGAAGCATCGGACAGAAAGCTTCCATTCCTTATGGTTATCGGGGGTTAAGGTTGATGGCTGGTTAAGACGGGACTTGAAGGGCGTCAGGCTCCTGCGGCGGCCTGACGCTTCTTGGCCACGCGCCTCAAAGCATCGGCCGTCTCCGCATCGGCGGGGAAGAAGGCCTCGATGGCAAGTTCCGACAGGGTCACGTCGACAGGCGTGCCGAAAACCGTCGTCGTGCTGAAGAAGGTGAGCACGCCCTCCTCCGTCATCAGCTGGAGCGGCACGACGATATCGGCATGATGCGGTTTGGAATGAGACATGCGCTTGGCGGCATCCGGAATAGGATAGGCGCGCAACTCCTCGATCAGCGCAGACAGCACGGCATCGCCCGTCACGTTCACCTGATGATGCAGGCGTGCGATCAGGTGATCGCGCCACTCGGAAAAGTTCACGATGCGCCGTGCGAGGCCTGCGGGATGAACGCTCAGACGCAGCACGTTCACAGGCGGTTTCAGCAGCGCAGGATCGACGCCCTGCACGAGCGCGTGCAATGCCTCGTTGGCGGCGACCAGCGACCAGTGTCTGTCGACGGCGAGCGCGGGATAAGGCTCGTGCCCTTTGAGCACGAGATCGATGGCTGCGCGCATGCTCTGCAAAGCCGGGTCATTGAGCGAGCGTTCGGAATAGACCGGCGCGAAACCGGCAGAGGCCAGCATCACGTTGCGCTCGCGCAAGGGCATGTCGAGCTTTTCGGCCAGGAGCTGCACCATTTCCCGGCTCGGCTGCGAACGGCCGGTTTCGAGAAAGCTCAGGTGCCGCGTCGAGATCTCGGCATCCAACGCGAGGTCCATCTGGCTCATGCGGCGGCGCTGGCGCCACTCACGCAGGTAATCGCCGAAATGCTGGGTGGCAGGATTTTGGTTCTTCGCTGACTTCATAGGCGGGACCATAACGCGATGCCGCGCTCAACTCCATGACCTCCGAGGTAATCGACCGCCTTCCCTGCCTGCGCAATCCTCAAGCCCAGTCGGGATGCCCGACGGATCTGAAAGGAACATGCCATGACGACGATCCATCCCTCCCCGCTTCTTCGCCAGGCCCTGCTGGCCGATGCCACCACGAGCGGCGCATTCGGTCTGCTGATGCTGCTCGCTGCCGGACCATTGGGGCATCTGCTCGGATTGCCGGAGATGCTTCTGCGCAGCGCAGGTGCGGTCCTGCTGCCTTACGTCGCTTTGCTCGCCTGGCTCAGCCTGCGCGACGAGATGTACAAGGGTCTCGTATGGGCCGTCATCCTCGGCAACATCCTGTGGGCTGCCGACAGCCTGCTGCTCCTCGTTACCGGATGGGTCTCGCCCACCAATGCAGGCTACGCCTTCGCGATCATGCAGGCACTCGTGGTGCTGATGTATGCGGAGCTTCAGATCATGGGCCTGCGGCGGTCGCATGAAGCGGCGGTGTGATGCATTGCCACCCCATGCCGATCAATACGCGTCATCCCGGGGCTGCGCAGCAGAACCCGGGATCGTTTAACGAAAATGGCGCGGGACCATCACCTCTCCCCACCGGGGAGAGGTGATGTGGCGCTCTATCCTGAAAACGATCCCGGATCTTCGCTGCGCTTCGTCCGGGATGACGAAGCGGGAGCGTGAGGCTCTTACCGATCCCGTCCGTTGAACGGGATGGGTTTCAGCTCCGACAGCTCAACCCCATCCAGGCAGCGCACATTGATGGCCAGCATAGCCTCTCCCGTCGGCTGCTTGCCCTCGCCGAAAGTGGCGGTGCCGCAATCGGCGCAGAAACGATGCCGGATGGTGTGCGTGTTGAAGGTGTAGGTGGAAAGGCTCTCCTCGCCACTCACCGTCACTGCCTCGCGCGGCACGAAGGTCAGCAGGTAGCCCTTCTTGCGGCAGATGGAGCAGTTGCACTCTATCACCTGAGAAAGATCGGTCTCGACGTCGAACGCCACTTTCCCGCAATGGCAAGAGCCTTTGTGCAGAGCCATTCTTGGTTCCCCTAAAATCTTTCTTATAGAGCCGTCATCAGCGTGACGATGATGCCCGCGCCGATCACCGCGATAAAGCGGTCGTTCATAGTCAGCGGTTCGGTTCTGCCCTGCGCCGCCATCTGGCCGATGATGAGATCGATCACCAGAGACACGGCGAACGGCCATGCGGCCGGCGGTACGGCCAGCTGCTGCCATTCGGGGTTTTGCCGGACGAGAAAACCGATGGCGATGCCGGAAACCAGCACCGCCCCGATATAGAGAAGACGCATACGAGACAGGGCCATTTACGCCTGGCTCGCGGCCCTGTTGCCGAGGGCCGCCTGCGCGGCGGCCAGGCGTGCGATCGGCACGCGATAGGGCGAGCAGGACACGTAGTCGAGCCCGACCGACTGGCAAAAATGGATCGATGCCGGATCGCCGCCATGCTCGCCGCAGATGCCGAGCTTGATGTTTGCCCTCGTCGTCCTGCCGCGCTCGGCCGCGAGCTTCACCAATTCGCCCACGCCGTCCTGATCGATGGTGACGAACGGATCGGCGGGCAGCAGGCCTTTTTGTGTGTAGGGGCCAAGGAACGACGCCGCGTCATCGCGCGAGATGCCGAGCGTCGTCTGCGTGAGATCGTTGGTGCCGAACGAGAAGAACTCCGCCGATTGAGCGATCTCGCCGGCGCGCAGGGCCGCACGCGGCAGCTCGATCATGGTGCCAACCTGATACTCGACCGTCACGCCGGATTCCTTGGCGACGGCATCCGCCATCGCGACAATGCGATCCTTCACGAGATCGAGCTCCGGCTTCGTCATGACCAGCGGCACCATGACTTCCGGCACAACGGGCTGACCGGTCGTGCGGCCGGCCTCCACCGCCGCCTCGAAGATGGCGCGCGCCTGCATCTCGGCGATCTCGGGGTAAGCCACCGCCAGACGGCAGCCGCGGAAGCCGAGCATCGGGTTGAACTCGTGCAGCTCGATCGCGCGGCGCTTGAGCTTGTCGACGGAAGCGTTCATGGCCTTCGCCACCTCCGCCATCTCCTCCTCCGAGTGCGGCAGGAACTCGTGCAGCGGCGGATCGAGCAGGCGGATCGTGACCGGCAGGCCGCTCATGATCGTGAACAGCTCGACGAAGTCCTTGCGCTGCATCGGCAGCAGCTTGGCGAGCGCGGCGCGGCGTCCTGCCTCGTCATCGGAGAGGATCATCTCGCGCACCGCCACGATGCGGTCGCCCTCGAAGAACATGTGCTCCGTGCGGCACAGTCCGATGCCTTCCGCGCCGAAGGTGCGGGCGGTCTTGGCATCGAGCGGCGTTTCCGCATTGGCCCGCACCTTCATGCGGCGCACCTTGTCGGCCCAGCCCATGAGCGTCGCGAACTCGCCGGAGAGTTCAGGCTGAAGCATCGTCACCTGACCGAGCAGCACCTGCCCGTTCGAGCCGTCGATGGTGAGGACGTCGCCTTTTTTAAGCGTCTGCCCCGCCACTGTCATGGTCTGCGCCGCGTAATCGACGCGGATCGAGCCTGCGCCGGAGACGCAGGGCTTGCCCATGCCGCGCGCCACCACCGCCGCGTGCGAGGTCATGCCGCCGCGGGTGGTGAGAATGCCTTCGGCCGCATGCATGCCGTGAATGTCTTCCGGCGAGGTTTCGACGCGCACGAGAATGACCTTGCGGCCCGCCTTCTTCGCGGCCTCCGCATCATCCGAGTTGAACACGATCTCGCCCGAGGCCGCGCCGGGCGAGGCCGGCAGGCCCGATGCGAGAATCCTGCGCTCGGCTTGTGGGTCGATGGTCGGGTGCAGAAGCTGATCGAGTGCTGCGGGCTCGACGCGGGTGATCGCTTCTTCCTGCGTGATCAGGCCCTCGGAAGCGAGCTCCACCGCGATACGGAGCGCCGCCTTTGCGGTGCGCTTGCCGTTGCGGGTCTGGAGCATCCAGAGCTTGCCCTTTTCGACCGTGAATTCCATGTCCTGCATGTCACGGTAGTGTTTCTCCAGAATGCCGTAGATCCGTACCAGCTCGGCATAGGCCTGCGGCATCGCCTTTTCCATCGAAGGCTTGTCGGAGCCGGATGCGATGCGCGCGGCCTCCGTGATGTCCTGCGGCGTGCGGATGCCCGCCACCACGTCTTCGCCCTGCGCGTTGATGAGGAACTCGCCGTAGAGCTGCTTCTCGCCGGTGGAGGGATTGCGGGTAAACGCCACGCCGGTAGCGGAGGTCTCGCCCATGTTGCCGAACACCATGGCCTGCACGTTCACCGCCGTGCCCCAGCTCGCCGGAATGCCATGCAGCTCGCGGTACTTGATGGCGCGGTTGTTCATCCACGAGCCGAACACGGCGCCGATGGCGCCCCAGAGCTGCTCCTGCGGATCCTGCGGGAATGGTTTTCCCAGCTCCTTCTGGACCAGATCCTTGTAGCGCGGGATCAGGCTCTTCCAGTCGTCGGCGGACAGATCCGTGTCGAGACTGTAGCCCTTGCGGTCCTTGAACTCGTCGAGCACTTCCTCGAAATGGTGGTGGCCGATGTCGAGCACCACGTTGGCATACATGGTGATGAAGCGGCGATAGGAATCGTAAGCAAAGCGCGTGTCGCCCGCGCCCTTGGCCAGCGCCTCGACGGTCACGTCGTTGAGGCCGAGATTGAGCACCGTGTCCATCATGCCGGGCATCGAGGCGCGCGCGCCGGAGCGGACGGAGACGAGAAGCGGGTTATTCGCATCGCCGAAGCTGCGGCCGGTGAGGCGGCCGACGAAATTCAGGGCGTCTTCAACTTGGGCCTTCAACTCCTGCGGATAGGAGCGGCCATGGTCGTAGTAATAGGTGCAGACTTCGGTGGTGATCGTGAAGCCCGGCGGCACCGGCAGCCCCAGATTGGACATCTCGGCGAGGTTCGCCCCCTTGCCGCCGAGCAGGTTCTTCATTCCCGCCTGGCCTTCGGCCTTCCCGTCTCCGAAGGTGTATACCCACTGCGTCATCGCTCGACCCCTTGGCTCATCATACGCCCTGCTGCAGCGCAGGTGTTGGCTTGGAACATATGGAACCGAAACGCAAGCTGAACAGCCAAGGTTCCTCCTAGAACAGATTCAAAGGCGGTCGGAACAGGGCCTTACTCTGCGCCCCCTCGGCACTGCATATATCGGGCTCGCGCATGGCCCGATCCACAACCAAAAGTATATTACGCCTAGAGGATTATTGAAATAATATTAAGTACCATCGAGAGACAGGAAAGAATTATGGCCACTCCACTCATCATCAATACCAATCAGCAAGACACGGTTACCCTCACTGCTGACGTTTCCTCGCTCATGGTCAATACGGTCGCCGTCGTCGCCCCGACGGGGAGGCACGGAATCGACGCGACCGCTGGAGCCGGCGGAAGCATCGCGGTTTACGGTAACGTCGAGGGCGACTGGGGTATCCTGGACGGTGCCACCGCACGAGCAAGTTACCGGGTCACCCTATATGCCGGCGCGTCGCTGACCGCCCGCGCGGGCAATGGAATTGGAGTCGCGACTGGCGATACCACGATCATCAATCATGGAGCAATTGCGGCCGAAAACAGGGGAATCAGTATTGGCGGAATGAACAGCAATACGGTTCTTAATTCGGGTTCGATCACGGCCAGGATCGGAGCAGATATCCAGGGCACGGATCTGATGGTTACAAACGCCGGTTCTATCAATGCCGCGGAATTCGGAATCGTTGCCTATGGATTCAGCACAACGATCATAAACTCTGGATCAGTGACAAGTCCTCACGGCGTTACTTTTGGACTGGCTGCCTCCTCTGCTCTGAATGTTCTAGTCAATACGGGATCCATCGTCTCGAATAACGGAACTGCGGTTCAGAGCAGTGCGGGAGTAGATCAGATCGTCAATCGTGGTGTGATCGTCGGGAATCTGGAACTCACTGCCGGCAACGATATCGTCGACAATCGGCAAGGCACCATCCATGGCGTTGTCCAGATGGGACAGGATAACGACACCTTTTATGGAGGTGCCGGAAACGAAGTCATTCGCCAATGGTATGGCAACGACCTCATCGATGGTGGTAGCGGAATCGACACTGTTACCTTCGATGGCAGCACGATCGGCGCAATTGTTGATCTTAACATCACAACCACACAAGCTGGCGACTGGGGGAACGACATCTATCTCAATATCGAGAACATCACCGGGAGCGTGATGGCGGATCGTCTCACGGGCAATGGTGCCGCAAACGTCTTTATCGGCGACAGGGGTGACGACACCCTCGTGGGGGGCAGCGGGAACGATGTTCTGGCCGGAGGAATGGACAATGACATCCTGGACGGCGGGGCTGGCGTGGACACGGCCGTTTTCGAAGGCGCGACCATCACCATCGTCGATCTGAGGTTTACGACGGCCCAGAGAACCGGCCACGGTTTTGACGTCCTGATCGGGATCGAAAATGTCACCTCGGGCTCCGTTGCCGACGTCCTCACAGGGAATGCGGGCGTCAATCGCCTTTCCGGCAACGGCGGCTCGGATACTTTGTCCGGGCTTGAGGGGAACGACGTTCTCATCGGAGGGACCGGCAAGGACGTGTTCGTGTTCGAAACCCGGCTAAACAGCCGCAGCAATGTCGACAATCTCGTGGATTTCTCGCGGAGCGATGTCATTTGGCTCGACGACAAGATCTTCAAAGGAGTCGGTAACGGGTCTCTCTCCAAGCCCATGGCGCTCTCAAAGGAAGCTTTCTGGAAGGGAGCCAAGGCCCACGATAAGTCGGATCGTATCGTCTACGACAGCATCAAGGGTGTGCTCTATTACGACCCGGACGGGATCGGCGAATCGGCGCCGATCAAATTTGCCACGCTCCCGAAGAAGCTGGCACTGACCCACACGTCATTTTTCGTGATCTGACAAGACGAGCGCCCCGTCCGTCCCGATGCGGGAGGGGCACCTCAATGCAAACCGACAGGCCAACACTGAGTTCAGGCGATCACACCCGGTAGCGCCCGTTGCGCTTTACGTAGACCGTGGTGCCGACGGGCACCCGCTCATAAAGATCCACGACATCCTCGTTGAGCATGCGCACGCAGCCGGAAGAGAGCTGCTCGCCGATGCTCCACGGTTCGTTCGTGCCATGGATGCGGAAGAGGATGTCCCGGCCGTCCTGATAGAGATAGAGTGCCCGGGCGCCGAGCGGATTGTCGAGGCCAGCCTCACGGTATTCCGGCAGATCGGGCTTGATTCCCTTCATGGTCTTGGTGGGGCTCCAGGAGGGCCACACGCCCTTGCGGCCGACGGAGGCCACGCCCTTCCAGGAGAAGCCCTGCTTGCCGACACCGACACCGTAGCGGATGGCCTTCCTGTCGGGCTGCACGAGGTAGAGCATGCGCTGGTCGATATCGACTACGATGGAGCCGGGCTTCTCCGGACCCTCGTAGCTCACCGTCTGACGGGCATATTTCGGCTCCATGCGGCTGCGGTCGACGAGCGGGACGTCGAACGGCTTGTCGGGCATGGAGCCGATATACCAAGCAGCGTCTTCAGCGGCTGCGGCCTCGACAGGCGCGGACTGCTGAGCGGTTTGGCAGGCGGACAGAGAAGCGCTCAGCAGAGCGCCGAGAAGCAGGCGTCGGATCATTGTGAATCTACCGGAAAGGTGTTGCCGATTACCTAGAGCGATGAGGAGCCTTTGGCTGTGCCCCTCATGCAACACCTTGATAGGAATTAACTTTATTACCCCTCGATCCGGGAGAAATCCGCCACCGTCCGGGTCGCCTCGCGGATGCTGTTGAGGAGACGCAGGCGGTTCGCGCGAAGGCCTGCATCCTCCGCATTCACCGTCACTTTGTCGAAAAACGCATCCACGGGCTGGCGCAGACGGGACAAAGCGCGCATCGCACCCTCGAAATCTTCCGATTCGACAGCTTTTCTGGCTTCTTCCTTCGCACCATGGAGAACGACCGCGAGCGCCTTTTCCTCGATCTGGCCCTGGTCGTTCACGATTTGGAGATCGGGCGCCTCGTCATAGGCGCGACCGTCCTTCTTCTCCTCAATGCGCAGGATATTCGCCGCGCGGCGATAGCCGGCGAGCAGATTCGCACCATCCTCCGTGTCGAGGAAGCGGCCGAGCGCTTCGACGCGACGGACGATCATGAGCAGATCATCCTGGCCTTCGAGCGAGAACACCGCATCGATGAGGTCGTGACGCGCACCCTGATCGCGCAGATAGACCTTCAGCCGGTCGGCGAAGAAGGAGAGGAGATCGAGCGCGCGCAGATACATGATGCGCGCAAGGCTCTCCGCATTTCCAAGCTGCCGCTGGCGGAAGATGGCTTCAAGATCCGGAAGCGCCGGATGAGACACGAGCGACGCGAAAGCGCTGTCCTCGATGGCCTCGACGAGCTTCTTGATCTGCAGGAATTCCTCGAAGAGCACATCCTTCGCATCGCGAGCGAAAGGCTTTGCAAGCAGAGAGAGCAGCGGCAGCTTGATGTTGTTCTCGAGCACGAGCCTGATCACGCCGAGCGCCGCGCGACGCAGCGCATAAGGATCCTTCGATCCGGTGGGCTTTTCATCAATCGCCCAGAAACCCACGAGCGTATCGATCTTGTCGGCGAGCGCCACGGCCACCGATACGGGATCGGTCGGCACGCGGTCCGAGGGCCCGAGCGGCTTGTAGTGCTCTTCGATGGCCGCTGCGACGGACGCGTTCTCGCCCTGGAGCGTCGCATAGTAGCGGCCCATGAGGCCCTGCAGCTCGGGAAATTCGCCGACCATCTCGGTGACGAGATCGGCCTTGGCGAGTCGCGCGGCACGCTCGGCGAGCGCCGCATCGGCACCGACGATGGGCGCGAGCTCTTTGCTAAGCGCGGCAATGCGCTCCACGCGCTCATATTGCGTGCCGAGCTTTTCGTGGAACACGATGGCTTTGAGCTTCTCGAGACGATCTTCCAGCTTCACGCGCTGGTCCGTCTCCCAGAAGAACTTGGCATCGGACAGACGCGCGCGCACCACACGCTCATTGCCGCTGATGATCGTCCTGCCGCCATCGGTCGCGATGAGGTTGGAGGTGAGGAGAAAACGGTTGGCGAGCTTGCCGGTCGCAGGGTCGCGCAGCACGAAGCATTTCTGGTTCACGCGAATGGTGGTGCGGATCACTTCCGGCGGAATGTCGAGGAAGCCTTCGTCGAAGGAGCCCATCAGCACCACGGGCCATTCGACCAGTCCGGCCACCTCTTCGAGCAGGCCCTCATCCTCGACGAGTTCAAGGCCCTGCGCGAAAGCGAGGTCCTTCGCATCGTGCAGGATCATGTCCTTGCGGCGGTCCGCATCGAGCACGACCTTCGCGCGTTCGAGCGCAGGCATGTAATCGTCGAAGCGCCTCACGCGGATCGGGCCAGGGGCGAGGAAGCGGTGGCCGTAAGTGACATCGCCCGAAACGGTTCCATCCACTTCGAAGCGCACGACCTCCGGATCCTCAGTCTCGGGACCGAAGGTGCAGAGGATCGATTGCAGCGGACGCACCCAGCGCAACGAACCCGGCTCACGGGACGCCGCGCCCCAGCGCATCGATTTCGGCCAGGGGAATGTCTTGATGATCTGCGGCAGGATCTCGGCCAGCACGTCCGTCGTCGCGCGGCCGGGCTTCTCGATGACGGCAACGTAGAACTCGCCCTTCTTCGGATCGCTCTCGATCTTCGCCTGGTCGAGGGAGGCGAGCCCTGCCCCCTTCAGGAAGCCCTGGATCGCTGCATCGGGCGAACCGACGCGCGGACCTTTGCGCTCCTCGCGCACGTCCCGGCCCTTCACGGGCAGGCCCATGATGGTGAGCGCAAGGCGACGCGGCGTGGAGGAGGCCTGTGCGCCCTCATAGAGGAAGCCGCGCTCCACGAGCGCGTCGGTCACAAGCTTCTTCAAATCCTCCGCCGCGCGGCGCTGCATGCGGGCGGGGATTTCTTCGGAAAAGAGTTCAATGAGAAGATCGGGCATGGGAGATTTACAAACTACATGTTGAGGGAACGGGTGAGCGCGTGGCTTTTAAGCAGCCACGCCCCCGCCCTCGGTCTTCAGCCATGCCGCGCCGCAGGCTTTCGCCAGTTCGCGGACGCGCAGGATATAGCTCTGGCGCTCGGTGACGGAGATCACGCCGCGCGCGTCGAGCAGGTTGAACACGTGGCTGGCCTTGATGCACTGGTCGTAGGCCGGCAGCGCCATGAGATGGCGGCTGTCGTTGGAGCCTGACCGAGGCTCGCCCGCTTCCAGGTACTTGCGGCAGGCAGTTTCCGCGTCACGGAAGTGACGGAAGAGCATCTCGGTGTCGGCGTATTCGAAGTTGTGGCGCGAATATTCCTGCTCGGCCTGCAGGAACACATCGCCGTAGGTGACCTTCTGGTCGCCGTCCTGGCCGTTGAAGTTGAGATCGTAGATCGACTCCACGCCCTGCAGATACATGGCGAGGCGCTCGAGACCGTAGGTGAGTTCGCCTGCGACCGGCGAGCATTCGAAGCCCGCCACCTGCTGGAAGTAGGTGAACTGCGACACTTCCATGCCGTCGCACCAGCATTCCCACCCAAGACCCCAGGCGCCGAGCGTCGGGCTCTCCCAGTCGTCCTCCACGAAACGGACATCGTGGATTGCGGTGTCGATGCCGATCGCCTGGAGCGAGCCGAGATAGAGTTCCTGCAGGTTCGGCGGATTCGGCTTCAGGATCACCTGGAACTGATAATAATGCTGAAGGCGGTTCGGGTTCTCGCCATAGCGGCCGTCCTTCGGGCGGCGGGAGGGCTGCACATAGGCCGCACGCCAGGGCTTGGGACCCAGAGCCCGCAAGGTCGTGGCCGGGTGGAAGGTGCCTGCGCCGACTTCCATGTCGTAGGGCTGGAGAATGACGCAGCCCTGCTCCGCCCAATAGCGCTGGAGCGTGAGGATCAGGCCCTGGAAAGAGCGCGCGGGATTCATGTGCGCGGGTTCGCTCGTCATCAATAGCGTCCAGTCTTTGAAAATGTCAGGCGAACCCTTGGGATGATGGGGGCTCCAAGTCAAGCGCGGGGTGCATCCGCCGTCATGGCCGGGCTTGACCCGGCCATCCACGTCTTTGAACCACAACGGCAGAAGGCGTGGATCCCCGGGACGAGCCCGGGGATGACGAAGCACCTACAAACCCAGCCTTGCCCAGACAGCCCTCTCCTCCAGCGCCCCCACCACCTCGGAGGGGTCGATGAGGCTGCCCCCTGTCACGGCCCGGCGGCCGAGCAGGCGGCCCAGCAGCGGTGGACGGGCGGGCTCGATCATGCGGAACTGCACATTCTCGCCGAAGCGCTGGCGAATGATGGAGCGGATATCGCCCAGGCCGTCGATGAGGCCGAGATCGACTGCCTCCGCCCCCACCCAGAAGGCGCCGGAGAAGAGATCCTCGTAAGAATCGTTGAGCTTCGCCCCCCGGCGGCTGCGGACAAGCTCCACGAAGACCTCATGAATCTTGCGCTGGAGACCTTTCAGGCGCGCGACGTCCTCGGGATTTTCTGGCCTGAACGGGTCGAGCATGGCCTTGCTCTCGCCTGCCGTATGCACGCGCCGCTCCACGCCGATGCGGGCGATCAGTTCCTGGAAGCCGAAGCTTGCGGACACCACACCGATGGATCCTACGATGGAGGCCGGATCGGCATAAATCTCATCCGCCGCGCAGGCGATCATATAGCCGCCGGAGGCCGCCGCATCCTCCACGAAGGCGAGAACGGGGATCTTCTTCTCCTCCGCATAGGCCCGGATGCGCTTGTAGATCAGGTGTGACTGGGCCGCCGATCCGCCGGGAGAATTGACGACGATGGCAACGGCCGTCGCGCCGGGCACGGAAAACGCCCGGTCCAGCATGGAGGCCACGTTCGCCATGGCCAAGCCTGAGCGGAACGGCATGACAGCTCCGATGGCGCCCGACAGGCGCAGGACCGGCACGATGGGGGTGCGATAGCTACGGTACCGACTTGGAAGGAGGAACTGAAGGCGAGCCGGAAGCATGGAGGAAAGAGATGTCTGAGCCATGGCCTTCATGTAGTGCGTGCTGCGGAGCTTCCCAAGATGAACATTCCGTTAGGGAATGTTTCGGGTTTCGTTCAGTTAAGAGCGCTTAAAGATTCAGCATGGACAACATTCAACCCAAGCGCCGCTTCAGGCAAGACCGTGAGCGGCTCAGGAGAGAGTAACATGCGCAAGCTGCTTGTCGGCCTTCTTGGATTTGCCACCCTTGGTCTTGGAGCCCTGTCGGCTCCGCAGGCTGAGGCTCAGCCTTATTACGGCGGCTACGGTTATGGCTACCGGGCCCCTGCTGTGGAATACCGCGCCGGTCCTGTCACCGTCCGCCATGAATATGGTCGCCCTCATTACCGCCGCTACGGCTATCGCCCCTACCCGGCTTATCGCCCGGTGCGCGTGGCCCGTCGCTGCTGGTTCGAGCGCCAGCGCGTCTGGAACGGCTACCGCTGGGTCCGCCGTCCGGTCGAGGTCTGCCGCACGGTTCGCAGGCCCGGCTACCGTTGGTAATCCTGGAGAAGGGCGCCCTCCGGCGCCCTTTTTCATAGGAGATCGGCCTCTCCCAGATGCAGCGCCTGGGCCTGAGCCGTGAAACGCCCGTCCGGCCCGTTGAGAATAACGGGTGGCAGGATCTGCAACGGAGCGCGACTGCCCTTGGTGCCTGAGATCAGGACCCGGATGGCAGGCTTCCCGGCGCTCGGATGCACGAAGCGGAGCGCGGTTCCCCCTAAAGGACCGTTCAGCCCGTCCAGGCACTCGGCGAGGCGATCGGCCCGGTGAATCAGGACGAAATGCCCCTTCGGCTTGAGCAGGCTCAAGGAGACCTTGAGCCAAGCCTTCAATCCTCCTGAGGGAAGCGCGTGGGCCGCCGCCCTCCCCGGGTCGGGCGAGATTCGCGCCTGCCCTTCGTCGAGGAAGGGCGGATTGGTCAGCACGAGCTCGGCGGATTCGGGATGAAGGCCCGCTTCTTGGCGCGAAGCCTTGTTCAGGAGATCGGCCACGAAAACCTCGGCCTCAACATCGTTTTCCCGGCAGTTTCGGCGGCAGAGTTCGGCAAGGTGGATGTCCCGCTCCACGAAGGCGAAGCGCGCGCCTCTTTCCCGCGCCGCGACCATGAGGCCGACGGCGCCGGTGGCTGCGCCCACATCCAGGACCCTGTCTCCCGCTTTGACGGGCGCGGAAGCGGCCAGGAGCACGGCATCCGTGCCGGCCCGGTGCCCTTTGGCAGGCTGAGCCAGGTGCACGCGCCCACCCAACAGACAATCCTTTGTGATTTCATTCATGACGCAGCTCGCCTTCGAGACCCGCCTCACGGATGAGGCGGCGCGCCTGAGCGACGTCATCATCTGGCACCAGAAGCCGCCGGGGGAAGGCGCCGATCATGCCCTCGAGAGCACTCATATGCATGTCCGCGACAAGAACAGGGATATTGGCGTTCTCCAATAAGGATTGTAGGAAGCCGACCAGAACGAGATCGTTGGTGCGGACGATTTCGACCATCGGCGGACAACCTTCCTCTGCGGTAAGCGTTTGCATTGCAGCATGGAAAATGCCATGCCACGGTGAATGATATTCCTACCGGCCATGCCGGCCGGCAACCCGGGTTTGAGACGTGGGCGTCGTCGTTCCGTTCGAAGAGAAGCATCCTGACAAGAATGCGGGCATCGAGAAGCTCGTCTCTCTTGTGGCCGCCGACATGCAGCGGGTCAATGCGATGATCCTGTCGCGCACGGGGTCCGAGGTCACCATGATCCCGGAGGTGGCGAACCACCTCATCTCCTCGGGCGGGAAGCGCCTTCGCCCCATGCTCACCCTCGCGACGGCCGGTCTCTCCGACTACCAGGGCGACGGCCATGTGAAGCTCGCGGCCTCCGTCGAGTTCATGCATACGGCCACCCTCCTCCATGACGACGTGGTGGACGAAAGCGACATGCGCCGGGGCAAGATCGCCGCCCGCATCAAGTGGGGCAACGAGGCGAGCGTCCTCGTGGGCGACTTCCTGCTCGGCCAGGCCTTCCGAATGATGGTGGAAGTGGGCTCTCTTCGCGCCCTCGATATTCTCTCCGCCGCCGCGACCGTGATCGCGGAGGGCGAGGTCATGCAGCTCGCCGCCGCCAAGAACACCGAGACGACGGAAGACGAATACCTCGCCGTGATCCGCGGCAAGACGGCGGAGCTCTTCGCCGCCGCCTGCGAAGTCGGCCCTGTGATCGCCAATCGTCCCAAGGCCGAACAGGCCGCCTGCCGCTCCTACGGCATGAATCTCGGCATCGCCTTCCAGCTCGTGGACGATGCGCTGGATTACGGCGGCAAGGCGGCGACGCTCGGCAAGAATGTGGGTGACGATTTCCGCGAAGGTAAGATCACGCTTCCCGTCGTCCTCTCCTTCCGCCGCGGCTCGGCGGAAGAGCGCGCCTTCTGGAAGCGTGTGCTCGAGCAGGGCGATATCGAGAATGGCGACCTTGAACAGGCGATTGCCATCATGCGCCGCCACAAGGCGCTGGAGGACACTGTCGAGCGCGCTCGTCACTATGGCTCCATGGCCCGCGATGCGCTTGCCCTCTTCCCGTCCAGTCCGATGAAACAGGCCCTGCTGGACGCAGTCGATTTCTGCATTGCCCGAGCATACTAAGCATAGCAGGCTTGTTCTTTATACAGAACAAACTGGTTGACATAAAGGTCAGCCGATATAAAACCCTTCCTGTCTCGAGGCGGCCCACACCACCTCAAGGCCGCGGTGATTTGAGACGAGCAGCTTGCCCCGCGTGACCAAAGGCTAAAGCGCCACGAGCGGCCTCCGCCTCGTGGTTCACGAGGATCGACGGGCTATGATGCGACTTATCTCCGCAATGGCATTCATGCCAACCCCACAGCCTTCACGGGCTGAGCGGTGTTGTCGCCTCAAGGCCTGATCTTCTCTCCCTTCCCGAACCACATCTCCGGCTTCGTGTTGAAGCCGAGACGTCTTTTGCCTGAAAGGTACTCCCATGTCCGTTTTCACCCGTCGCACGATTCTGTCCGCGACCTTTGCGCTTGGCGCCGTTCTCGCTGCGGCGCTGCCTGCTGCCGCTCAGCAGAAGAGCATCAAGGTCGGCGTCATGTCCGGTGCCGAGGAAGAGGTCGCGCAGGTCGTCAAGAAGGTGGCTGCCTCCAAGGGCCTGAACGTCGAACTCGTGCCCTTCTCCGATTATGCCCTCGTGAACGAGGCGCTGGATCGTAAGGACCTCGACGCCAACGCCTTCCAGCACAAGCCCTATCTCGATGCGCAGATCGCGGCGCGCGGCTACAAGATCGTGCCCGTGGGCTTCACCTTCGTGCAGCCGATCGGCCTCTACTCGACAAAGGTGAAATCCGTCGCCGACTTGCCGAAGGGCGCGAAGATCGGCATCCCGAACGATCCGAGCAACGGCGGCCGTGCGCTCAATCTGCTCGCAGCTCAGGGCATCATCAAATTGAAGGACGGGAAGGGCCTGTCGCCGAGCCTGCTCGACATCGCCGAAAATTCGAAGAACGTGCAGTTCTCCGAACTCGACGCCGCGCAACTGCCCCGCGCCCTGCCCGACCTCGATGCGGCTGTCATCAACACCGACCATGCGCTCAATGCCGGTCTCGATATCCGCAAGGACACCATCGCGGTCGAGACGCGGGAGGGCAATCCTTACGCGAACTTCATCGCGGCCCGCCAAGGCGACGAGAACCGCCCGGAGATCAAGACCTTCGTGGAATCCTACCAGTCCCCCGAAGTCGCGAAGTTCCTGGAAGAGCGCTTCAAGGGCGCCATCATCCCGGCTTGGTAAAAGCGAAGATCGATTAAAAAAGAGAAGCCGGGCCATCGCAGGATGGCCCGGTTTTTCATGCGGTTCAGTGAAGGCCCGTCGCCTCCACCCACCAATCCGGTCTCCTGTCGAGAATGAAGCGAGCCGCATCCGCCGCGCTTTGAGAATCCTCATACAATCCGAAGACCGTCGCGCCCGAGCCCGACATGCGTGCAAGGCGGCAGCCCTCGGTCCGGGCGACGAGTTCAAGCGCCTTCCCGATCACGGGCTGCACACCGAGAGCAGGCGGCTCGAGATCATTCCGTGCGGTTCTCAGACCTCCGAGCAGGGAATGGGCAGACGTCATCTCCAGGACGGGATGCTGCGCACCGCCCAGGAATTGCCCAGGCCGCAATCCGAGTGATTTGAAAACGGAAGGCGTTTCGACCGGCACACGGGGGTTGACCAACACGGCAAAGAGAGGCGGCAACGTCAGCGCGGGGCCAAGCTCCTCTCCGGTCCCACGCATCATGCGCGCTCTGGGCTCAAGGCAGACCGGCACATCGGCACCCGTCGAACAGGCCGCTTCGCGCACGGCAGGATGTGACAGCGGCAGATCGTTGAGCTCAGCCAGCAGCCTCAAGGCGGCGGCCGCATCAGACGATCCTCCACCGATCCCGGCGGCCACGGGCAGACGCTTTATCAGGCGAAAGGCCCCGGCTTTAAGCCCCTCGACGCGCTCTGCCAGCAACCTGGCCGCTTTCAGGACGAGGTTATCCGCATCGTGACCCGCAAGTGCCGCTGTCGGGCCGCTGACATCAAGGGAAAGACGAAGTCCCGGAGCGAGTTGCAGATCATCACCTGCATCGGCAAAGGCCACGAGGCTTTCGAGTTCATGGTAGCCATCCGCCCGGCGCCCGAGGACGTGGAGCGTCAGGTTGATCTTGGCGGGCGCGCGAGTGGCGAGAGGCTGCGACATGCCCCTTCCATGCCCGAGAGAAGGAGGGATGGAAAGAGTGAGGTTGGAAAAGAAATGGCCGGGAAGAACCCGGCCATTTCAGAAGAATGTCGGTGTTTAACCGCCGTTCTGTGCAGCCGGAGTTGGTGTCGGAGCAGGCGTGCTCTCGGCTGCCGCCGGGTTCTTCTCCACCTCGTCGAGACCGTAGTCGATCTTGCGAAGGATCTTCACCAGATCTTCGTGCTCGGGATTCGAGTTCTTCGCGTGGTCCCACTGGAACTTCGCCTCGATCTTGCGACCGATCTTCCAATAGGCATCGCCAAGGTGATCGTTGATCGTCGGATCGCCAGCCTTCAGTTCCACGGCCTTTTCGAGTTCGCGCACGGCGTCCTCGTAGCGGCCCAGACGGTAATAGGCCCAGCCGAGGGAATCGATGATCATGCCATCGCGCGGCGCGAGTTCGACCGCCTTCGTGAGCATCTTGAAGGCTTCGTCGATATTCTCGTTCCGGTCGACCCAGGAATAGGCAAGATAGTTCATCACCTGCGCCCTGCCGGCGGGCAGGCCATCGGGCACCAGCTCCAGCGCCTTCTTCAGATCGGCTTCGGCCTTGTCCCACTGCTTCGCGCGCTCATAGGACGTGCCGCGATAGAAGAAGAGGATCCAGTGGCCGCGCTGCGGCGTGCCGACGAGCTCGATGGCCTTGGCATACGTCTCGGCTGCTTCCGCGAACTTCTTGCGCGAGCGCTGCACATTGCCCAGCGCCATGACGACCTCGACATCGTCCGGACGCTCCTTCATGAGCTTGTCGAGATAGGCCATGGCATCCTCGCCGCGATCCATCTGCTCATAGTTCTGGCCGATGGCAATATCGGCGCTCGTGCGCACGGCAGAGTCCTTCGGCACGCGGTCGAAGATTGCGTTGGCTCGCTCGAACTGCTTCAGGCGCTCATAGACATCACCGAGAGTGATGAGGGCCAGGGGATGGTCCGGCTTCAGGTCGAGACCGAGCTGCAGATAGATGATCGCCGTCAGCTCGTCTCCCTGAGTATTGCCCACCACGCCGAGGCCGTAGAGCAGCTCGGCGGCGCCTTCCTGTGCGTTGGTGACAAGCGGTGTGAGGGGCTTGTTCTCTTCAAGCGCCTTCAGGGCCGCCTTGACGATAGGATGGCGCGGGGCCAGCTCGTCGAAGGCCTTGTAGACGGCAATCGCCTCGTCCTTCTTGCCGCGCTTGGCCAGGAAGCGGCCATAGGCATCCACCACCTGAAGCGTGTTGCGCTCGCCCTCATAGGCCGCCTTGAAGCGCTTCTCGGCCTCGGCGGCATTGCCCACCACGTCAGCGATCAGCGCCGCATGGTATTCCCGGAATTGGTTGAAGGCCCGCTCGCTCTTGAGCTTATCGACCGTCGCCAGGGCCTGCTTGCCGTCCTTGGCGCCCGCATAGGCCCAGGCCGTCAGAAGCGTGGCCGTCAGATCCGCCTGCCGTCCCCGCGCACCCTTAGAGAGCCGGGCACGGGCATCGGCATATTTCTGCGCCTTCAGGGCGCGAACCGCGAGGGCGAACTGAGCCAAGTTATTGGACGAATCGCGCGTCGACAGGCGCTCGGCGGCCCGGTAGGCCTCCTGCATGGAGCCGCTGGCGAGGAACGCCACGAAGCCCCGCTCCAGAAGCTCCTGATTGCTCGGATCTTCCTGAATCGCCTCACGGAAATACAGAGACGCGGCCTCCGTGTCGCGGGCGGAGCCGGCCACATAGGCAGACAGGAAGTTGCCCTCGAGACTCTGCGCGGGCCTCAGAACCTCATTCGGGTCCTGATTGACCGCCAAAGCCGGCGAAGCCAGGAGGCCAGCCGCCATCAACACAAAAGCAGGCAAACCCTTGCGGGCCAAAGGAAATTTGAACGTGGGCACGAAGCGCGGCTCCAATCATCGCGACATCTCAGGATAAGGATATGGGGAGATGTGCGCCAAATCAGGCCGGAGAATGGCGTTTCCCTGTAGCGGTCGCAAGGGGAAGATTGACGCTGGGCGCGTAAAAGCCTCGTGAAGGAGGAAATTTGGCTTACTGCCAAGGCGATAAACAGGCAGGCCAATACTTCGTCATGCCCGGCCTTGTGCCGGGTATCCACGCCTTCTTCTGCAGCAATGTCCAAAAGACGTGGATGGCCGGGTCAAGCCCGGCCATGACGGTGAAAGTAAATAGCTTTACATATTGACGTAGTTCGGCCCGCCGCCGCCCTCGGGCGTGACCCAGTTGATGTTCTGGTTCGGGTCCTTGATGTCGCAGGTCTTGCAGTGGACGCAGTTCTGGGCGTTGATCTGAAAGCGCACGCTCCCCTGGTCCTCGACCCACTCATACACCCCCGCCGGGCAGTAGCGCTGCGAGGGGCCGCCATAGACCTCGTATTCCGAGGCCTTCTGCAGGCCCATGTCCTTCACCTTGAGGTGGATCGGCTGGTCCTCCTCGTGGTTGGTGTTGGACAAAAACACCGACGAGAGCTTGTCAAAGGTCAGCACGCCGTCGGGCCTGTCGTACTTGATCGGCTTCACCTCAGAGAGCGGCAGCAGGCACTCATGATCCGGCTTGCCGTGCTTCATGGTGCCGAAGGGCGACCAGCCGAAGATCTCGGTGAGCCACATGTCGAGGCCGCCCAGCGCCACGCCCGCCGCCGTGCCGTATCTCGACCAGAGCGGCTTCACGTTGCGCACACGCTTGAGGTCGTAGCCGATGGGCGAGGAGCGCCAGGCCTCCTCGTAGGACGCAACCTCGTCGTTCGCGCGGCCTGCCTGCAGCGCCGCGAAGACGTGATCGGCGCAGAGCATGCCGGAGAGGACGGCGTTGTGGCTGCCCTTGATGCGCGGCACGTTCACGAAGCCTGCGCTGTCGCCGACAAGGCAGCCGCCCGGGAACGAGAGGCGCGGCACCGACTGCCAGCCGCCTTCCATGATCGCGCGCGCGCCATAGCCGATGCGCTTGGCACCCTCGAACACGTCGCGCACCATCGGGTGCGTCTTGAAGCGCTGGAATTCGTCGAAGGGCGACAGGGTCGGGTTCTTGTAGTTGAGGTGCACCACGAAGCCGACGGAGACAAGATTGTCATCGAAATGGTAGAGCCAGGAACCGCCGCCCGCATTGTTCGGCAGCGGCCAGCCCATGGAGTGGCGCACGAGGCCGGGCCTGAACTTCTCCGGCTTGACCTGCCAGAGCTCCTTGATGCCGATGCCGTATTTCTGGTGATCGCGGCCTTCGTTGAGCTTGTAGCGCTCGACCATCTGCTTGGTGAGCGAGCCGCGCGCGCCCTCACCGAAGATCGTGTACTTGGCGCGCAGCTCCATGCCGCGGGTGAAGTTGGCGTTGGGCTCGCCGGTGCGGCTAATCCCCATGTCACCCGTGGCGATGCCCACCACCCTGCCGTCCTCGATCAGCACCTCGGCGGCCGGGAAGCCGGGATAGATCTCGACGCCCAGTTCCTCCGCCTTGCGGCCGAGATAGCGGGCGACGTTGCCGAGCGAGCCGACGAAGTTGCCGTGGTTGTTCATGAGCTTGGGCATGAACACGTTGGGCAGCCGAATGCCGCCGGCATGACCGAGATACATGAACTCGTCGGCCGTCACTTCCGTCTTCAAGGGACGGTCCGGATCGTTGCGCCAGTCCGGCAGGAGGGCATCGAGGCCGATCGGATCGATCACCGCGCCGGAGAGGATGTGGGCGCCGACCTCGGAGCCCTTCTCCACCACCACCACGGAAATGTCGGCGCCGGCTTGAGCGGCCTGCTGCTTGAGGTGGATGGCCGCGCTGAGACCCGCAGGGCCGGCGCCGACGATGACGACGTCGAACTCCATCGATTCACGGGCGGGCAGATCGGACATGAGCGTTCTCCTGTACGCAACTTCAAGAAGCATAAGGGCTAGATCGTTTACATATGAACAATCCGCCCGACTTCTCAAGTGCAGCCTTCTTTGGAACTTTCCTAGCTTCATTGTGCCGAAGCTGAAAGTTCTCTTTCCGCATAAGGTTATGTCGAACTCCGATCATCACGTGTTTTGGGAACCGGACCGATCCACAAAAAGCGACGGTCTCCAGGTATCCCGCGTTGTCCGCCTCTCCCGGGAGGGTTACAGTGAGGCATGCAGGATCATCCCTCCGATCGTGAGGCGTTTTATACGCTCTTCGACACGCCCATCGGCGTCTGCGGTCTCGCCTGGAACGGTCGAGGTGTCGTAGGTTTGCAGTTACCGGAGGACAACGCATCTAAGACGCGCAGCCGCATAGCAAAGCGTTTTCCGGGAATTTCGGAAGCCTCGCCACCGGCCGATATTCAGCAGATCATCGCAGATGTGATCGCTCTGCTGAAGGGTGAAGCGCGCGATCTGTCTAATGTCCCGCTGGACATGGAAGGCGTGCCGGAGCTTCACCGGCGTGTCTACGAGGTTGCCCTGAGTATCCCACCCGGCAGGGTTCTGACCTATGGAGAGATCGCGTCTCGGCTCGGTGTCGGCAATGCCCGGCTGATCGGTCAGGCGCTCGGGAAAAACCCATTTGCCGTCATCGTCCCCTGTCACCGGGTTGTCGCGGCAGGAGGCAAGCTCGGTGGGTTCTCGGCCAATGGCGGCAGCATGACGAAGCGCCGGCTGCTTGCCATCGAAGGCGCCAGGCGCGACGAGGGCCCGACGCTCTTCGACCTGATCTGACGGCAGGATCGGATTCCGAAAACTCCCGGCTCCCTGCAGGCCTGAGTTGTTCATCGGGCCCAGAATGCTTACATACGATCCATGCAGAATACCCCCACCGACCGAGATGCTTTGAAGGCGCTCCTCGACTTTCATGTCGAGGTGGGGGTGGATCTTGCGCTCGACGAGACCCCGCACAACCGCTTTGCTGAACCGAAGGCAGAACCCGCTCAGGCGAAAGGCGCTGCCCCGCAGGGTCAGGCGGCCCGCGCTTCGTCCTCTCCGGCCTCACCTCCCCCGCCCCGTGCATTGCCGAAGGCCGCCGCCGGTGCGCCGGACGAGGTGGCCAGCCTTGCCCGCGAGCAGGCGCGCCATGCGCAGTCGCTGGAGGAGCTTGAGACGATCCTCGCGGGCTTCGAGGGCTGCGCCCTGAAATTCTCCGCCAAGAACCTGGCCTTTGCCGACGGTAATCCGGAAGGCCGCGTGATGCTGGTGGGCGAAGCCCCCGGCGCGGACGAGGATCGGATCGGCAAGCCCTTCATGGGCCGCTCAGGCCAACTCCTCGACCGGATGCTCGCCACCATCGGCCTCGACCGCTCTCAAGTTTACGTCGCCAATATCGTCCCCTGGCGTCCGCCGGGCAACCGCACGCCGACCCCACAGGAAGTCGCGATCTGCAAGCCGTTCATCGCGCGCCAGATCGAGCTGGCATCCCCTGAATTCCTGATCTGCCTCGGCGGCCCTGCGGCCCAGAACCTGCTCGGCCTGAAGGACGGAATCCTGCGCACCCGCGGGCGCTGGTTCACCTACAAGACCGAGGACGGCCGCGAGATCCGCGCACTGCCGACCCTGCATCCGGCCTATCTCCTGCGCCAGCCCCTCCAGAAGCGTCTCGGCTGGCGGGACTTCATGGCCCTGCGGCGCGCCCTCGACGCCAGGGAATAGCCCTTCCCCAAGGACGTTCGGAACTCGTTCATACTTTTACGCCTTAAGCTGATGCGGCAAATCAGGCTGCTGCTTGCAGGTGGAACATGCGCTGGGAAGATTTTCGAACCTCGTCCAATGTGGAAGACCGTCGCGGCATGGGCATCGGCGGCGCGGGCGGTCTCGGCATCGGCACCATCGTAGTGCTCGGCCTGATCAGCTGGGCGCTCGGCATCGACCCGCGCATTCTGATCGGCGGCGCGGAGATGGTCGCGGGCGGCGGTTCGGGCTATCAGCAACAACAGGGCCGTCAGGGCACGCCGCAGGACGAGGCCGGACGCTTCGCCGCCGCGATCCTCGGCAACACGGAAGACGTATGGAAGACGGTGTTGCCCCAGCAGGTGAACCGTCAGTATCGCGAGCCGAAGCTCGTGCTGTTCTCCGGCGCGACGCGCTCGGGCTGCGGCGGCGCGCAATCGGCCATGGGACCCTTCTATTGCCCGCTCGACCAGACCGTTTACATCGACCTGTCCTTCTTCGAGGAAATGCAGCGCCGCTTCCGCGCCGGCGGCGACTTTGCCTATGCCTATGTGCTCGCGCACGAGGTCGGCCACCATGTCGAGAATCTGCTCGGCATTCTCCCGCGCGTTCAGGAGCGCCAGCAGGAGGTCGGCACGGCGGAGCGCAACCAGCTCTCCGTCCGCGTTGAGCTCATGGCGGATTGTCTGGCAGGGGTCTGGGCGCATCATTCCAACCAGCGCTGGCAATCGCTCGAGCAGGGCGACATCGAGGAAGCGATCCGCGCGGCCGAAGCCATCGGCGACGACCGGCTGCAGAAGCAGAGCCAAGGCCGCGTGGTGCCCGATTCCTTCACCCACGGCTCGTCGGAGCAGCGCATGCGCTGGCTCACGACCGGCCTGAAGAACGGTCAGGTTCAGGCCTGCGATACGTTCAGGGCGGCGAGGCTTTAAGGCTGCTCACCGTCATGGCCGGGCGTGTCCCGGCCATCCGCGTCTTTGGACTTGCTGCAGAATAAGACGTGGATACCCGGCACAAGGCCGGGTATGACGAAAGACGCAGATGCTTTCATCAAAACTCAAACCTATGCCCGGTATCGACGAAACGCTCACCTTCATCCCTTTGTCCATCGCGGTGCTGACCGTGTCCGACACGCGCTCGCTGGACGATGACAAGTCGGGCGCGACGCTTGCCGAGCGGATCACGAAGGCAGGCCACCGCTTAAGCGATCGCGCCATCGTGCCGGATGACGTCGAGGCCATCCGCGAGAAGGTGGGAGGCTGGATCGCCGATCCCGCCATCGACGTGATCATCACCACGGGCGGCACGGGATTTACCGGGCGCGACGTGACGCCGGAAGCGATCGAGCCCCTGTTTGAGAAGCGCATGGACGGCTTCTCCGCCGTCTTCCATCGCGTTTCTTATGAGAAGATCGGTACGTCCACGATCCAGTCGCGCACGACGGCGGGCGTGGCGAATGCCACCTTCATCTTCGTGCTGCCGGGCTCGCCAGGGGCCTGCAAGGATGCGTGGGACGGCATTCTCGCAAGCCAACTCGACTACCGCTACCGCCCCTGCAATTTCGTCGAGATCATGCCGCGCCTCGACGAGCACCTGAAGCGTGGCAAACTACAGGGCTGATCAGCCGAAAACCGGATCGCGCTCGATGCTGGCGGACAGCCGCACGGGCGTGCGGGCCTTCACTTCGTTGAGCAGCACACGGCGGTGCACGAGATCGCCGGCGTGAACCTTCGAGCGCGCGAAGATGCGGCGCACGAGGCCGACAAATCCAGAGCCGTGACGGCGGAAGCGGGCAAGTCCTCGCTCGGGTGAGCCGAGGGCCACAAAGCGATCAAGAACCCGGATCCAGCCCTCCTGCGGAATATCGCCATCGTCGAGACAGAGCAGCCACTCGCGCCGGGCAGCATGCGCGCCGTCCATCCAGGAAGCTTCCTCCGTCACGATCAGGCTGGCCCCCGCCGCATCGGCCACTTTCGCCAACGTCTCGTCCTGCCGAGCCGACAGAATCACGGCATCGCCCACGAGCCCCGCCGCAACGGCGGGCACGAGAGCGCTCAAAGTGGCGGCCAGGGCCTCGGGCCCATGGGTGACACGGACGAGAACGGTTATCATATCCCCCTTATAACCCCTTCGGATGGAAACGTCGCCCGCAAGATCATCATCAGGGCGACTTGATTTTGTTCTGTATTTGTTCTGTTCTTATTCCGTTCTTTTTACAGATTCGCCCGAGGCCGTCATGTCCATCCGTTTCAAGGATCAGCCAGCTCCGTCAAGGCCTATGAAACGCTCACCCATCGAGGCGGCGGAGGCCGCGCGCCGCCGCATGGACGATCCGGCCTATCGGGTCGAGGTGGACCGCCGCCGGGGCCGGGGAGCGGTATCGAATCCGTCCGGACGCTACGAGCCCGCGCAGCGCGAGAGCTTTAACGACGGCTGGGACATCGAGGAAGAGCTGCCTCCCCTGCCGACCGAAGTGATCATCGAGAAGCCGCGCACGATCATCACGCGAAACGACTCGCCCGATATTCTCTTCGAGAAGTCGATCAACCCGTATCGCGGCTGCGAGCACGGCTGCTCCTATTGCTTCGCACGGCCGACGCACGCCTATCAGGGCTTGTCCTCCGGGCTCGATTTCGAGACCAAGATCTTCGCCAAGCCCAATGCGGCGGAACTCCTGGAGAAGGAGCTGCGCGCGCCGAACTACCAGCCGACCACGATTGCGATCGGCGCGAACACGGATCCCTATCAACCGGTGGAGCGCAAATTCCGCATCACGCGCTCGATCCTGGAGGTGCTGAACCGCGCCAGTCACCCCGTCGGCATCGTGACGAAATCGACGCTCGTGACCCGCGACATCGACATCTTAAGCCAGATGGCCGACAGGCATCTGGTCAAAGTCGCGATCTCCATCACGACCCTCGATCCGAAGCTCGCGCGCAAGATGGAGCCCCGCGCCGCCACTCCCGCCAAGCGCCTGGAGACCGTGCGCAAACTCTCGGAGGCCGGCATTCCGGTAAGCGTTCTGGTGGCTCCCATCATTCCGGCCATCAACGACCATGAGATCGAAGAGATCTTGAAAGCCTCGCAGCAGGCCGGTGCGCAGGAGGCAGGATACGTGCTGCTTCGCCTGCCGCACGACCTCAAGGACCTGATGCGTGACTGGCTGGTGGAGCATTATCCCGACAAGCTCAAGCACGTGTTCTCGCTGCTGCAGGAGGCGCGCGGCGGCAAGGATTACGATTCCGAATGGAGCACCCGCCAGTCGGGTGTAGGACCTTATGCTTGGATGATCGGCCGCCGCTTCGAGACTGCCTGCGAGCGGCTCGGACTGAACAAGCGCAACCTCTCCCTGCGCAAGGACCTGTTCCGGGCACCGGCCAAGGAGACGGGGCAGCTGAGTTTGTTCTAGAAGCCGCTTCAAGGACTCCTGCGTCATGGCCTTTCACCGTCATGGCCGGGCTTGACCCGGCCATCCACGCCTTGAGAAGCGCTGCGGATCAAAGACGTGGATCCCCGCAACAAGTGCGGGGATGACGAAGAAGGGAAATACAACGGCGGCATTAAGCGCGGATGACAAAGGCGGACCTTGCAGCTTTGATCCACCCCATGACCGCACCGATTCGCTCACCGAAGAAAACCGGCCTCGGCCTCGAGCGCGAGCTGTCCGCCCGCGCGCAGGGCTACACTTGCATCGTCGGCCTCGATGAGGTGGGGCGTGGGCCATTGGCAGGGCCGGTCGTCTCGGCGGCGGTCGTGCTCGATCTCGACAACGTGCCTCAGGGTCTGGCGGATTCGAAGGCGCTGACCGCGCAGAAGCGCGAGGCGCTGTTTGCGGAGATCCTGGTGACGTCGAAGGTGGGCATTGCGTCGGTGTCCCACGCCGAGATCGACACCATCAATATCCGCCAGGCTTCGCTGCTCGCCATGTGCCGGGCACTTGCCGCCCTTCCCTGTACGCCGGACATGGCCTTTGTGGACGGCAACGATCCGCCGCGCCTGCCCTGCGCGACGGAAGCGGTCATCAAGGGTGATTCGAGCATCGCTTCGATCGCCGCCGCCTCCATCGTCGCGAAAGTGGTGCGCGACCGCATGATGGCGCGCCTCAGCGAGACCTATCCGGCTTATGGATTCGCGAGCAATGCGGGCTACAGCACGAAAACGCATCTTCAGGTGCTGGCATCCGATGGTCCCTGTCCCTTCCATCGGTTGAGTTTTGCGCCGCTTAAACAAGGGTTACTGGACCTGTAACCAAACCTAACGCGCGTTAACCCAAAAAACTCAATCTTTTCAACAAGTCGGCAAGTTTTGCCGACCCAAAATAAGACGCGATTTTTTCGCGCTGGAAACCTGATCTTTACCCTAACGGACGATGATCCTGAGTGTCAGTTGCGTAACCGGTGATCACCCATGGGTACCTTGCGTACCGGGGCTGCCGGCGCCGCCTCCCGGATCAGTGTCTCGCGTACCGGGCGGTCTGCGCCGGCTCCTCGGACGGGGCGTAAAACGCCCCTCTCCGTCCTGCCGAAGTCTCTTCCTCTCAATGAGATTCTTCTCGGTGATTGCATCGCCAATCTCGAGAAGCTCCCTCCTGAGAGCGTGGACGTGGTCTTCGCAGACCCGCCTTACAATCTCCAGCTCGAACAGGCGCTCACGCGTCCGGACCAGAGCCTCGTCGATGCCGTCGACGACGACTGGGACAAGTTCGCGAGCTTTGCCGATTACGATGCCTTTACCCGCGCGTGGCTTTCCGCCGTGCGCCGCGTGATGAAGAAGAACGCGACACTCTGGGTGATCGGCTCCTATCACAACATCTTCCGCGTGGGCGCAGCCCTGCAAGATCTCGACTTCTGGATCCTCAACGACATCGTGTGGCGCAAGGCCAATCCGATGCCGAACTTCAAGGGCCGCCGCTTCACCAATGCGCACGAGACCATGATCTGGGCCTCGAAGAGCGCGGATTCGAAGGGCTACACCTTCCATTACGATGCGCTGAAAGCCGGTAATGAAGACGTGCAGATGCGCTCGGACTGGTTCATCCCGCTCTGCACCGGCGATGAGCGTCTGAAGGACGAGCACGGACGTAAAGTCCATCCCACGCAGAAGCCGGAAGCATTGCTCGCCCGCGTTCTGCTCTCCTCGTCCAACCCGGGCGACGTGGTGCTCGATCCCTTCTTCGGCTCCGGCACGACTGGCGCTGTCGCGAAGATGTTGGGGCGCAACTTCATCGGTCTCGAACGCGATCCGATCTATGCAAAGGCTGCACGCGCACGCATCGATGCGGTGCAGCCGCTCGATGACGTGTCGGTTGCCGCTCCGCCGGAAAAGCGCGCCGAAGTGCGCGTGCCATTCCTCTCGCTCATCGAGGGCGGGTACGTGAAGGCTGGCGAAATGCTGGTGGACGAACGCCGTCGCCACAAGGCCGTAGTGCGTGCCGACGGCACGCTGGCGCTTGGCCCCATCGTCGGCTCGATCCATAAGATCGGCGCGCTGACGCAGGGCTTTCCCTCCTGCAACGGCTGGACCTTCTGGCACGTAGAGCGGAACGGCAAGCTCGTCTCGATCGATGAGTTCCGGACGAAGGTGCGGGCGGAGCTGGCGGCCTGATCCCATTCGCGAAGCCTCAAGAGGGCCAGCTTTCAGCTGGCCCTTTTTGTTTCCTGCACTAACCTTTCGTCACAGAGGCGTCATCTGATACCGCTAGCGCGGGGAAGGCCTTGTCAACCGAGAGGACTGTCCCGTGTCCACTAAGCTCATTCTCTTGTCTCTTCTGACCGCCCTCGTGCCTGCCGTCGCACAGGCCCAAGGGATCTCCGGCAATCTCGTGCTGTATACGAGCCAGCCGAATACTGACGCGCAGCAGACCATCGATGCCTTCAAGGCGAAGCATCCGGGCGTGAACGTCACGTTCGTGCGTGATGGAACCCCGAAGATCCTCGCCAAGCTGCGCGCCGAGTTCGAGGCCGGACAACCCCAGGCCGATGTCCTTCTGATCGCGGACAGCGTGACGATGGAGGGCCTGAAGAAGGAGGATCGGCTGCTCGCTCACGAGAAAGCCGATGTATCCGCCTATCCGGCCGGCACGCACGATCCGCAGAAATTCTGGTTCGCCACGAAGCTGATCACCACCGGCATTGCCTACAACACGAAGGCCTCGTTCAAGCCAGCCTCCTGGCTCGATCTGACGAAGCCGGAGGTCAAGGGCCAATTGGTAATGCCGAGCCCCCTCACCTCGGGCGCAGCCCTCATCCACGCCGCCACACTGACGGGCAACCTCGAAGGCGGATGGAAATACTACGAGGACCTCAAGGACAACGACGCCATGGCGGGCGGCGGGAACGGCGACGTGCTGAAGCAGGTGGCCGGCGGACA
Source organism: Microvirga medicaginis (assembly GCF_052658925.1). NCBI lineage: Bacteria > Pseudomonadati > Pseudomonadota > Alphaproteobacteria > Hyphomicrobiales > Methylobacteriaceae > Microvirga > Microvirga medicaginis. The sequence goes on along the minus strand of NZ_JBQWEL010000003.1, from coordinate 320,054 downwards.
GAAGCTCTATGGTGTCATCGTCGACTACATGCCGATCCGCGAGAAGGCGAAGGGCGCTCCCGTCGAATTCGTGTTCCCGAAGGAAGGCGTCTCAGCCGTTTCGGAGCCTGCTGCCATCCTCAAGACTACCGAGAACCCTGAAGCCGCCCGCGCCTTCATCGATTTCCTGCTCTCGAGGGAGGGCCAGGAGCTCGCCCTGAAGCAGGGCTACATCGCTGCTCATCCCGCAGTTCCTCTGCCGGAAGGCTATCCTGCGCGCGACCAGATCAAGGTCATGTCGTTCGACGCGGCGAAGGCGTTGGCTGACGAGACGAAGAACAAGGCAGCCTTCGCTGACATCTTCGGACAGTGAGATATCGTCCGCACGATCGATCGTTCCTGGAGCGGGGAGGTTTCGGCCTCCTCGCTCTTGTCGCTTTGATTCTTGTCGCTCTCGAAATTCTGCCCGCCTTGCGGCTTCTCCTGACGGCCCTGGCACCGGGCGGCATCTTCGATCCCGGCAAAGCCCTCTCCGCTCTGTCCAGCCGGGCGGCACTGCGAGCGGCGCAGGCGACACTGGAAACCGCCTTCATTTCCAGCCTTCTGGCCGTCCCGCTCGGCACGATCATGGCGCTGGTGCTGGGCATCACCGACATGCGCGGGCGCCGTTTCGCCTCGTTCCTCTTCGTTCTGTCGGTGATGATCTCGCCCCAGGTCATCGCACTGGCCTTTCTCCATCTCACCGGCCCGGCCTCTCCGATCCTGAACGGCTTGGGCCTTGCGCCGCAAGCCGGCAGCACGAACCCGATGCTCGGACGCAGCGGTATCATCCTGGTGCTGGGGCTGCATCACGCGCCGCTCGTCTACGTGGTGATCAGCGCGGGCCTTAAGCGCATTCCGCTCACCGTCGTCGAAGCAGCGCGGGTGGATGGCGCACAGCCTCTGCGTATCGTCATCGATCACGTGATGCCGCTGCTGCGTCCCCATCTCATGGGCGCAGGGCTGCTCGCTTTCGTGGCGGGCATCGGCAATTTCGGGATTCCCGCTCTTCTGGGCGCACCGGTGAATTATCTCACTCTTCCCGTTCTCATCTATCGCCGCCTGTCGAGCTTCGGGACCGGCATGCTCGGTGATGTGGCGGCGCTCGGCCTTCTCGTTGCGGTCATCGCCGTCGTCTGTGTGGCCGCCAGCCAGATCCTGACGCGCCGCGGGGACGTTCTCCTGGAAGAGGATGCTCCCCTGCAACCTTTCTGGCATCTCCGCCGAGTCCGCGCGGTTGCCGAGATTTTCGTTGCCTTCATCATCACGGCGGTTCTCGTCCTGCCCATGCTGTCACTGCTGGCGGCGGCTCTCGTGCCGTCCTACGGCATGCCGCTGAGCCTCACGACGATCACCCTGGACAACTTCATTGAGGTGCTGGCGCGACAGGACGTGACCAGACGCGCTTTCGTGAATTCGCTCGCTTATGCAGGCGGTGCGGCGTGCCTGCTCGCCTGTCTGTCGATCCCGATGGCATATTCTTTGGTGCGCCTCATGGGGACTGCGCGAATTCCAGCGACGGCTCTTCTCGAAACCTCCTATGTCCTGCCCGGTATCGTGCTGGCGATCGCCTGCATTCTCCTGTTCCTGAAGCCCCTGCCTCTGATCGGCGTCTCGCTCTATGCCACGCCGTCGATCATCGTCTTCGCCTATCTCGCCCGCTTCCTGGCGGTTGTGCTCAAGCCCGTGCTCGCCGGGATGACGCAGGTCGATGTGGCGCAGGAGGAAGCCGCCACTCTCGACGGTGCAGGACTCGCGCGGCGGCTCGCCGACGTCATCCTCCCCTCGCTTCTTCCGGCTGCTGTGGCCGGCGGCCTGATGGCGTTCCTGCTCGCCTTCAGCGAATTGACCGTCTCGGCCCTGCTCTGGTCGGCCGGCACGGAGACCATCGGCGTCGTCCTCTACAATCTCGAAGAGGCAGGGCTCACAAGTCAGGCTTCGGCTGTCGCCATCGTCATCGTTGCGGTCGTCACGCTCACCATGCTCGCACTCCATGCATTGAGCCGGTACCTGCCAAGCGGCGCCCTGCCCTGGCACTGCCCGGCAGAAGGCGCGGCGTTCTCCGCTCGAGAACCGAAACGAGATACGCTTCGTGCAGGAGCCATAGGGCACGTGGAGCCGAGACCGGCTTTGAGCGCCTGAGCGTTTTAGAACCTTACCGCGTCGAAGAGCTGGCGCTCTTCCATTGGCGGTGTGTGAAGTCTCATGACCTCGTCAGAAGTGTAGAATGCTCTCACGCGGCTGAAGGGCTGCGGGCAAAGGGTTTTCTCGCGATGGTGCGGGGTGTCCTCGTTAGAACATCCTGAGAGGGAACAATCCCCTATGCCAGCCCCCGTCAAGCGCTTTAACATCGACTTATGGTTTCTTCTTCTATCGACATGCCTCCTCCCGTCAGCCCCTTCCACACCGAGCCAACCTGGGACGACCTCAGGATCTTCCTGGCCGTGGTGGCTCATGGATCGATGAATGGAGCGGCGAAAGCCTTGGGCCAAAGCCAGCCGACGATTGCGCGGCGCATCAAGGCGCTGGAGGAAACCCTTGGGCTCGACCTCTTTCAGCGCGGTCCCAACAATCTCGAGTTGACGGAGGCGGGCCAAGCAATCCTTGAGGCCGCCTCCCCGATGGGCGAGGCGGCAAGCGTGGTCTCGCGCACGGCTGCGGCCTACAGGCCCGATCCCGATGCGCCCGTCCGGATCACGGCGACATCCTCGGTCGCCATGTTCCTGTCGCTGCACTCGGCGGAGCTGCACAACGCCGCCGAGCCCGTGGAGATCGCGTACATCCCGACCCGCCGCAAGCTCGATCTCGCCTCGGGCGAGGCCGACATTGGCTTACGCATGCGCACCCTGCCCGAGGGCACGGACGATCTCGTCGTGCGAAAGATCGGACAGATTGCCTTCGCCATCTACGCCACTACGGAAAACCCGGACGCCGTCATCGCGCCGCCCGAGGACCCGACCCTGTCGCGGCAAGCTGCTTACGTTGCCGAGTTCGCACAGGGCCGCACGATTGCTGCCCGCATCGGCGACATGCCGATCCGCTATCAGGCGGCGAAAGCGGGTTTAGGCGCAGCCTTCCTTCCCTGCTGGCTCGGCGATTCCGATCCCGATCTCAAGCAAGTGGTAAAACCCGAAGGCGACCTGATCGAGGACGTGTTCCTCGTCATGCATCGCCGCAGCCGCAACAGGCCGAGCGTGACGCGCGTGGCGAATGCTTTAGCGGCCTTGTTCAAGCGCAGTCAGCGCGCGCTTGTGGGCGGCTGATTCCTCTCACAAGTCACACCCCCTCATCCTGAGGAGGATCGCGGGAGCGATCCGTCTCGAAGGAGGATCCAGTGCTCTCTGGAAACGCCTCGCACTTCGAGACGCTACGCTCCTCAGGGTGAGGCTATGGAGATTATTGTAGCTCTGTCTAAGCGCTCTTCGCTTGCGTCTTGCTTGAAGCCTTCTTCGCCCCCGGCAAGTCCCCCAGCGCATGCGCCAGCACCTTCTTCATGGCGCCGGGCAGTGCCTCCTCGTGCAGGTGGAGGCGCGGAGTCCAGCGCATGTCGTCGGGCGCGGGCGTGCCCTTCGGCACCTTCGCGAAGAGCACCGTCAGCTCCAGCGGGAAATGGGTGAAGACATGGCGCACCGTACCAGGAAGGCGCTGCCAGCGTGCCTCGATGGGGGCGTCGAGCACCGCGCGGGATGCTTCGTAATTCGGCGCCCACTCGCTCGTCGGCGGCTCGGCCATGCCGCCGAGCAATCCTGTCGGCGAGCGGGTGCGGAGCAGGATCGTGTCGTCGGCGCGCAGCACCACGAAGGCCGCGCCTTTGCGCAACTGTCCTGTCTCCTTCTTCTGCTTCTTCGGGAATGTTTCCTGCAGGCCGGCAGCGCGGGCCTGGCAGGGCTTCATCCAAGGGCAGAGCGCACAGGCCGGCCGCTTGGGCGTGCAGATGGTGGCGCCCAGATCCATGAGACCTTGAGCGAAATCGCCGGGCCTTTCCTCGGGCACGAGTTCTTCGGTCAGGGAGCGGATGAGAGGCTTTGCCTTGGGCAGAGGCTCCTCGACCATGAAGAGGCGGGACATGACCCGCTCCACATTGCCGTCCACCGCCGCAGCTTTCCGGTCGAAGGCGATCGCCGCCACGGCCGCTGCCGTATAGGCGCCGATGCCGGGAAGCGTCAGAAGGTCGGCCTCCGTCGAGGGAAACTGCCCGCCATGCTTTTCCACAACTGCCTTGGCGCAGGCATGGAGATTGCGGGCGCGGGAATAGTAGCCGAGCCCCGCCCAGGACTGCATGACCGAATCTGAAGGAGCTTCGGCGAGAGCCTCCACATTGGGGAAACGTTCCAGGAAATTCAGGTAGAAGGGTTTGACCGCAACCACCGTCGTCTGCTGCAGCATGACCTCTGAGAGCCAGACGCGGTAAGGGTTTGCCGTCTCGCCGGGCTTGGCGCGCCACGGCAACTCGCGCCGGTGACGGTCGTACCAGGCAAGCAGGTCCTGCGGATCGGGCTTGGTCGCGCTCGTGGCGGGCGTTAACATGAGATTTGGAATAGCGGTCTACACCGAATATTCCAACGCGGCTTTTGGACATTCAACATGAGACAGCCGAGGCCCCCTGTGAAACACCCAAGGCCTTTGGCCCGCCCCCTCGCCGAGTTTCTCGATGCCTGTCTCTCCCCGAGCTTGGCGGCGCAAGGCTTTGCGACCTCAGATATCCTCATGGCTTGGCCCGAGATCGTGGGCCAGCGGCTCGCCGCCTTCACCCAACCGCTCAAGATCGAGTGGAAGCGAAAGCCGCCCCATGCCGACCCGGAGACCAGGCCGGAGCCGGCAACTCTCGTGATACGGGTGGAAAGCGCCTTCGCGCTCGAACTCCAGCACATGGCCCCGACCGTCATCGACCGGGTGAACACTTATTATGGCTGGCGCTGCATCGGCAAAATCGTGCTGAAACAAGGCCCGGTGCGGCGGGTCGAGAAGAAGAAGCCTCCCGCTCCGGTTCTCACGCCAGAGGCCAGGGCGAAGGTCAGCTCCGCACTTCATGACATCGAGGAAGATGGCTTGAAAGCTGCCCTCGACCGGCTGGGCCAGGCCATCGTCAGCTCCGGTTCACGCACGAAAGCGTGAGATGACAGGCGCTTGCCTCTCCGCCCAAGGCATTCTACCGCAGAACGAAACCTCTTCAGGAGTTCCCTCGACCATGATCACCCGGCGTCAGACGCTTCAGCTTCTCGGAACCGCAGCCGTTACGGCTTTCCTCGCCACGAGCCTTCCGGCCATGGCCCAGAACGTGGCCGTTCAGGATCTCGCGGTGCAGGGTCCCCTCGGAGACGTGGCCTTGGGCCCGGAAAACGCCAAGGTGACCGTCATCGAATACGCCTCGATGACCTGCTCCCACTGCGCCAATTTCCACAAGAATACCTGGCCTGAGCTGAAGAAGCGCTACATCGACACCGGCAAGATCCGCTTCGTCCTGCGCGAGTTTCCCCTCGACCCTCTGGCAACCGCCGGCTTCATGCTCGCCCGCTGCGACGGGAACGACAAATATTACCCCATCACCGACATGCTCTTCGAGCAGCAGCGGAACTGGGCTTTTGTGGATAAGCCGCTCGACGCCCTGCGCCAGCTCATGCGCCAAGCCGGTTTTTCACAGGAAAAATTTGACGCTTGCCTCAAGGACCAGAAACTTTATGACGCAGTCAATGCGGTGAAGAACCGGGGTATGGAGCAATTCAACGTAGACTCCACGCCGACTTTCTTCATCAATGGTCAGCGTCATCCGGGAAGCCTGTCGATCGATGAGATTGAAAAGGTCATCAAACCTCTGCTGGGCGAGTAAGCCCCTTATCCCTGCCTCCAAAGGGCGGGGCGGAAAGGCGCGTCCATGAAGCTGACGCGCCTTCGCATTGCGGGGTTCAAGACCTTCGTCGAGCCGACCGACTTCCTGATCGAGCCGGGCCTGACCGGCGTGGTCGGGCCGAACGGTTGCGGCAAGTCCAATCTGGTGGAAGCCTTGCGCTGGGTTATGGGCGAGAACTCCCATAAGAACATGCGCGCCACGGGGATGGACGACGTCATCTTCTCCGGCTCCGGTGGACGCCCGGCCCGTAACTGGGCCGAGGTGATGCTCACCATCGACAACATGGAGCGCACGGCGCCTGCCGCCTTCAACGATACGGATATCCTTGAGATCTCACGCAAAATCGAGCGCGAGGAAGGCTCCACCTACCGCGTGAACGGCAAGGAAGTGCGCGCCCGCGACGTGCAGATCCTGTTCGCCGATGCCGCCACCGGCTCCCGCTCTCCCGCCCTCGTCCGCCAAGGCCAGATCAGCGAAATCATTTCGGCCAAGCCCCAGGCCCGCCGCCGCATCCTGGAGGACGCCGCCGGTATTGCCGGCCTCCATGCCCGCCGCCACGAGGCGGAGCTGCGCCTCAAGGCCGCCGAGGACAACTTGGTCCGCGTCGAGGACGTGATCCGGGAACTCGAGAGCCAGATCGAAAGCCTGAAGCGCCAGGGGCGCCAAGCCTCCCGCTATAAGAACCTTTCTGCCGAAATCCGCCGCCTCGAAGCGCTGATGTACGCCATCAGCTATGCCGATGCGCGGGAGCAGGCGGCCACCGCCGAACGCCAGGTGGCGGAAGACCTCAAGGCGGTCGCGGACCTCACCGAGGAGCAGACCCGCGCCGCCACCGCCCAGGCCGTTGCGGCCCATGGCATTCCCGCCCTCCGGCAGGCCGAGGCCGAGGCTGCTGCGGCCCTGCAGCGCCTGACCCATGCCCGCAACGAGCTCGAATCGGAAGAGCGCCGCTCCAAGGAGCGTGTGGTGGAGCTGGAGCGCCATATCGGCGACCTGAACCGGGACATCGCCCGCGAGGCCGCCCAGCGCGCGGATGCGGAAGCCACTATCGAGCGCCTGCAGGTTGAAGCGGCCGAGATCGCCCAGACCACGGACGGTGCCGACGATATCCGCGCCGAGAGCGAGGAGCGTCTCCAGGCAGCCGAAGCTGCCTTGGCCGAGGCGGAGGCGGCCTTGAGCGCCCTTCAGGCCCAGACCTCCGATCTCAACGCCCGCCGCGCGGCGCTTGAGCGCTCGGTGCGCGAGGAGATGGAGCGTGCCGCGCGCTTCCGCTCCGAGAAAGAGCGCCTGGAGCGTGAGATCGAGGCTCTTTCCGGCTCTCCCGAGGACGGCCCGCCCATCGACGACCTGCGCGAGGAAATGGCGCTCGCGGAGGAAACCGCACAGGCCTCTGAAGAAGCCGTAATCGAGGCCCGCGAAGCTCTGGCCGCGGCCCGCGAGGCGGAAAACCGTCTGCGCCAGCCCCTCAACGAGGCTGAGCGCAAGGCTCAGCGGCTTGAGACCGAGGTTCTGACGCTTGCCAAGCTCGTCACCTCCGCCACCGGCGATCTCTGGCCTCCGGCTCTTGACCAGATTACGGTCGAGAAGGGCTATGAAGCGGCGCTCGGCGCGGCCCTCGGCGACGATCTCGAAGCCTCCACCAACCCTTCCGCCCCGCACCATTGGGAAATGACCGGCGCTGGCGAGAGCGATCCGTCCCTACCGGAAGGCGTGCGCTCGCTTGCCGATCTCTCCAGGGCTCCCGTGGAGCTGCAGCGTCGCCTCAAGCAGATCGGCGTGGTGAGCAAGGCCGATGGCCTGCGCCTGCGGGGCCTCCTGAAGCCCGGCCAGCGCCTCGTCTCGCAGGAAGGCGACCTGTGGCGCTGGGACGGCTTCACCACGGCGGCGGAAGCCCCCTCCCCGGCGGCTCGCCGCCTCGCCGAGAAGAATCGCTTGGGCGATCTTGAACGTGAGGCCGCCGAGGCCCGCGAGCAGGCCGAGCAGCTGCGCCACGAGGCCGAAGCCGCCCTGGAAACCGTTCGCCAAGCCGCCTCCCGCGAAATGCAGGCCATCGAGGCTGCGCGCCAGGCCCGTCAGGCTCTGGACGCGGCCCGGACCCGCCTCTCTGCCGCCGAGCGCAGGGAAGCCGAGCTCGGTCAGCGTCGCTCGGCCCTGCAGGAAGGCCTGACCCGTCTCTCCGAAAGCGAGGCCGAGGCCCTGGAGCGCGTGCAGGATGCGGAAGGCGCCCTGCAGGATCTGGCACCCGCGCCCGATCTCGAAAGCCGCCTGCTCGAAGAGCGCACCCGCGTGGCCGAGCGCCGGGCAGCGGCCTCGGAGGCGCGCGCCGCTGTGCAATCCCTGATGCACGAAGCCGAGCTGCACCGCCGTCGTCAGGATTCGATTGCTGCCGATATCCGCCTCTGGACCGAGCGCGCCGCCCGCGCCGCCAAGGCCCATGAGGATTTGGGCGAGCGCCTGGAGCGCGCCCAGGACGAGCACCAGCGCCTGCTGGAGGCCCCTGACACCTATCTCCAGCGCCGTCGCGCGCTCATCAATGAGGTCGAGGAGGCTGAGGCCAAGCGCAAGGAAGCCGCCGACCGGCTTGCCGATGCCGAGACGGGCCTTGCCGAGACGGACCGCGCCGCCCGCGCAGCTCTCGAAGCTCTGGCCGCTGCCCGTGAGGCCCGCGCCGGCTCCCAGGCGCGCCATGAAGCTGCCGTCCAGCGTCTGGCCGAGATCACCCGCGCGATTGCGGAGAATCTCGAAACGACCCCGGCAGGCCTTATCGAGATGGCAGGCCTCAAGGAAGCAACCGAGCTGCCTTCCCATAGTGAGATCGAATCGAAGCTCCACTCCCTCAAGGCCGATCGCGAGCGCCTCGGTGCCGTGAACCTGCGCGCCGACGAGGAGCTGACCGAGCTCGAGACCAAGTACACGAGCATCGCCACCGAACGCGACGATCTTGTGGAAGCCATCAAGCGCCTGCGTCAGGCCATCGGCAGTCTCAACCGCGAGGGGCGTGAACGTCTGTTGGCGGCCTTCGACGTGGTGAACGCCCATTTCAAGCGCCTCTTCACCACCCTCTTCGGCGGCGGCACGGCGGAGCTGACCCTGGTCGATTCGGACGACCCGCTGGAAGCCGGCCTCGAAATCCTGGCCCGTCCGCCCGGCAAGAAGCCCCAGAGCATGACCCTGCTCTCGGGCGGCGAGCAGGCGCTCACCGCCACAGCCCTCATCTTCGCGGTGTTCCTCACGAATCCCTCGCCGATCTGTGTGCTGGACGAGGTGGACGCCCCGCTCGATGACGCGAACGTGGAGCGTTATTGTGATCTCCTGGAGGAGATGGCCCGCCAGACGGAAACCCGTTTCGTGGTCATCACCCACAACCCGATCACCATGGCGCGCATGGACCGGCTCTTCGGCGTCACCATGGCCGAACGCGGTGTCTCGCAGCTGGTGTCGGTCGATCTGCAGAGCGCCGAGCGCATTCTTGAGGTGGCCTAAGGCTTTTAACCCCGCCATGCTTCGGCCTTAAAATCGTGTGCGCATTTAGGCCAAGCGCGTCCAAAATCGGCCTTATCGTAGATATTTCAATTACTTAGATGTTTTCAGACGGTCCTTGACAGGGGGGACCCCCGCTCATATGTTGCGCCCAGCTTTCGGGGCTAGGCTTCCAAGCATTTTCCCGTAACGCTTTTTAGGAGATCGCGATGGCGGACCCTACCGGGCGGAACGGCGAAAATGAGCGGAAACCGGATGGTACCGATGATGCTAACCTTTCGGCGAGGCTGAAATCTCTCGACGCACGGATCTCTCAGGCATCCGTGCAGCGCGCTGAGGCTGAACCTCGCAACCGCCAGACGTCCGATTCCCGCGCCATGGGCCAAGCCTTCAGGCTCTCGGCCGAATTCGTCGCAGGGGTCGTCGCTGGCGGGGTCATTGGTTGGCTCGTCGATTACTTCGCCGGGATTTCCCCTTGGGGTCTGATCGTTTTTCTCATACTCGGCTTCTGTGCCGGCATGCTCAACCTCATGCGGGCAGCCGGACTGGTCAAGCGGGCCAAGTATGACGAGAAGCGGTAATCAAAAGCCCGATTTCGATCGCCGAACGGCAGTGGACAACAGCGAGATTTAAGAGCGGATCATGGCGAGCCCGATCGAGCAATTCCAGATCAAGCCCATCATTCCGGCTATCAACTTCACCAATTCGTCGCTGTTCATGCTCGGCGCTGCAGCCGTGATCGTGGGCGGCTTCATGCTGGCGACCCGCAAGCGGGCGCTCGTCCCGGGTCGCGGCCAGTCGATCGCGGAAATCCTGCACGACTTCGTGGCAGGCACCCTCACGGATGCTACGGGCAAGGAGGGAATGAAGTTCTTCCCTCTCGTCTTCTCCCTTTTCATGTTCGTGTTTACGGCGAACATGCTCGGCATGATCCCGGGCTTCTTCACGGTGACGAGTCACATCATCGTCACCTTCGCGCTGGCCATCCTCGTGATCGGCACCGTGGTGATCTACGGCCTCATGAAGCACGGCACCCATTTCTTCGGCCTCTTCGTGCCGTCAGGTGTGCCGGCCTGGCTTCTGCCCTTCATCGTGGTCATCGAGGTTATCTCGTTCCTGTCCCGGCCGGTTTCGCTGTCCCTGCGTCTTTTCGCGAACATGCTCGCGGGACACATCGCACTGAAGGTTTTCGGCGGCTTCGTCGTGGCGCTCCTGGGTGCCGGTGGAGCTCTGGCGATCCTCGCTCCGCTGCCGCTCTTCATGGCGGTTGCTCTCATGGCGCTCGAGTTCCTCGTCGCCGCTCTGCAGGCCTACGTCTTCACGGTGTTGACCTGCATCTACCTTAACGACGCGCTGCACCCGGGCCACTAGGTCTGCGCTCTCGTTACTCCCTCCCCTCCCGGTCACAGCATTACTCAAGGAGTTCACAATGGATCCGGTTGCTTTCAAGTTCCTCGGCGCGGGCCTTGCCTGCATTGGCATGGGCCTCGCCGCCATGGGCGTTGGCAACATCTTCGGCAACTTCCTGTCGGGCGCTCTGCGCAACCCGTCGGCTGCTGACGGCCAGTTCGCCCGCGCCTTCATCGGCGCAGCGCTCGCAGAAGGTCTCGGCATCTTCTGCCTCGTCGTCGCTCTCGTTCTGCTCTTCACCTAATTACAAGACGGTGATCGGGAGGTCGGGGCGCGGCAGGCGTCTCGCCTCGACAAGAGTGACGGCGGCGCCCCGCCGTCATTCGTTGTTTCCAGCGCATCGTGCGGAAAAGTAGAATCCACTTTTCACGTCCGATGCTCCAAGCATCGTGTCGTCAGGTGAGCCCCGGCTCCTCGCGAACACGATGTGGCACTAAAAGAGGATGCGTTCGCTCCGGCTTGCCGGAAAGCGTATGCTCCAGGATTACTCGTCCTTTCAGGATCTGCTCCATGGCCCAGGCTCAGGCTCAGACGACCCACGCCGAAACCCAAGCGCACGGTGGCGCTCACGAGGATGTCGGCTTCCCGCCCTTCGCGACGGAGACCTATGGCGGTCAGCTCCTCTGGCTCGTGATCACTTTCGGGGTGCTCTACACCCTGATGTCGAAGCTGGTTCTGCCGCGCCTGACCGGCATCATCGAGAACCGGCGCGCGATCATCGCCCGCGATCTCGACGAGGCCGCCGCGATGAAGACCCGCGCCGAAGAAGCCGGAACTGCCTATGAGAAGGCTCTGGCCGAGGCCAAGGGCCGCGCCCAGGCTCTCGCGCAGGAGACGCGCGCCAAGCTCGCCGCCGAGAGCGACGCAAAGCGCAAGGCCCTCGAGGCCGACCTCAACAAGCGCCTTGCCGAATCCGAGGCCACCATCACTGCCCGTAAGGCGGAAGCCATGGGCCATGTGCGCGGCATCGCGCGCGATACGGCCAGCGCCATCATCGAGCGTCTGACCGGCAAGGCTCCGGCCCCGCAGGCGGTCGAGTCCGCCCTCGACCAGATCAACGCCTGACCAGGAGGCCTCCATGAGCCATTTGTTCGCCGACGCCGAATTCTGGGTCGCCGTTGCCTTTGTCATCTTCTGGGGCATTATGTTCTATTACGGCGTCCCCGGAAAAGTGCTGAACCAGCTTGATTCCCGCGGCAAGCGCATCGCCGACGAACTCGCCGAGGCGAAGCGCCTGCGCGAGGACGCCGAGAAGCTCCTGAAGGAATTCGAGGCCAAGCGTGCCGCAGCCGAGCGCGAGGCAGCCGACATCGTCTCCAACGCCAAGGGCGAGGCCGAGCGCCTGGCCCAGGAAGCTCAGGAGAAGATGGCCGACTTCGTGAAGCGCCGCACCGCCTCCGCCGAGGCGAAGATCGCACAGGCCGAAGCCCAGGCTGCCGCCGAGGTCCGCGCCGCTGCCATTGATGCCGCCGTCAAGGCCTCCGAGCGCGTTCTGCGCCAGGAGATCACCGGCAACACCGCAGCCTCGCTGGTGTCTCAGGGCCTCAACGACGTGCGTTCGAAGCTCCAGTAAGCCTCTCGCACATCGCCGACGATTTCAAAGGCCGCCCCTCAAAGGCGGCCTTTTTGCTGGAGGCACCATGCTGCTGATTTTCGATTGCGACGGCGTTCTGGTCGATTCCGAGCCCCTCGCGTGCAAGGTCGATGCGGACGTTCTGACGGATCTCGGACTGCCCTACACGGCGGACGACATCGCACGTCAATTCGTCGGCAAGAGCATGAAGGACATGGTCGCGCGGATCGAAGCCGACCACGCGTGCAGGCTGCCGGACGATTTCGCGGAGCAGATCAACCGCGCTCTCTTCGCGCGGTTCGAGACGGATCTGCAGTCAATTGCGGGCGTGCGCGAGGCGATTCTCTCCCTGCCCTATCCGCGCTGCGTCGCTTCCTCTTCGGTTCCGGAGCGGATCGCCCTGTCGTTGCGTGTCACAGGTCTCGCCGATCTGTTCGACAACGTCTTCAGCGCCACACAGGTCGCGCGGGGCAAACCGGCACCGGACCTGTTTCTTCATGCGGCAAGACAGATGGGCGTCAGCCCGGAAGAGTGCCTAGTGATCGAGGATTCGCCCACCGGCGTTCAGGCAGCGCTTGCTGCCGATATGCGCGTGATCGGCTTTACCGGCGGCGGCCATTGCGGGCCGGAACATGCGGACACGCTGCGGCAGGCGGGTGCTTCCATCATCATTGAGCGGATGGCAGAGCTGAAGGACGCTGTGCTGGCCTCCGCGTAACGACGGCGTCATCCCGGACGGAGCGCAGCGGAGATCCTGGCTCGCTAGCAGAATATGGCATCGTCATCCCCGGCCGGGGATCCACGTCTTCATGACTCAGCGGTTCTCAAGACGCGGATGGCCGCAACAAGTGCGGCCATGACGATCAAACCATGATGAAGAGTGTGTTCGCCACACGCTTTCGGGTTCTGCACCGCAGGGCCGGCATGACGAATACCTCCGAAACAGAAATGCCCGGCACAAGGCCGGGCATTTGAGTTTTCGGGAACCTTACTCCGCCGCTTCCGCCACAGGCGCAGGCGGCGTCCACTTGAGGACCGGGTTGCGGGCGGCGCGGGTCTCGTCCAGGCGGCGGCGCGGGGCGTGGTAGGGAGCGCCGGTGAAGCGTTCCTTCTCGCCGTTCTTCGCGGCCATCGCGAGGTCGCGCAAAGTCGCGATGAAGAGGTCGAGGGACGACTTCGATTCGGACTCCGTCGGCTCGATCAGCATCGCGCCGTGCACCACCAGCGGGAAGTACATGGTCATCGGGTGATAGCCCTCGTCGATCATGGCCTTCGCCACATCGAGCGTGGTCACGCCCGTGTCCTTCAGCCATGCATCGTCGAACAGAACCTCGTGCATGCACGGCTTGTCACCGAAAGGCAGCGAGAGGAGATCCGACAGACCGGCGCGGATGTAGTTGGCGTTGAGCACGGCGTCCTCGGAGGCCTGCTTCATGCCGTCCGAACCATGCGAGAGCATGTAGGACAGGGCACGCACATACATGCCCATCTGACCGTGGAAGGCGGTCATGCGGCCGAACGGGGCGGCAGGGCCGCCGGCCTCATTGTTTTGTTCAACCAGCTCGAACCCGTCCTTGCCCACGCGCACAAACGGCACCGGAGCGTAAGGCGCGAGGCGCGCGGAGAGCACCACCGGGCCGGAGCCCGGACCACCGCCGCCATGTGGCGTCGAGAAGGTCTTGTGCAGGTTGATGTGCATGGCATCGACGCCGAGATCGCCCGGCTTCGCCTTGCCCACGATGGCGTTGAAGTTCGCCCCATCGCAATAGAAGTACGCGCCGGCCTCGTGGATCGCCTTCGCAATCTCAACCACCTGCGGCTCGAAGAGTCCGCAGGTATTGGGGTTTGTCAGCATGATCGCGGCGACATCCGGACCAAGACGCTCTTTGACGTCCTCCACATGCACCCAGCCGTCCTCGCGGGCCGGCACCGGCTTCACGACGAAGCCGATGAGCGCGGCGGTTGCCGGGTTCGTGCCATGCGCCGAATCGGGCACGAGCACCACGTTACGCGTCTTGCCCTCGCCGCGCGCCTCGATGGCGGCCTTGATCGCCATCATGCCGCACAATTCGCCATGCGCGCCCGCCTTCGGCGAAAGCGCAACGGCCGTCATGTTGGTGAGAGTGACGAGATAGCGGCCGAGTTCGTTCATGAGCTCCAGCGCGCCCTGCACGGTGGAAACCGGCTGCAGCGGATGCACGTCGGAGAAGCCCGGCAGACGCGCCATGCGCTCGTTGAGCCGTGCATTGTGCTTCATCGTGCAGGAGCCGAGCGGGAAGAGACCGGTGTCGATGCCGTAGTTCATCTGAGACAGGCGCACGTAATGGCGCATGGTCTCGGGCTCGGAGAGACCCGGCAGGCCGATGGCCTCCGTGCGCTCCAGCCCACCGAGGCGCGGCGTGAAGGCCTCCGGCTCGTCGATATCGACGCCGGTGGTGTCATAGCGGCCGATCTCGAAGAGCAGCGGCTCGATTTGCGCCAGCGCCTTGTTGCCGGTGAAGGTCGGATGCGCATTGGTGCCGGTTTCACCGGCGGAAGAGGGACGTCCCTGGCGGTTCAACATCACAGAACCTCCTTCAAGACGGCGACAAGAGCCGCGCGGTCATCATCGGTGTTCACTTCGGTGGAAGCGACGAGCAGCAGATTGTCGAGGCCAGCATTCGGTAGCAGGCGGGAGACAGGCACACCCGCGAGCACGCCTTTCTCGGCCAACCGCTCGACCACTTCAGCCGCAGGCTTTGCGAGCTTCACGGTGAACTCGTTGAAGAACGTCTTGTTGAGAACCTCGACGCCTTTCACGCCAGCCAATTGGTCGGCGAGCTTGATCGCATTCGCATGATTCACGCGGGCAAGGCGCGTGAGCCCCGCCTCGCCGAGCAAGGTCATGTGAATGGTGAAGGCCAGCGCGCAAAGGCCTGAATTGGTGCAGATATTCGAGGTCGCCTTGTCGCGGCGGATATGCTGCTCGCGGGTGGAGAGGGTGAGCACGAAGCCGCGGTTGCCGTCCGCATCCACCGTCTCGCCGCAGAGGCGGCCCGGCATCTGGCGAATGAACTTCGACTGCGTGGCGAAAAGGCCGACATAAGGACCGCCGAAATTCAGCGCGTTGCCGATCGACTGGCCCTCGCCGACCACGATGTCGGCGCCTTGGCTGCCGGGCGAGGCAACGAGGCCGAGCGACACGGCTTCCGTGAACACCGCGATCAGCAGCGCTCCGTGCTTGTGCGCCTTGTCGGCGATGGGCTTCAGATCGCGCACGTTGCCGAACACGTCCGGCGACTGCACGACGACGCAAGAAACGCTTTCGTCGATCTGCGAGAGAATGTCCTCAGTGCCGGAAACATCCGGCTGCATGGTGACGACGCTGTCGCTCGCCATGTCGGAGAGGGTGCGCACCACATCCGCGTAATGCGGATGCAGGCCGCCGGAGAGCACGGCCTTGCGGCGCTTGGTGACACGATGCGCCATGAGCACCGCCTCGCCCGTGCCGGTGGAGCCGTCATACATGGAGGCGTTCGCCACCTCCATGCCGGTGAGCGCGGCCACCTGAGTCTGGAACTCGAAGAGATATTGCAGCGTCCCTTGAGCGATCTCCGGCTGATACGGCGTGTAGCTCGTCAGGAACTCGGAGCGCTGAATCAGATGATCGACAGTGGCCGGAACGTGATGCTTGTAGGCGCCCGCGCCCACGAAGAACGGCACGGAGGAGGCCGGCACGTTCCTGGCGGACATGCGGGAGAGGATGCGCTCCACTTCCCATTCGCCCTTGCGGCGCGGCAGATCCACCGGCTCCTTGAGAAGCAGGCTCTTCGGCACATCGGCGAACAATTCGTCCACCGATTTGATACCGATGCGCGCGAGCATCTCGCTGCGGTCGGTGTCGGAGAGAGGCAAATAACGCATCGGCTAAAAACCTTGGGTTAGTGCGAGGGAACGCCCGCCACCACGATTTCCGTGAGCACGGAATTGGCGATGAAGCATTCCTTGTGAGCGAGGTGATGCATGTCGGCGATCTGTTCAGGACTCGGGCGTTTGTCGCCGGAAAATTCGATCACCGGATCGAGCGTCACTTTGGAGACGAAGAGCTTGCCCTTCTCGTTCGGCGTCATGATGCCGAGAGCCTTGTCTTCGTATCGGTCGACGACGAAGCGCTTCTTGGCGGCAATCGAGAGGAAGGTGAGCATGTGGCAGCTCGACACCGCCGCCACGAACGCTTCCTCGGGATCGATTGCATCTTCGCGGGAGAAGGGCAGCGGCACCACCGATGGCGATGCCGATCCCGGAACCGTGATGCCACCGTCAAACGACCAGACATGTCCGCGACTGTAACGGTTGTCGGAAAAGGCCTCGCCCTCCCCGCGCGTCCAACGCACTGTGGCCGTGTATTCGTGCGACATCGGTTCAGCTCTCTTACGAAATCGACTTCACGAATTCCTGGTACTGCTCTTCGGTCATGAGACCATCGAGCTCGCTCGGATTCGTGAGGCGGATTTTCAGGAACCAGCCGCGACCGGCCGGATCTTCGTTGACCGTGCCGGGGGAGGCTTCGAGGTCGCTGTTGACCTCGACCACCTCGCCGGAAACCGGAGCGTAGACTTCGCTCGCAGCCTTCACGCTCTCGACGACGGCGGCCTCATCGCCCTTCGAGAGTGTCTTACCGACGCTCGGCAGTTCCACGAAGACGACGTCGCCAAGTTGGCTCTGCGCGTAGTCGGAAATGCCGACGATACCGGCATCGCCCTCGACGCGGATGTATTCGTGGTCCTTGGTGTAACGCGTGGTCATGGTGTTCCCCTGGATTAGCGCTTGTAACGATGCGGAGCGAACGGCATGGCGGCCACCTTGGCGGGCAGCGGCTTGCCGCGAACGACGAGATGAAGATCCGTGCCGATGGCGGACACGTCCTTCGAGACATAGCCCATGGCGACCGGGCCATTGACGGTGGGGCCGAAGCCGCCGGAGGTGACGATTCCAACCTCGCGCCCGTCGAGCGTGGTGATCACGCTGCCCTCGCGCGCCGGAGCACGGCCTTCCGGCCTGAGGCCGACGCGCACGCGGGCGGGCCCGTCCTTGATCTCGCGCTGAATGCGCGCGGCGCCCGGGAAGCCTCCCTCCTCGCGGCGGCGCTTCTGGATCGACCAGATCAGGCCCGCCTCGATGGGCGACGTGGTGGTATCGATGTCGTGGCCGTAGAGGCACAGGCCCGCTTCGAGGCGCAGCGAGTCGCGCGCGCCGAGACCGATGGGCTTCACCTCAGGATCGGCGAGGAGCTTGTTCCAAAGCATTGCCGCATCGTCGGCCTTGCAGGAAATCTCGAAGCCGTCCTCGCCCGTGTAGCCGGAGCGGGAAACGTGGACCCAGATGCCATCGATCTGCACGTCGGCGGACATCATGAAGGGCAGATCGGCAACGGCAGGCGCAAGCTTCGCCAGCACGCCTTCGGCGGACGGGCCCTGCAGCGCCATGAGCGCAAGTTCGTCCTTGCGCTTGAGGCTCACGCCTTTCGGCAGGCGCGCCTGGATATGCGCGTAATCGGCATCCTTCATTGAAGCGTTTACGACGAGGTAGAGCCAGCCCTCGTGACCCGGCGCACCGACACGGGTGACCATGAGGTCGTCGAGGATGCCGCCATCATCGGCCAGCAGCTGCGAATAGCGCTGCTGGTTGGGCTTGAGGTTCAGCACGTCCGCCGGGATCAGCGCCTCGAGAGCTTTGGCGATCGTCTCATGGCTCTTGTCCTCGGCAATGAGGAAAGCCTGGCCCATATGGGAGACGTCGAACAGACCCGCATGCTCGCGGGTCCAGTTGTGCTCTGTCAGGATGCCGGTGGGGTATTGCACGGGCATGTCGTAGCCGGCGAAGGGCACCATGCGGGCGCCAAGCGCAACGTGCTCGGCATGAAGCGGTGTTTTCAGAAGCGGCTGGTCGCTATGCGCTGGCTCGGCCATCGGATTCCCTCAAAGGTGCGCGTTTCTTCAAGCCTTGCGGCCCGTTGCTTTGCGCCCCCTCTGTCCCGAGACCTGAGAGATTTCCCAAACCGCTCTAAGCGGCAGGTTACGCCCGTCGGTGGGCGACGCTTATTCCAAGCGTCGCCGCTTTCCAGAGTGCCAGCTCCCACGCGGTCCTTTGGCCTGAGCGTTTCCGGGGCGGTTGCGCCTTCGGCGCCGGGCAAAGCCCGGTCTCTTCCGCGGGGATCATCAGCTTGCTTTAGCTCTGAAGAGGAAAAGCGGTCCTGTCAACAAAGCAGGGTGCCGCAATCAATATCTCCCCGCTTTAATTGACGGCAGGCCTCCGAGCCCTCATGTTAGGCCATCATTCACAGAAGGGGGAAAGCGCGGCCCGATCCGGTCGGCAGCTCCTGGCACCGTTGCTCGAACTGGTCATCGCTCTTGCTCTCGTCGCTCTGAACGGCGTCTTCGCGCTTTCAGAACTCGCCATCGTGTCCGCCCGCAGGCCCCGTCTGAAAGCCATGGCCGAACAGGGCCGCTCCGGGGCCAATACCGCCCTGGCGCTGATGGAGGATTCGGGGCGTTTTCTCTCCACCGTCCAGATCGGAATCACGCTCGTCGGCATCCTGGCCGGTGCGTTTTCGGGCGCGGCCCTGGGCGACAAGCTGACCCAGTTTCTCATAGCGCAAGGCATGCCGGAAGCCGCGGCGGAGCCGCTCGGCTTCGGCCTGGTCATCGGCTTCATCACCTATCTCTCCATCGTCATCGGCGAGCTCGTGCCGAAGCAGCTCGCCCTGCGCCATCCGGAAGGCATCGCCTGCTCCATGGCACCCATGATGCTGGTGCTCTCCAAGGTTGCCGCCCCCGCCGTCTGGCTGCTGAACGCCTCCACCCGCCTGATCTTCAGCCTGTTCGGCCCGTCCTCCGGGGATGAGACGACGGTGACGGAAGAAGAGATCAAGATGCTCGTCGGCGAGGCCGAGAGCGCGGGTGTGATCGAGGAGGAGGAGCGCCGCATGATTTCCGGCGTCCTGCGTCTCGGCGACCGGACGGTGCGCGGCCTCATGACCCCGCGCACTGATGTGGACTGGATCGACCTCGACGACGATGAGGAAACCATCCGCACTCTCTTGATCGAGACCCCTCATTCGCGCCTCCCCGTGAGCGAAGGCTCGCCGGACAACATCATCGGTGTCGTCCAGTCGCGCGCTCTATTGGCGGCCCTCTTGTCGGGCCAGCCGCTCGATATTCGTGCTCAGATCCAACAGGCCCCCGTCATTCCCGATACGCTCTATGCCCTGGATGCGCTCGCGATGCTGCGCGACTCGGAAGTGCCCATGGCTCTCGTTCATGACGAATACGGCCATTTCGAAGGACTTGTGACCCCGGCGGATGCATTGGAGGCCATCGTCGGCGCCTTCCGCTCGGATGGCGAGGCACCTGAGCCCGATGCCACCCGGCGCGAGGATGGTTCCTGGCTGCTCGCTGGCTCCATGCCTGTCGATGAAATGGCGGATATTCTGGGGGTCACCCTGCCCGAACCCCGCAATTATCATACGGTCGGCGGTCTGGTGATCAGCGAATTGCAGCACCTGCCCGCAACGGGCGAGCATGTGGAAATGCTAGGATGGCGCTTCGAGGTGATCGACCTGGACGAGCGCCGAATCGACAAGGTGCTCGCCAGCCCTCTGAATCAGAGGGCCGGCTCCTCAGCTCTCTATTAACCAGGGAAAGCGATGTAGATTAACCGCGCCAGCCCCTGCCGCCGAGAGCAACTTCGATCTCGAAGGAGTTGGCGCGTGACGCAGGCACCACAATGCCGTCTTCCACCACTGCCACGCTCGCCTGCGTGCCGCCGGCCGGAATGGCTGCCACGGCAGCGCGACTGCGATTGGCGATCACGGTCGAGCCATCCGTCACCACGATCTGCACCGGAACGTTGTAGCGGCCCGCGGCGCCACCGACGCCCAGAAGAGCGCGCGCCTCGACACCCACCTTCACGAGGGTGGAGCCATCAGGCTGGCCCACGCATTCGCGGGCGACATTACTGATGGAAACTTGGCTGCGCAGGGCCGATGAGTCGCCGGCGCGGCCGCCGGAATAGGCCTGAATGGCGGAGCCGCCTTCGGCAATGGTGACCGGCGGGCAGTAGACGTCGTCCATCGGCCGGACCTGGGCCGGGGCCTGGATAGCACCGCCGGTTAAGAGCATTTCGCCGATGCCCATGCTGCCGGTCTCACCTGAACCAGCGCATCCAGCCAGAACGGAGACGCCCAGCACGGCAAATGCCAGACCGGCCTTCGCACCCGAACCCTTACCCATGCAAATCCCCCAGATTGTCTCTTACTGACCTTACGGCAGAGCATCGAAGCCGGTCGCGAATCCATTCAGCGACACGGGAATACCGATGCCCTCCTCAGGCGTCTGGAACACGATGAAGGTTGCGGACTGCCCGGTCTTCATCTGATTAATGAGATTATCTTCCATGACAACCTCGGCGACGCAACCCGTAGCCAGGCAGCGCACGAATCCAGCCCGGCCGATATCGGTCTGGTCGATCTTCAGGCCCAGGCCGGACGGCAGGAGGATACCAAGGGGCGCAACGACGCGAAGAAGCCGGCTTTTGCCGTCGGCGGTTTTCAACACAATAATGACGAGCGTGACATTCGGACGATCTTCCGCGACGACATTCTGCACGAGAGCGCATTGCTCGGCAGTGGCTCCCGCAGGAGTCTCGCAGCGCATCTGCCAGTCGCCATAGGTATTCTTCACCATGCCTTGGGCATTGGCGCCAGCTGCGGCGGCGAAGGTCGAAAGACCCAGGAATGCTGCCGCCCCATAGCGGACCCATCGTGACACGCCCATCGGTTTCTCCTTCTTGAACCTTTTCAAGGGCAGCGGCGCGGCCGCTTCGATCCCAATCTTTGGCCTGTTGGGACCATGGTCGGGGCCATAATGTCAAGCGAGAGGGGATAAGTGGGGATCACAAACGCTTTTGGCGGTTATGACGCACAAATTGCGACCTTAGCACCGTTGCGCTTCGGCGCATCCTGTGGTCTTTGACATACATCAAAGGTGATGGCGCAAGCCGGGCGCCGCTATTCGCACGCCCGTATCATCCCCTTTATGCTTTCGTGGCCGCCCGGCCATCATAATCTTAGGAGCTTTGGAACGCCGATGCGGATCGAGACTGGACGTCGATCGGTGACCGCCCTCTCCACGGCAGCGGTCGCACTTGTGTTGGGCATAAGTGAGGCATGGGCCGCCGCAGGCCGCCCCTCCCCTTGGGAAACCGGCATGCAGGAGATGGTGACCGAGTTGGGACAGAGCGTGTCCAACTTCCACACTTACCTGGTTTGGCTGATCGCCGTGATCTGCCTCTTCGTGCTGGCGCTGCTTCTCACGATCGTCGCCCGTTTCAACGAGCGGAAGAACCCGGTTCCTTCCAGGACCACGCACAACACGCTCCTCGAGGTGGCCTGGACCATCGTTCCGGTGCTGATCCTCGTGGCCATTGCAATCCCCTCCTTCCGCCTCCTGCGCCAGCAGCTGGTTCCGCCGCAGGCCGACGTGGTGATCAAGGCCACCGGCTATTCCTGGTACTGGGGCTACGAGTATCCGGCCGATCAGGGCGGCTTCAAATTCGACTCGAACATGATCACCGAGGACAGCGCCCGCAAGCCTGACCAGCCGCGCCTGCTCGGCGCCGACAACGCCATGGTCGTGCCGGTCGGCAAGGTCGTGCGCGTTCAGGTGACCTCGGCGGACGTGATCCACTCCTTCGCGCTTCCGTCCTTCTACATCAAGGTCGATGCCGTTCCGGGACGCCTGAACGAAACCTGGTTCAAGGCCGACAAGGAAGGCGTTTATTACGGCCAGTGCTCGGAGCTCTGCGGCAACGGACACCCCTACATGCCGATCGAAATCCGCGTCGTGAGCGAGCAGCAATATGCCGCTTGGCTCGCCGAGGCGAAGCAGCGTTATGCTTCCACGGAAGACACGACACCGATCAAGTTCGCGAACGCTCAGTAATTTAAAAAGCAAGGACCATAGAGGTCTCATCATGGCACATGCAGCTGATGCCGCTCACGCGGATCACCACGATCATCCCGGCTTCTGGCGCCGCTGGTTCTATTCCACGAACCACAAGGATATCGGCACTCTCTACCTCCTCTTCGGCTTCACGGCCGGCATCATCGGCGGTCTTCTGTCGATCGGTATGCGCCTGGAACTCCAGGAGCCCGGCCTGCAGTTCTTCTCCAATCCGCAGGCGTTCAACGTCTTCGTGACGGGTCACGGCCTCATCATGGTGTTCTTCCTGGTGATGCCCACCCTCATCGGCGGCTTCGGCAACTGGTTCGTCCCGCTTATGATCGGCGCGCCGGACATGGCCTTCCCGCGCATGAACAACATCTCGTTCTGGCTCACCGTTGCGGCCTTCGGCCTGATGCTCTGCTCGCTCTTCGTCGAAGGCGCTCCGGGCTCGCTTGGCTTTGGCGGCGGCTGGACAGTGTATCCTCCGCTCTCGACGGCTGGTCATCCTGGTCCTGCGCTCGACTTCGGCATCCTGGCCCTGCACCTTGCCGGTGCATCCTCGATCCTGGGCGCGATCAACTTCATCACCACGATCCTCAACATGCGCGCTCCAGGCATGACGCTGCACAAGATGCCGCTCTTCGCTTGGGCCATGCTGGTGACCGCGTTCCTGCTGCTTCTC
Source organism: Microvirga medicaginis (assembly GCF_052658925.1). Lineage (NCBI taxonomy): Bacteria > Pseudomonadati > Pseudomonadota > Alphaproteobacteria > Hyphomicrobiales > Methylobacteriaceae > Microvirga > Microvirga medicaginis. The sequence continues at coordinate 297,060 of NZ_JBQWEL010000003.1, read as the reverse complement.
TCGCTGCCGGTTCTCGCAGGCGCGATCACGATGCTGCTCACTGACCGCAACTTCGGCACGACCTTCTTCGATCCGGCCGGCGGCGGTGATCCGGTGCTCTACCAGCACCTGTTCTGGTTCTTCGGCCACCCCGAAGTGTACATCATGATCCTGCCGGCCTTCGGCATCGTGTCGCACATCATCTCCACCTTCTCGAAGAAGCCGATCTTCGGCTATCTCGGCATGGCCTATGCCATGGTGGCGATCGGCGTCGTCGGCTTTGTCGTGTGGGCTCACCACATGTACACGGTCGGCCTCTCGTTGCAGACCCAGGCCTACTTCGTGTTCGCCACGATGGTGATTGCGGTTCCGACCGGCGTGAAGATCTTCTCGTGGATCGCTACCATGTGGGGCGGCTCCATCCGCTTCACGGCGGCCATGCAGTGGGCGATCGGCTTCGTGTTCCTGTTCACGGTGGGCGGCGTCACCGGCGTCGTGCTCGCGAACGCTCCCGTCGACCGCTACATGCACGACACCTATTACGTGGTGGCTCACTTCCACTATGTGCTGTCGCTCGGCGCCGTGTTCGTGATCTTCGCAGCCGTCTACTACTGGTTCCCGAAGATCACCGGCTACGTGCTGCCCGAGTGGATCGGCAAGGTGCATTTCTGGATCTCCTTCATCGGAGCCAACGTGCTGTTCTTCCCGATGCACTTCCTCGGCCTATCCGGCATGCCGCGCCGTTATGCGGATTATCCGGATGCCTTCGCCGGCTGGAACCTGGTCTCCTCGATCGGCGCCTACATCTTCTTCGCGGGCGTGATCTTCTTCACGATCGGGGTGATCTACGCTCTCATCCGCAAGGAGAAGGCTGCCGGCAATCCGTGGGGCGAAGGTGCGACGACGCTGGAATGGACCCTGTCCTCTCCGCCTCCGTTCCACCAGTTCGAGACCCTGCCCCGCATCGTCGAGACGGGCCACTAATCGGCTGAGCCGGGCGGCAAACGCCGCCCGCTCCTCCCCCGAGGGCTTCGGCAAGCGAAGCCTTCCGGCGAGGAGCTGACATCGAGAGGCTCTCGAGCCTCATTCTTCAGCGTTTCGGAAGATCATCAGTATGAACACCCTGTCGAACAGTTTGACCGAGACCCCAACCAAGAGCCGAGCCCAAGCTGGCCTCTCACAGGGCGACGTGTCCGACTTCTTCGCCCTGCTGAAGCCGCGCGTGATGTTTCTCGTCGTGTTCACGGCGCTCGTCGGCATGGTCGTCAGCCATCCGAATGTGAATCCCCTCCTCGCTTTCGTGTCCCTGCTGATGATCGCCGTTGGCGGCGGCGCGTCGGGCTGCCTCAACATGTGGTGGGATGCGGATATCGATGCCGTCATGACCCGCACGCGCAAGCGTCCGATTCCCGCCGGCAAGATCCAGCCCAACGAGGCCCTGGCCTTCGGCCTGACCCTGTCCGCCGGCTCGGTGCTCATCTTAGGGCTCGCCAGTAACTGGCTGGCGGCTGGCCTGCTCGCCTTCACCATCTTCTTCTACGTTGTCATCTACTCGATGTGGCTGAAGCGCTCGACACCGCAGAACATTGTCATCGGCGGTGCGGCAGGCGCCCTCCCTCCGGTGGTGGCGCAGGCAGCCGTGACCGGTCATGTGGCGTGGGACAGCGTCATTCTGTTTGCCATCATCTTCATGTGGACGCCGCCTCATTTCTGGGCGCTCGCTCTCGTGAAGTCCGGCGATTATGAACGCGCCGGCATTCCGATGATGCCGAACGTCGCCGGCCCGGATTCCACCCGCTTCCAGATTCTCGCCTACACGGTGCTTCTCGCCCCGCTCGGCATGGCGCCGGTGTTCTTCGGCTTCGGCGGCCTCGCTTACGCGATCATCTCGCTTGTCGGCGGTCTCGGCATGCTGGCCCTTGCAATTCAGGTCTATCGCCTGCGTCAGGGCGAGCCTGCCATGCGCGTGGCCCAGCAGCTGTTCGCCTTCTCGATTCTCTATCTCTTCCTGCTGTTCGCCACGCTCCTTGCGGAGCATGGCTTCGGCTTCTTCCATCCGGTTCTGGGGTGAAGCACATGGCGGACCAAAATTCCTCCTACCACCTCACACCTGAGGAACAGCAGCGCCGCAGGCGGCGTTCGATTGCTTTGGGCCTCACGCTCGGCATTCTCTGCATCCTGCTTTTCGCAATCACGATTGCGAAGCTGGGCCCCCAGGTCCTGAACCGGCCCCTGTGAGTTGAGCATGTCTGAAGCACCGCACACTCAGCGCAAGTTACATCGCACGGCTCTCGCCTGTGCCGGCATTGCCGTGGGCATGATCGGACTCGCCTATGCATCGGTGCCGCTCTACGACCTCTTCTGCAAGGTGACCGGCTTCGACGGTACGCCGATTGCCCGCGACAGCAACAATTCGGACGTTCTGGACCGCACGATTTCCGTGCGCTTCGACGCCAATGTGGCTCCTGGTCTGAAGTGGCGCTTCTCGCCCGAGAAGCCGGAAATCACGGTGAAGCTCGGCGAGACCACGACGGTCATGTACAAGGTCACCAACACGGGCGACAAACCTGCCACCGGCATTGCGACCTACAACGTGCAGCCGGATCTCGCAGGCACCTACTTTTCGAAGCTCGAATGTTTCTGTTTCACCGAGCAGACCCTGCAGCCGGGCGAGAGCCTGGAATCGGCGGTCGTGTTCTATGTCGATCCGCGTCTGACGCAGGATTCCGACGTGAAGGACCTCTCTTCCATCACCCTCTCCTACACCTACTTCCCCTCCAAGGCGGGCAAGCCGGTGGCGGAGGCGACATCATCAACCCAACCCACCGTTCAATAAGGAACGTGACAAGCGGGACAGAAACGTCTTAAAGCGAAGTCACATTCGAGGCACGGAGACGACACGAAATGGCCGAGGCCCACGCCAAGAACCACGATTACCACATCATTGATCCGAGCCCGTGGCCGCTCATCGGCTCGATCAGCGCCTTCCTGATGGCCTCCGGGTTCGTGACCTGGTGGAAAGATATCCACATCGCCGGCATGGCTATCGGCGCCTTCATCTTCGGCGCAGGCATCATCGGCGTGCTCTACACCATGATCTCCTGGTGGAGCGACGTTGTGCGCGAGGCCAATACCGGCTCGCACACCCGTGTGGTTCAGCTCCATCACCGCTACGGCATGATGATGTTCATCGCCTCCGAGGTGATGTTCTTCGCGGCCTGGTTCTGGGCCTATTTCGACGCAGCTCTCTATGCCGGCGATCCGCAGCTCTACTCGCGCGTCGAGGCTCTCGGCGGCGTGTGGCCCCCGAAGGGCATCGAGACCTTCGATCCCTGGCACCTGCCCCTGCTCAACACCCTGATCCTGCTGACCTCCGGCACCACGGTGACCTGGGCGCACCATGCTCTGCTCGAGAACGACCGCCAGGGCCTCAAGGCTGGCCTGTGGCTCACGGTCATCCTCGGCATGATCTTCACCTGCGTGCAGGCCTACGAGTACAGCCATGCTGCCTTCGGCTTCAGCGGCAACATCTACGGTGCCACCTTCTTCATGGCGACGGGCTTCCACGGCGCACACGTGATCATCGGCACGATCTTCCTGGCCGTCTGCCTGCTGCGCGCCTATCGCGGCGACTTCTCGCCCAAGCAGCATCTCGGCTTCGAGTTCGCCGCTTGGTACTGGCACTTCGTTGACGTGGTTTGGCTCTTCCTCTTCGCCTCCATCTATGTGTGGGGCTTCGGAGGCCACGCGGCGGGTCACTAAAGCCGCGCACGAAACTTGTTTTACGGGGGCGGCTTTCGAGCCGCCCTTCGCTTTTCGGCCTCTCCTCACCATCTGACGAGAGGTCTGCTCACGGAGAACCATCGTGGCCCAAGATCAATCCGCTCCCTCGCCTGTCATCACCGGCCTCAAGGGCCTGTGCCCCCGTTGCGGCAAGGGCCACCTGTTTCAGGGCTTCCTGAAGGTGCGCCCGAAATGCGAGGTCTGCGGTCTCGATTTCGCCTTCGCCGATTCGGGAGACGGCCCCGCCTTCTTCGTCATGTCCATCGTCGGCATCGTGGTGATTGGTCTCGCTCTCTGGGCCGAGTTCGCCTTCTCCCCGCCGATCTGGCTCCACCTCGTCCTGTGGTCTGCCTTGAGCATTATCTTGAGCCTTGCGCTCGTGCGACCTTCCAAGGGCGTTCTGGTGGCGCTTCAATATCACCACAAGGCCGAGGAAGGGCGCATCCAGAAGTGAGTGCCGCCAGCCAGCACAAGGGCCGCTCGCTCCTTCTGCCGACGCTCGCGACCCTCATTGCCCTTGCGATCCTCATCGGCCTCGGCACTTGGCAGCTCCAGCGCAAGGCCTGGAAGGAGAGCCTGATCGAACAGATCGAGACCCGCGCCTATGGCGAGCCGGGCTCGATCGTTCCCGAAGCGGAATGGACCACTTGGCGTGCGGACCAGGATGAGTTCCGGAAGGTTCGCGTCACGGGCACCTTCCTGCACGACCTCGAGGCGCCGGTCTATGGCCTCGCTCCCGGAGCGCGGCAGGGCGCGCCCGTCCAGGGCTATTACATCCTCACGCCGCTCAAGCTCGCCACGGGCGCCATCGTCATCGTCAATCGCGGCTTCGTGCCCGCGGATCTGAAGGATCCCGCCACCCGCCTACAGGGTCAGCTGCAAGGCGATGTGACCATCACGGGACTCGTCCGGGCGCCCGAGGCGCGCAACGCCTTCACGCCGAAGGATGAGCCGCAGAAGAATCTCTGGTTCGCCCGCGATCCCCAGGCCATCGCCGACGCCCGCAAGCTGGAGCGTGGCGCCCCCTTCCTGATCGATGCGGATGCGACGCCCAATCCAGGCGGCTGGCCGCGCGGCGGGCAGACACAGCTCACGCTGCCCAACAACCACCTGCAATACGCACTCACCTGGTACGGCATCGCGCTCACCCTCGTCGGCGTGTTCGGGGCCTTCGCCTGGAAGCGCATCAAGGGGTGATGCTGCTCCAGAAGCGGCTTGCCGCAATCGGCCGCTCCTCCTATTGTCCCGCCGCATTTCCAGGAGATTGATCGTGCTCCATGTCTCGACCCGCGGGGAAGCTCCCGCGCTTGGCTTTTCCGATGCGCTTCTGACCGGCCTTGCGAGGGACGGCGGCCTCTACATGCCTCAAACATGGCCGAGCCTCACGGCGGACACGATCAAAGGCTTTGCCGGGAAACCCTACGCAGAGGTCGCCAAGGCCGTGCTCGGCCCGCTGGTGGACGGCGATATTTCCGAGGCCGATCTCAGCCGGATGATCGACGAGGCCTATGCCTCGTTCCGCCACGCCGCCGTGTGCCCGCTGACGCAGCTTGGCGACAATCTCTTCGTGCTTGAGCTTTTCCACGGCCCAACGCTCGCCTTCAAGGATGTGGCGATGCAGCTGCTCGGTCGCCTCATGGACCATGTGCTTAAAAACCGCGGCGCCCGCGCCACCATCGTCGGCGCGACCTCCGGCGATACGGGCAGCGCCGCGGTCGAGGCTTTCAAGGGCCTCGATCAAGTTGATATCTTCATCCTCTACCCGCATGGCCGCGTGTCGGACGTGCAGCGCCGCCAGATGACGACGGTGGCTTCGCCGAACGTGCATGCGCTCGCGGTCGAAGGCACCTTCGACGATTGCCAGAACATGGTGAAGGGCATGTTCAACAACGCCCGCTTCCGCGACGAGCTGCAGCTTTCGGGCGTGAACTCCATCAATTGGGCCCGTGTCGCGGCGCAGGCCGTGTACTACTTTACCGCAGCCGTAGCCCTCGGCAGCCCGCACCGCCCCATCTCCTTTTCTGTGCCCACCGGCAATTTCGGCGACATTCTCGCAGGCTGGGTCGCCAAGCGCATGGGCCTGCCCATCGACCGCCTGATGATCGGCACCAATGCCAACGACATCCTGGCGCGCACGCTGAGTTCCGGCGCTTACGAGATCAAGGGCGTCGAGCCCACGACCTCGCCGTCGATGGATATCCAGATCTCCTCGAACTTCGAGCGCCTTCTGTTCGAATCCTATGATCGCAACGGCGAAGCGATCCGCCGCCTGATGGCAAGCCTTCACCAGTCGCGCTCCTTCATGATCGAAGCAGCTCCCCTCGCCCGGATCCGCGAGGAGTTTTCGGCCGAGGCCGTAAATGAGGCGAAGGTCATGGACGAAATGGCCCAGACCTATCGCACCACAGGCTATGTGCTCGATCCGCACAGCGCCGTCGGCATGTGCGCTGGCCGCGCGCTCTTGAAAGAAAAGCCTGAGGTGCCGGTCGTCGCGCTGTCCACTGCGCATCCGGCCAAGTTCCCCGATGCGGTCGAGCGCGCCACGGGCATTCGCCCCGCACTTCCGCCGCACATGGCTGATCTGATGGAGCGTCAGGAGAGCTTCTCGGTTCTCCCGAATGATCAGGCTGCGGTAGAGCGCTTCATTCGCGAGCGTGCCCGGGCCATCAAAGGCGCATCTGCATGAACGAACACTTCGTCCGCGAGAAGCGGGTCGACATCACAAGGCTGTCCAACGGCCTGACGGTCGCGACCGAGCGCATGCCGGAAATCGCCACCGCCACGCTCGGCGTGTGGGTCGGCACCGGATCGCGGAACGAGCAGGCGCATGAGCATGGCCTCTCGCATCTCATCGAGCACATGGCCTTCAAGGGCACGGCACGCCGGTCCGCACGACAGATTGCGGAAGACATTGAAAACGTGGGCGGAGACATCAACGCCGCGACCAGCGTCGAATATACGAGCTACACCGCACGCGTGCTCGGCGAGAACGTGGACGTCGCTCTCGACGTGCTCGGCGACATTCTCATCAACTCCGTGTTCGATGAAGCAGAGCTGGCGCGTGAGAAAGGCGTGATCCTGCAGGAATACGCCGCCGTCGAGGATACGCCGGACGACCTGATCTACGACGCTTTCATGGAAACGGCCTTTGCGGGCCAGCCTGTGGGCCGCCCGATCCTCGGCCCCCCCGACACGATCAGGAGCTTCGACGCGGACACGATCCGCGCCTTCCTCGCGCGCGAGTACATTCCCGCGAAGATGGTGCTTGCCGCAGCCGGCAACGTGGACCACGCGCAGATCGTGGATGCCGCCGAGCGCCTCTTCGGCGCGATGCCCGCGACCGAGATTCGTGCACCGGAAACCGGATACTACACGGGCGGCGAGCGGCGCATTGCGCGCAAGTTGGAGCAGGCCAACATCGTGCTCGGCCTGCCAGGCCTTTCGTTCAAGGATCCCGGTTACTACGCCACGCATCTCTTCGCCCATATCCTCGGCGGAGGTCTGACCTCTCGTCTCTGGCACGAGGTGCGTGAGACGCGAGGCCTCGCCTATTCCATCGACTCCTTCCACTGGCCCTTCTCCGATTGCGGCCTCTTCGGCATCGGCGCTGGAACGGCGGCGTCAGATGTAAAGGAGCTCACGAAGGTCACGCTCGACTGCATGCGCCAAGCCACGCAGGATATCAGCGAAATCGAGATGATCCGCGCCAAGGCGCAGATGAAGGTGGCCTTGCTGACGGCTCTCGAGACGCCGGGCGGGCGGATCGAGCGCATGGCGCGCCAGCTCCTCTCCTGGGGGAGAATCGTGGGCAGCGATGAGATCGTGAAGAAAGTGGACGCCCTCGATCAGGAGCATGTCCGTGAAGCGGGTCGTCGCCTCCTGCAGGGCAATCCGACCGTGGCGGCCATCGGCCCCATCAAAGGCCTGCCCTCTCTGGAGGCCATCATGGCGGTCATGCGCGGCTGATTTCCTTTGTCGCCTGCCGCAACGTCATATCCATTTCTCCTCAATCCCGCCGCAAACTGGCTCCATGCGCGTGGTTAACGATAACAACTGAGTCATGCGGACAAGTGGGGGCCTGTACAGGCTTCGGCTTGCCCTCAAGCTCCCTGACCGGTACCAATTCGCCTTCGACTTTTGGACCGGACGAAAGAACCGAAGCAGTGCGGATCGTATCTTTCGCCATAGCCTTTCTTTTGGCGGCATTCATGGGGCTCGCCTGGCCGACAGCCGGCTGGGCGGTGGAATCCGTGCGCATCGACCCGAAGATGAAGGCCATCGACCTGACCCCTGCTATCGAGCGGTACAAGTCCGATGGTGACGAGATCCGCATTTCAACGGCTCCTGGACGCGACGGCATCGTGCGCCGCATCGCCGTGAAGGCGCGCGAGGCGGGAACCCGCCCCGACTGGATCGTCTTCGCGCTCACCAACGATACCGACGAACAGATCGACCGCTTGCTCGTGGCCCCGCATTTCCGGCTCACCGACTCCGGCGTGATCTGGCCTGATCTCGGTGCCTCGCGCATCGCTGCAGTGACCGCCAGCCAGGGCATCCGGCCTGAGCGGGACGACAGCCCCGACGCCGACGTCTTCCTCATGACGCTCGATCCCGGCACCACCGTTACCTTCGTGGCCGAGCTTCGGACCGATAACCTGCCTCAGCTCCACCTGTGGGATGCGGCCGCCTACAAGGAGCGCGTCAACGGCCTGACGCTCTACAAGGGCATTATCATCGGCATCGCCGGTCTGCTCGCCCTGTTCCTCACCATCGTATTCGTGGTGAAGGGAGCACTGATTTTCCCGGCCGCGGCAGCGCTGGCCTGGGCGGTTCTGGCCTATGCCAGCATCGATTTCGGCTTCTTCCAGCGCGTGTTCCCAATCTCCGAGGTCACGGAGCAGATTTATCGCGCAGGCGCCGAAGCTGTGCTGGCGGCGACCCTGCTCGTGTTCCTCTTCGCCTATCTCAACCTGAACCGCTGGCATGTACGCTACAGCCACGTGACGGCCTTCTGGCTCGCCTTCCTCGGCGCGCTGCTGCTGCTTGCGGTCGTCGATGCCTCCGTGGCGTCCGGCGTCGCGCGCATGTCGATTGCGGCGGTCGCCGGCATCGGCTTCGTGTTGGTGATCCATCTCGCGACGCACGGCTATGACCGCGCCATCATGCTCGTGCCCACCTGGCTTCTGCTGATCGCCTGGACGGTGGCTGCAAGCTTCACGGTTCTGGGTCACCTCACCTCCGATCTCGCGCCGCCTGCCCTGATCGGCGGCTTGGTGCTGATCGTCATGCTTATCGGCTTTACCGTGATGCAGCACGCTTTCGCGGGCGGCGGCTTCGCGCGCGGCTTCGTTAACGACACGGAGCGCCGCGCGCTGGCGCTCGCGGGATCCGGCGACATCGTGTTCGATTGGGACGTGGTGTCCGACAACATCTTCGTCAGTCCCGAGATCGAGCACCAGCTGGGCCTGAAGCGCGGCGCTCTCGAAGGCCCTGCTTCCGCGTGGCTCGACCTGATCCACCCCTTCGACAAGGACCGCTATCGGCTCGCGTTCGACACGGTGATCGAGCAACGCCGTGGACGCCTCGTGCAGGATTTCCGTCTGCGCTCTTCCTCGAATGCGCATCACTGGTTCCGCCTCAAGGCGCGTCCGGTGATCGGCTCCGATGGCGAGGTGATCCGCATCGTCGGAACGCTGGCGGACGTGACCAGCAGCAAGACTGCCGAGGAACGGCTGCTCCTCGATGCCGTGCACGACAACCTGACGAGCCTGCCGAACCGCCAGCTCTTCTATGATCGACTTGAGGCTGCTCTGACATTCGCGAGCCAGGACGATTCCTTGCGTCCGACCGTGCTCGTCATCGACATCGACAAGTTCAAGGATGCGAACGATCAATCCGGCTATGCCGGCGGAGACTCGATCCTGGTCACGCTCTCGCGTCGTCTGAGCCGCCTGCTCAAGCCGCAGGATACGCTGGCGCGCATCGGAGGCGTCGAATTTGCGATCATCCTGCTCTCGGAGCGTGAACCCGACCGCATCATCGCTTTTGCCGACATGGTCCGGCGCATCGTCACCACGCCGGTGACTTATGCCGAACGCGAGATCTTCCTCACCGCCTCCATCGGCATCGCCCTGCACGATCCGCAGATCGCCGCGCGACGCGAAGAAGTTCTGCGCAACGCGGAGATCGCCATGGCTCATGCCCGGCGTCACGGCGGCGACCGCATCGAGGTGTTTCGCCCTACCATGCGCTCGGATCGCAGCGACCATTTCACCATGGAAAGCGACCTTCGCCACGCGCTCGACCGCAACGAAATGAAGGTGCTGTTCAAGCCCATCGTGCGGCTTGAGGACCGAACCATCGCAGGCTTCGAATCCATGCTGCGCTGGGATCACCCGCGCCTGGGCCGCATCTCTCCCAATGACTTCCTGTCGATTGCGGAGGAGACGGGCCTCATCATCAAGCTGAGCGTTTTCCTGCTGGAGCAGACGGCGCGGGAGCTCGCCATCTGGCAGAATGCTCTCGAAGTCGAGCCGCCGATCTTCGCCAGCATCAACATGTCGAGCCATCACCTCCTGCGCCACGATCTGCTGCAGGAAGTGAAGACCGTCATCGCCCGCACCCGCGTTTTGCCTGGCTCTCTCAAGATCGAGATGACGGAAAGCCTCGTCATGGAGAATCCGGAATACTCGGCCCAGATGTTGGCACGTCTGCGGGATCTCGGTGCCGGGCTCTCGCTCGACGATTTCGGAACGGGCTATTCCGCCCTGTCCTATCTGCTGCGTTTCCCGTTCGATACGATCAAGATCGATGAGTCCTTCGTACGCCAGATGGCCTCCGGCAATCCGGTCATCCTGCGTTCTATCATCAAGATGGCGCATGAGCTCGGCATGGAGATCGTCGCGGAAGGTGCGGAGAGCGAGTCGGAAGCCATCGAGCTCTATCAGCTCGGCTGCGAATACGCGCAGGGCCCCGTCTTCGGCGAGCCGATGTCAGTCCTGCAAGCTCGCCAGCTCGTGGGTGCGGCAACCACAGAAGCCGCTTGAAACATCAGAAAACATCAAGCGTGGCCGGCTTCCATCGAGAGCATGGCAGGCTCGATGCCGATCCGGCGCAGAGCCATTTCATAGCGAATGTCGGCAGGCGTGCTGAAGATGAGCTCGGCATCGGCGGGACAGTTCAGCCAACCATTGGCCTGCATCTCGATTTCGAGCTGGCCCGCGCCCCAGCCCGCATAGCCGAGGGCCAGAATCGCATTCTTCGGGCCGCGTCCCTGAGCGATCGCGCGCAGGATATCGATGGTGGCGGTCAGGCACACACTGTCATCGATGGGCAGCGTAGACTGGGCAAGGTGGAAATCGGGCGAATGCAGCACGAAGCCGCGGCTTGTCTCCACGGGGCCGCCCATCAGAACCTGTATGCGCCCCACCTGCTCCGGCATATGGATCCGCTCCAGTTCCGGCACGATCTCGAGCTGGACCAGGAGATCCCGCATGTTCACGTTTGCGGCAGGGCGGTTGAGAATGATCCCCATCGCGCCCTCCGGCGAATGGGCGCAGATATAAATCACCGCGCGGGCGAAGCGCTCGTCCATCATGCCGGGCATCGCCACGAGCACTTGCCCGTCGAGATAGGGAGATCCGGCGCCATATGAGGTTTGCTGAAAGCTCATGTCTCGAAATCTGCCTTGCTGGGCCGACAACCCGATCACGGGATCGTGGATGGCAGACCCGATGAAAAAACGCATAAGGGAAGCGCCTCAGGGAGGCGTCAGTTCCATGACAACCACATTCCGCATCGCCGCATCAGCCATTTTCGTGATTCTGTCCTTTTTCTCCGCGTTTGGACAGCCCCTCGCCTCCGCACCATCATCGCAGGGGTTCCACTCGCAGGTCCGTCTGTTGTCGGGCGGCAAGCAGGGAGAGACATGGCTCGCCGGCATCGAGATCACCCTCGACCAGGGCTTCAAGACCTACTGGCGCAATCCCGGTGAATCGGGCTTGCCGCCGCGCTTCGACTGGTCGGCCTCGGAGAACGTGGCCAGCGTCGATGTACGCTGGCCCGCCCCCAAACGCTATGAAGATGCGGCCGGTGTCGCCCATGTCTACAGCCACAAGGTCGTCCTGCCGGTCGTGGTCAAACCCGCAGCGGCGGACAAACCGGTCAAGCTGGCGCTGACCGTCGATTACGGCATCTGCAAGGATATCTGCATCCCGGCCCATGCAGAACTGAACGTACCGCTCTCGGAAGACGGCCCTGACCGCAGGGCCATTGAAGAGGCCATGGCCAAGGTGCCTCCTCAGCAACCTGTCGGAGCCAAGGGCAATCTGGCGGTGCTGTCGGTCCAACCGGCCGGCGGTGACAAGCCCGCCCTGAATGTCGCCGTTCGGGCGCCATCAGGCACAAAGCCCGTTCTCTTTGCGGAGGCGCCGGAGGGCTGGTACGTCTCGACCTCGACGGTCAATGCGGACAACCGCTTTACCGTGTCGGTCGAGGAAAGGCCAAAGGACGCATCCGGCCCGGTTCCTTTGACGCTGACGCTGGTTGCCGGGGACAAGGCCATCGAGACGCAGGTGAGCCTCGACGGCGGCGGACAGCCGCGCTAGTGAAGAGCGATCCTAACAAAACAGCTTTGGAGCATTGTGCATGGCCATTCAGGTTGGAGAACGCCTTCCCCAGGTCACGTTCCGCGTCATGACCCCGGACGGACCGGTTGCGAAGACGACGGACGACCTCTTCAAGGGGCGTAAAGTTGTGCTCGTGGCGGTTCCGGGCGCTTTCACCCCCACCTGCCACCGCAACCACCTGCCCGGCTATGTGCAGCGCGCCGAGGAGATCAAGGCGAAGGGCGTCGATGCCATCCTGGTGACCGCCGTCAACGACGTCTTCGTCATGGACGCCTGGGCCAAATCCTCGGGTGCCGAGGGCATCGAGTTCCTGTCGGACGGCAACGGCGACTTCGCCAGGGCGATCAAGCTGACCATGGACGGCTCCGGCTTCGGCCTTGGCCTGCGCTCCCAGCGCTATTCGATGGTGGTGGAGGACGGCGTGGTGAAGGCGGTCAACGTGGAAGACACGCCGTCCAAGGCCCAGGTCTCGGGCGCGGAGAACATCCTGAAGGATCTCTGATCCTTTCATCCGGAGGAATGAAGCCCTTGCCCGCCCGAAGGCGCCAAGGGCTTTTTCTTTGGGCTCTTATCTTGATCTTGCACTCTTCTTGAAGGGCTGCATGGCGGCTACCGCCAATTCGTCGACGCGAATGTTGGTGGGATCGTCCGCGTGGCCCTTCACCCAGTGCCAGGCCACATCGTGCCGGGATGCCGCTTCGTCGAGCTCCCGCCACAGGTCCTCGTTCTTCACGGGCTTGTTGTCGGCGGTCCGCCAGCCGCGACGCTTCCAGTTGTGCATCCACTGCGTGATGCCCTGGCGCACATATTGGGAATCCGTGAAGAGATCGACCGCACAGCGACGCTTGAGGGCATTCAACCCCTCGATGGCAGCCCTGATCTCCATGCGATTATTGGTGGTATGAGCCTCCCCGCCGGAAATCTCTTTCTCGCTGCCTTTGAAGAACAGGATCGCGGCCCAGCCGCCCGGCCCGGGATTCCCCGAGCAGGCGCCGTCCGTGTAGATCATGACGCGCTCAGAACCGCTCATGCCTCAAGCCCATATTCGCGGGCATGCTTCACATGGCGGTGGAAGTGGAGCTTGCGGTCGTATTCCAGTGGATCCTTCGGCTTCACGAGCGCACCCGGCGGCACGTTGAGCCAGTCCACGAGGCGGGTGAGCATGAAGCGCATGGCCGATCCCCGGCAGAGAACCGGCAGGGCCTCGATCTCCTGTGGCGTCAGCGCGCGAACGGCCCGGTAGCCCGCGAGCATCGCCTGGCCCTTGGTGAGATTGAACGACCCGTCCGGCTCGAAGCACCAGGCGTTCAGGCAGATGGCCACGTCATAGGCGAAGGCATCCGTGCAGGCGAAGTAGAAGTCGATCAGCCCCGACACCTCGGAGCCGATGAAGAACACGTTGTCCGTGAAGAGATCGGCATGGATGATGCCCGTGGGCAGGCCCTTGGGCCAGGCCTCCTGCAGATAGGCGAGTTCGCGCCTCGTGCGCTCCGCCAGACCGCCCGAGACCGTGTCTGCCTGCGCCTCGGCCTGAGCGAAGAGCGGTGGCCAGGCATCGAGCGACAGGGCATTGGGCCGGTTCATCGCGAAATCCTGGCCGGCGAGATGGAGCTTCGCCAGCGCCCCGCCCAGAGCCCCACAATGCTTGGCGGTGGGACGGCGCACGGCAATGCCGTCGAGGAAGGTGATGATCACGGCAGGCCGCCCGGCAACCCTGCTGAGAGCCTGACCCTGGCGGTTGTTGACCGGAAGAGGACAGTTCAGGCCCTTGTTGGCCAGATGCTGCATGAGCCCGAGGAAGAAGGGCAGGTCCGCCTCCCTCACCCGCTTCTCGTAAAGCGTCAGGATGTAGGAAGCCTTGGTGGTGTGGAGAAAGTAGTTTGTGTTCTCAACCCCCTCGGCGATACCCTTGTAGGAGAGAACCGTGCCGATATCGTAGGTATCGAGAAAGCTTGCGAGCTCCTCGTCGCTGACTTCCGTATAGACTGCCACCGTTTACTCCGCCGCCTGCTCACGCAACTCGCGCGGCAAAGGAAAGAACACGCTCTCGTCCGCCGTCGATACGCTTTCTACCGAAACTTCGTAGCGTTCTGCAAAGGCGTCGATGATTTCTTCCACCAGGATTTCCGGCGCGGAGGCACCGGCCGTGATGCCGAGCCGCCGGATGTTCCCGAACAGCGACCAGTCGATATCCTCGGCGCGCAGGATCAGGCGCACCACAGGGCACCCTTCCCGCTCGGCCACTTCGCGCAGGCGCTGGGAATTGGAGGAATTGGGCGAGCCCACCACGATCATGGCATCGACCTGCGGCGCCACGCGCTTGACCGCGCCCTGGCGGTTCGTGGTGGCGTAGCAAATGTCTTCCTTGTGCGGGCCGACGATGGAAGGGAAGCGCTGCTTCAGGGCATCCACCATGTCCTGGGTATCGTCGACGGACAGGGTCGTCTGCGTCACGAAGGCGAGGTTCTCCGGGTCGGCCGGCTGGAGCCGGGCGATATCGTCCACGGTCTCGACCAGGCTCGCCACCCCTTCAGGCAGCTGGCCCATGGTGCCGATCACCTCGGGATGGCCCGCATGGCCGATCAGGACGATGTGGCGGCCCTTCTTGTGGTGCACCTGCGCCTCCCGGTGAACCTTGGTCACGAGGGGGCATGTGGCGTCGATGGCGAAGAAGTTGCGGGCCTGGGCAGCCTCGGGAACCGATTTCGGCACCCCGTGGGCCGAGAAGATGACCGGAGCCTTGGTGTCCGGAATCTCATCGAGCTCCCGCACGAAGACCGCCCCTTTGCGCTTCAGGTTTTCCACCACGTATTTGTTGTGCACGATCTCGTGGCGCACATAGACCGGTGCCCCGTGGATCGCCAGCGCCTTTTCGACGGCGTCGATGGCGCGGACAACCCCGGCGCAGAAGCCGCGCGGAGCGCAAAGCAGGATGTCGAGGGGTGGCTTCGTCATGATCCCGCGATGTGGCGAGACGAGCCCCCTCCTGTCAAGCGGGAGCGGCGCATATTCGCGGCCAAGCTTCTTCCAAGAAAGGCTCGCTCTCGGGAAAAAGACTCCCTAGAAAGAGAGGCCCCCTCACCGAATCCGATTTGCACGATGGCCAGCACTGCCTCCCATGTCAGTTTTCTTCCCCCTGTCCTGACCTTCTGCGGGGCGGCGGTGATTGCCGTGCCCGTCTTTCGGTTCATCGGCCTGAGCGCCGTGCTCGGCTATCTGGCGGCCGGCATCATCATCGGCCCGTCGGTTCTCGGCCTCGTCGGCGATCCGCAGACCATTACGACTGTCGCGGAACTCGGCGTGGTGCTGCTGCTCTTCATCATCGGGCTGGAACTCAAGCTGTCCCACCTCTGGTCCATGAAGCGGGATATCTTCGGCTTGGGATTCGCCCAATTGGCCGTGACCGCGCTTTGCCTCGGCGGAGCAGCGCTTGCCATCGGCTTTGGATCCAAGGCTGCCTTCGTGACAGGCATCTCGGTGGCGCT
Source organism: Microvirga medicaginis (assembly GCF_052658925.1). NCBI lineage: Bacteria > Pseudomonadati > Pseudomonadota > Alphaproteobacteria > Hyphomicrobiales > Methylobacteriaceae > Microvirga > Microvirga medicaginis. The sequence continues at coordinate 281,186 of NZ_JBQWEL010000003.1, read as the reverse complement.
TTCAGCGACCGCCATCGCCCTTCAGATGCTCGGAGAGCGCAACGACCTGCAAACTCCTTATGGGCAGCGCTCCTTCGCGATCCTGCTCTTCCAGGATCTTTCGGTCGTTCCCATTCTCGCCATCCTGCCTCTCCTGGCCTCAGGCATGGCCGTGGAGCAGGGCTCTGCCTTCGACCGGCTGATCGCCGCGGGAGAGACTATCGCGGCCATCGCGGCGGTGGTTCTGGTCGGCCGCTATGGACTGAACCCTTTCTTCCGCATTCTGGCGCGCACCGGCTCCCGTGAGGTCATGACCGCATCGGCGCTGCTGGTGGTGCTGGGCGCGGCCCTTCTCATGCAGGAAGCCGGCCTCTCCATGGCCATGGGCGCATTCCTCGCCGGCCTGCTGCTGGCGGAATCGAATTTCCGTCACCAGTTAGAGGCCGATATCGAACCGTTCCGCGGCATGCTCCTCGGCCTGTTCTTCATGAGCGTGGGCATGTCCATCGATCTCGCCCTGGTGCGGGAGCAATGGGTCTTGCTGACTCTTGCGGCTCCGGTCGTAATCCTTGGGAAGACGGCGCTCATCACCATTCTCTCGCGTTTCTTCGGCGCAACATGGCGCGAGGGTTTGCGGTCGGGCACGCTGCTCTGCACCGCCGGTGAATTCGCTTTCGTGCTCTTGCCCGTCGCAACGGGCGCCGGATTGATGCCACAGAATGAAGCGCAACTGGTCACGGCGCTCGCTGCGATCACGATGCTGCTCGGCCCGATCTTTTCGAGCCTTGTCGAAAAGGCTCTGCAATCCCGCCCGGACATTGCGGATCATGCCGATATGGATGAACTGCTGGGCCAGGAGGGCGAGCTTTCGAGCCGGGTTCTGGTGATTGGCTTCGGACGTTTCGGGCAAATCGTGAACCAGGTTCTGTTGGCTCAGAACATCAACGCTACCGTGATCGACAAGAACGTGGAGCGTGTCCGCGATGCGGCTCGCTTCGGCCTCAAGATCTTCTACGGCGACGGAACGCGCCTCGACGTGCTGCGCGCGGCCGGCGCTGAGAAGGCGGAGATGATCTGCGTTTGCACGGACGAGCCCGACACGATCGAGAAGATCGCCGATATCATTCATGAGAACTTTCCGAATGCCCGCAGCTTCGTGCGTGCGTTCGACCGTATCCATGCGGTGAAGCTGTTGAAGATCGGCGTCGATTACCAGCTTCGCGAAACCTTCGAATCCGCCATCGTCTTCGGCCGCTCGGCGCTCGAAGAACTTGGGGTCGAAGCCGAGACCGCCGCCAGTGCGGCGCAGGACGTGCGCAAGCGCGACATCGCGCGCCTGTTCCTCCAGAAGGAGATTGGCGCGATGGGCGGCGCGGAGCTCGTGGTGGGGGCCAAGATTGCGCCTGAGCCCCTTACCTCCCCGACCGGCAAGGCCAAGGCGTTGAGCCCCGAGACGCGCGACATCCTCGGCGAGGGAGCCCTCTGATGGATGCGAACCCTGCCGAACGCGCAGCAGAGACACGCACCGATACGCCGATCTTCGTGAAAGGCTCAACCATGCGCCATGTTCTCGTGATGACGGGAACGGGAGCCGCAGGCCTGATTGCCATCTTCATCGTCGACCTGGTTTCGCTGCTCTACATCTCCTGGCTGAATGATCCGAGCATGACGGCGGGTGTCGGCTTGGCGACCGTCGTGATGTTCTTCACGGTCTCCATCAATGTCGGCCTGATGATTCCCATCGGCGCCTTGGTCTCGCGTGCACTCGGGGCGCGTCGGCCTGAGGATGCAAGGCGGCTTGCGACCTCCGGCGGTCTTCTCATGACCATGATCGGCGCAGCCGTCAGCGTGATCGTGCTGCCGTTCCTGCCCTGGATCCTGGGAGCGATGGGTGCGAGCGGCCAGGCATTCCAGGTCGCGCAGAGCTTCCTTTGGATTGCCTTGCCGACGAATGCTCTGATGGCGCTCGGTATGGCGTTCTCCACAATCTTGCGTGCGGCGGGGGACGCCAAGCGCAGCATGTATGCCACGCTCTCGGTTGCTATCGTCACGGTCGCCCTCGATCCGATCACGATCTTCGTCATGGATTTGAAATCTGACGGCGCCGCCTGGACGATCGGTCTTGCGCGTGTGGCCTATCTCTCCGTCGGCTATCTTTATCTCACGCGCACTCACCGATTGCTCGCACGACCCAGCCTGCAGTCGGTCATCCGCGATGCGAGGCCGTTCTTCGCCATTGCCGTTCCGGCGATCCTCACCAACCTCGCTGCTCCCTCAGCGAACGCCTTCTTCACCGGCATCATGGCCCAGTTCGGCGATCAGGCGATCGCAGCCTCCGCCATCATCGACCGCGTGACGCCGGTCTCCTTTGCCGGCGTCTTTGCGCTGGCCGGTGCCATCGGCCCGGTTCTGGGACAGAACTGGGGTGCCGGGCGTTATGACCGCATGAAGCAGACGTTGAAGGATTCTCTCACCTTCATGATCGTTTATGTATTGAGCGTGTGGCTCCTGCTGGTCCTGCTGCAGGTGCCCATCGTCATCGCCTTCAATGCACCTCCGCTCACGGCCGAGCTGGTGCAGTTCTTCTGCCAGCTTAGCGGCTTCATCTGGTTCTTCGTCAGCCTCGTCTTCGTGGCCAACGCCTCGTTCAACAATCTCGGCTATCCGCTGCTCTCCACTTTCTTCAACTGGGGACGGGCGACGCTGGGCATGATCCCGTTCGCCTATTTCGGGGCACAGATCGGAGGCCCCAAAGGCGCGCTGGTCGGCATCGGCGCCGGATCCATCGTATTCGGGATTGCGGCCATCTTCACGGCCTTCTGGACAATCCGGCGTTTGGAGAGGCAAGCTGTTCCAGCACCATAGGCGCAAAGCGTTCGAGGAGTCTGCCATGTTCAACTGGTTCGATCTGATGCGACAGGCGCAGACCCAAGCAGGCTTCGAGGCTTTGGCGCGGCAGTTCCAGCTCTCGGGCGATCAGCAACAACGAGCCATGGCTGCCTTCATGCCGGCCTTCGTCATGGGGCTGCAGCATGCCATGACCAGCAATGACTCCAACCGCTTTCTTCAATCCCTGATGAGCGGCGGCTATCAGAATTTCTGGCAGATGGCAGGGCGTACCTTCTCTGCGCAGGCCCAGCAGGAGGGCAGAAGGCTGCTCGACCAGCTCTTCGGCTCGGACGAGGCAAGCCGTCGCGTTGCGCACCAGGCTGCGGATTTCGCCGGCATCGGCGTCGAGACGATGCAGCAGATCCTCCCCATCTATGCGGGCATTCTCGCGGGCGGATTGTCTCAATGGATGGCGGCACAATCTCAGGCCGTCCAAACCTTCACGTCGCCTAGCACGGCGGAAAGGCCCAAGCAGGAAGCGGCCAATCCCTGGGCTGATCTATGGACCGGGTGGATGAAGGCTCCGGAGCCCGAGAAGAAGCCCGCCGCCAATCCATTCCTGGACATGATGACAGGTTTTCTGCAGATGCCGGCTCCCGACAAGCCGCAGGAGCCGGCACCCTCGCCTTCGTCCTCATGGGGAGAGATGATGGAAAAGGGACGCGAGATGCAGATGCAATATCTCACGTCCCTTCAATCGATTCTCGAAGACGCCTGGGGAACAGGCTCCAAGAAGTCTTAGACGCGGCTCGCAAGCGGAACCACCGGCCGCGGCTTGTGTGCGGCAGTCATCTTATGAGCTTCTGCGGGACGCCCGACACATCGAACCAACACCCATGACGGGTGGTGATGAATGGGCTCCGCGAGAGCGCTCGTCACATCGCTGCGCGTGAGGCCGATATCCTTGAGCATGCGCTCATCGAATTCGGCGAGGTTCCTGACCTCTCGGCGATCTTTGAAAGCCTTGGCGAGGGAGATGAGCGAACGCGCGAACTGACCCAGGATCGTGGATCCAGGAAAGGTCGGTACGGATGCTGCAGACCGAGTCATATCGGGTCTCCTTCGCTCGTGAGGGCCTTCACAAAGTGCTTGAAACGTTCCAAGCCGTTCCAGAAGCGATCCAAGAGCATTCCAGGGGCGTTCCAGGGGCGTTCCAGGGATATTATGGAACTTCCCGCAAGAAAATGTTCCTGTAAGCCATTGTCAGAAAAGGAAAATTTCTTTTCCTATTGGAATGTATAGCACAGCATTTCTCATCACTTGAAACGATTGTTTGAGATATGTATCATCATTGAAATTGATGGGGAGGATTCAGCCATGCACTTGCTCGACATCGACCAGCTCCGGACCTTCGTGGCGATCGCGGATACGGGGTCGTTCACCCGCGCGGCGGAGATCGTGCACAAGACGCAGAGCGCAGTGTCGATGCAGATGAAGCGGCTCGAGGACCGGGTCGGCAGGCCGATCTTCGAGCGCGACGGGCGCCTCTCCAAGCTCACGGATGAGGGCGAGCGGCTTCTCGATTACGCGCGCCGGATCGTGCGGCTGAATGCGGAATGCATGACCTCGTTCAACGAGCATGAGCTGACGGGGCGCGTGCGCTTAGGCCTCCCCGACGATTACGCCGACCGTTACCTGCCGGAGATCCTGGCGCGCTTCTCGCGCTCGAACCCCAAGGCCGAGGTGACGGTGATGTGCGAACCCACGCACAACCTGATCGAGCGCGTGCAGCACGGCGATCTGGACCTTGCCATCATCACCCATGTGGACCGGCGCGGCCCGTCCGAGATCGTGCGTATCGAGCAGCTCTTGTGGGTCACCTCCGCGCGTCACGGCGTGCACGAGGAAAGCCCGATCCCGCTGGCGCTCGGCCGCCCGAACTGTCACTGGCGCCACTCGGCGACGGAGGCCCTGGAAAGCGCGGACCGCGCCTTCCGCATCGCCTATGTAAGCTATCATTCGACCGCCGTGGGCGCTGCGGTTCTCGCAGGTCTTGCCGTGTCGGTTCTGCCGGAAAGCGCCGTGCGTCCCGGCATGCGGATCTTAGGCCCCACCGACGGCTTTCCCGCCCTGCCCTCGTGCAAGATCGGCCTGATCCGCGCGCGCGGCGAGGAGAACCCGCTTGCGGACGCGCTGGGCTTTCACATCAAGCAGTCGCTCGACAATCTGGGCTCCACGCGCCCGGTCTTCCAGGTTGCTGCCGAGTAAAACCTCTGCGGCGAAAGCCCTACTTCGCGGCGGGCTTTCGCAGCACCAGCACGTTGCCGAGAAGCGCCAGCACGACGCCTGCACCCGCGAGCGGCGTCCACACATAGCCCTCGATCAGCGTCGAGACCGTGAGCGCCACGATGGGGAACAGCACCGTCGCATAGCCCGCGCGCGCGGCTCCCAAGCGTCGCAGCAGCGTGAGATACGACATGAAAGCGAGCACCGACGCGCCGATCGCGAGATAGAGCAGCGAGCCGACATACTTCACCGTCGGCTCGATGACGAAGGCATTGCCGCGAACTAAATTCAGCGTCAGCAGCACCACGCAGCCATAGGTCATGCCCCAGGCGGTGGCGGAGAGAAGCGGCGCGCCGCGACGCTGCACGACCGTCGAGATCATGTTGCCCGAGCAGAAGAACAGCGTGCCCATCACGCAAAGCCCGAGGCCTTTCAGCGCCGCCGCATTAAAGCCAGCGCCCGTGATCTCCGGCCAGAACAGAAGCCCGATTCCGGCAACCCCGATCACGCCGCCGAGCGCCACGCGCGGCTCCACCTTCTGCCGGAAGATGACGAAGCTCAGGATCAGATTGAACACCGAAGCGAGCGAGAACACCACGGAGAGCAGGCCCGACGGCACGCTCAAGCCGCCGTAATAGAATGAGATGAAGTTGAACGAGAACAGGCAGCACCCTACCGCCGCGAAGCGCAGGTGATCGGCGAGCGCAAAGCGCACCTGATGGCCGGTGACGAGCACCCAGCCCCACATGAGCGCGGCCGAGAGCAGGAAGCGCCACAGCACCGACATCTCCGGCGCCACCACCCCGAGCTGCGCGCGGATTCCGATCCAGCTCACGCCCCACAGAAAGACGGTGGCGGCATAGAGCCCGAAAGTGGTTCCGTCGAAGCGCTTGGCGTCCGGCGCGGACATCATGGCGGCGGCCTGGGTCATGGGTTACGTCCCGATTGTCTGAAGACGCACCGATTACGCCGATCGAGCCATCAGCACAAATGATGAAATGTCATCAATTGCCGCTGGAACGGTGATGAAACGTTTCATGAAACGTCCCGGAAAAGGGCCGGAATCCCTTGAAAGAAGTGCGAAACGGCGTCTCATCCACCAATCACCGGCCCGCCCCTGCCGCGACAGGCGTGGCCGGGGCCAGGAGGCCCGGCACGATATCGGTGTTCTGCGCCACGCGAATCCGCCAGCCCTCCGGCTCCTCGGTGGCGACAAGGAGCAGGATCCCGCGCCGCTTCCCTCCGGGGCGGCCATCCGGCTCGATCTGCCCTTCCAGTTCCCAGGCGAGATGCAGGGCCACCACGCCGGGGCCAAGCGGCGTGAGCGCCGCCAGCGTACCGGAGAGGCGGCTGTGCTTGAAGATCGTCTCATGGGTTGCCGTATGCGCGACTGCGATCTCCTCGCGGCTCGTCCACCACGTCCCCAGGACATTGACGAAATGGGCATCCTCGATGAACAGCTCCGCCAGGGCCGCCATATCGTGCCGGTTCCAGGCCTCCATGAAGGCTGTCGGAAGATCCTCTGCGTGCCCGATCGCAATCATCGCTTCCTCCTCGAAGCCCTGCTGAGTGGGACATAGGGAACCCGCAGCCGCATTCCCAACCTTGACTATAATCTCATGCGAGGTATATTGTTCCCACTTTGTTCTAATAATTGATTGCCATGCCGTCTCATTCTTCATCATCCACCGTCACGCCCGCCTTCTCGGCCAAGGCTTTGGCTGGCCGCCGCGAAAAGCTCAACCCGGCCTGCATTGCCCGCATGCGCGAGCTCGTGGAGGGCACCGGCTGGTCCTACAAGCGCATTGCCGAGGAGATCGGCGTCTCCCTTGCCACCGTCTCGCGCTATGTGGCGCAGGAAGGCTGGCAGCGCCCGCCCGGCGCTGCGGTTCCGGCCCGCATCGGCAACCACCGCGAGCGGGTGACGCAAAAGCTCTGGAAGCTCACCGAGCGCCACGCGCAAGCACTCGAAGACCAGCCCATCGAGCTTGCCCAGCGCTCCCTCCAGCCGCTCGCCCGCCTCACCCGCGTGCTGGGCGACATCGACAAGCTCAATCCACGTCCCGCGCCCCTGCGGGAGGAAGCAGCCCCCGCCCCGGAAGCCCCGCCCGGCCGCACCCTGCACGAGCTGCGCGACGAGCTTCAGGCGCATCTCGACCGCATCATGGAGGAGGAAGGCTATGGCTGGGAGATGCGGGAATGGTGGTTCGAGGATGGGGCGGGGATTTAGAAGGGCGAGAACCTCAAGGTCCGGACATGGATCATCAGCGGATCTTCGCGCGGCGCCGCACGGCGACTGTTTTTGACCCCAAGTAGATGTTGATCTCACGTTTGGTGTATGCGCGCTTTGAAGAGATTGGCGCCACCCTGTGGTAGGCACCGCCACTCGCTAGCGCTCAACTCCTGGCTATCTTCCACTTGTTTGGGATGCCGGGATCAGACGACAGGTACTGTCCCGCCATCAATCGTGTACTCGGCACCATGGATCGAGGCCGCCCGATCCGAGAGAAGAAAAGCCGCCAACTCTGCAACCTCTTCTGGGCGGCCAGGTCTGCCAATGGGAATGCCTCCGAGGGACTGCATCAGCCCCTCGCGGGCGCCGTCCTCGTCCATCTCTTGCTGCTCGGCCAATCGCTGAATCAGCGCCGTTGCGGCTCTCGTCTCGATGAAGCCGGGGGAGATGGTGTTCACGCGGACGCCTTTGGGACCAACCTCTTTCGATAAGCCCTTGCTGTAGGTCGTCAGGGCAGCTTTCGCAGCAGCATAGGCCAGCGTCGCTTCGTACAAGGGCAGGCGCCGCTGAATCGAGGAAACATGAATGATGACGCCATACCCCTGCCGGATCATGCCAGGCAGCAGGGCACGGTCGAACCGCACCGCAGGGTACAGGTTCCTTTCAAGCTCCGCCTGCCATTCACGATCAGTCAGTGCAGCAAAGCCCCCGCCTGGCGCATTCGAGCCGCCGACGACATTCACGAGAAGATCGACCCCGCCCATCTGCTTATCGACCTCGGCGACAACCGTATCGACGCCGCTGGCGGTGGTTATGTCAGCCTGAACGAACAGGTCAGAGCGCTGCCCTTCTTGCAGGGGTGAGCGGGCGGTTGTAGCCACCGTGGCGCCGCCGGCGACAAGACGCCGGACGATGGCCTCACCCATGCCTTTCGTGCCCCCTGTCACCAGGGCCCGCTTGCCGGCGAATTCCTGGGGATCAATGGAGAATGAAGATGCTGCGATCATCATGCAATCTCCAGCCGCGCAATCTTTGATCCTGAAAGGGTGAAGGCATAGCGCAGCATGGCAGGAGAGCCAGGAAAGTCGCCGGACACCAGACCCGAGACGACCAGACGATCATCGACCGTTTCGACCTGTTTGACGTCGACGGTGACACGGTACTTGCGGGTCGTGTGCTCCATCCAGGAGCGGATGGCAGCCCTGCCATGATGCTCCTGGCCTTCGTCCGTGACGACGGCATCGTCAGCAAAGGGCGCCAGCATGCCATTGATCTCGTGCTGGTTCTTGGCCTCGTAATAGGCGGCCAGCGGGGGAGGCAGTTGTCTGCTCATACCTGTTCTCCAAAAGGAGCCAAGCCGCCTGAAATTCGCTCGGCTCCGTAGCGGCGGATGGAACTTGGAGGTATGCTGACGAAAAGACAAGAACGCACGAAAAAGTAAGGTACTCACCTATGGGTAAGGAAGAAGCACTGACCCCCAGTTCCGCCGCCGACCGCGTCGAGCAAGCGCTCAAGTTCCTCGAAGGCCGTTGGAAGCTGGTGATCCTGTTCCGGCTGTTTGGCGGCAAGGTGCTGCGCTTCTCGGAACTGGAGAAGGCCATCCCGGCCATCTCGCAGAAGATGCTCATCCAGCAACTCCGTCAGATGGAGGCGGATGGCATTGTTCGCCGGATCGTTCACCATCAGGTGCCGCCGAAGGTGGAGTATTGCCTCACGGATTGGGGGCAGGCCTTATGCCCCGCGCTCGATGCCTTGCTGCAATGGGCAGCCGCCCGGGAGCGTCTCAGTGAAACCGATGCCAAAGCCCCGTCGCTGCATTCGACACCCTGAAGATTACAACCGAAGTGCGAACGGGCCCTCAGTACGGTGTATCCTTTGACTTGATTACACCGAACGCGAAATGTCGCCTTCTGGCACTTCTGAGACGTAAGCCCGAAGGCAGCAATCCCCGGCGACCAGACGTTCCTCAAGGTCGGCGAATTTCCCTGCCTGACCCCAACCGACCCTATCCTTGGTTAGGTCACTTACTTGGGCAGAGGACCATGCCACACAGCACGCCGGCCGCTGACCTTGGGGGTGGATCAGTCAGCCCAGCCAACGCGTGTAGGTTACCATGATTGCTCGCCTGGATCAGGCGGGATGGCGGAGTTGCCGCCGCGCTGAAACTTAGCTGCGCCGTTCAAACCGTCGTCGGTCTCACAAAAAGGGTTCTGCGAATTGCGGATGGACTTTCTTCCCGCACGCGGGGACAGGAGCTTTGTGCTAGACTCGCGCCTCTCCTTGAGGAGGAGCGCGCTATGAAGAGCATCGTTGTCGCATGCGCCTTTGTATGTGTCGCCGCGGCTGCCCAGGCGCAGCAGCCCGCCCCGCAAAGTCCCGGTCCGAACTTCATCCTGAAGCAGATCGCCCCGACCCTGCCCACCAAGGAGCAGCTTGAGGTCAGGGTTCGGACCTCCACCATCCAGCCGGGAGCCGTGGGTCAGTGGCACACCCATCCCACGCCGCCGATCGTCTACGTGATGGAGGGGACGCTGTCCGTGGAAAGAAAGGATGGCGAGACGGTTCACACCCAGGCCGGGCAGGCCGTGATCGAGCCGGTCAACACCATCATCCGTGCCACCAACAAGGGCCAGACGCCGGTGAAGCTGGTGATCTTTCAGGTCAGCCCACCAGATGTCCCTGAGTCCCAGCCAGCTCCGTCGCAGTAACACCGCGACGATCCAATTCCATAACGGGCGGGATGCTCTCTCGCCCAACTCCCTAAAGTGTCCTCTCGGAAATTGTTGGTCCCTGCGCTGGATCGGGCGCATACTTGTTGCGCTGGGGTGGCCTCTTGGACGGGAGGAAGCGATGGAACACCTGAACCGTCGCCATGCGCTGCTCAGTATCGCTGTTGCGTCCACGTTGGTCCCGGCAGGGCCAGTCACTGCTCAAAGCTCCAGCCCGCCGGAAGGCCGGGAAGTGGCTCCCGGAGTTCGTCGGGTGGGGTATTCGAAACGCGAGACAATGATCCCGAACTACAAGACGGTCGCGATGCGGGACACCATCTACCAGCCGGGCGCCAGCACCAGCGGCGAGAGCATGCCCAATGACATGGTCTGCCATATGCTAGAAGGCGAACTGACCGTCGACACGGGTTCAGGGCCCAATCTCTATCGGAAGGGTGATGTGTGGTCGTGCGCCAAAGGGCTGCCGGAACGCAGCAGAAACACCGGCAGCACCGTTGCGATCATGCGCATCATCGACCTGCTGCCCGCATAGCATCTCCTTTGGTGCTGAGTGACAGCCTTGGCTTGGCGAGTGACATGCAACAGGCACGGCCGAGCCGGGGCTGCGTATTCCATAACCGCCTTCCGCGAGATCAATGAACCGGAATTTCTCCTAAGGGCGCAGAGCGGAACCTACCTGAATGTCCGCTCTGAGCTCAAATTCAGCCCTTTCCATCCTGCACCGAAGGAATGGTGAGCGACGCACGCCCCGCCATTGACCCTTCACCCCTTCCCCGTGTTATCTCGTATCCGGAGCCGGGCGCACCCGGTTTCGGGGCGTGAGAACCCCTCACAAGGCGGCCGGTATCGGCCGTCAACGATGCCTTCCCAGCCCTATGGCCGGGGAGGCGGTGACGCATGTCCAGGGCGAAAGCCTAAAGGTCATCGCGGTCGTCCTTGTGCGGCTTCTCAACTCCCCGACCACCAGCGGCGCTGGTGGTCGCCTCAACCGAAGGGAGTTGTTGCGATGGACCAGCCCTACAGCATCGTGGCCGATTGGCTCTCCAAGTTTCACACGTGGCCCGAACTCATCCAGGCCCTGTGGCTCATCACCATGCCCGCAACGGTGCTCGGCATGACATGGATCGTCATGCGCGGCCTGACCCAGATCCTTGCGATCACCTCACGCCGCCCCTGGCGCGGTCGCCTGATCGGCGGCGTGTATCGGGACGACCAAGGCCGCTGGATGATCCACTGGCCTAACCGCAAACCCGAGGGAATTGACTGGACGAATCCGCCGCCGGAATTGATCGGGCGAGGGTCCATGACCCAGGGGAGGTTCCGAGGGCTGGAGGAGTAAGAGGGCGGGTATCTGACGCCCGGACTCGTGATGAGGGCAAGCCTCGTGGCGGGGTGCGACTTGGGCGTCGGCCACGTGCTCACAACCGGTCCCTAGCGCATCCCGCGGACCCAGCGGGCCGCGCCGAACGATGCGCTCATCAAAGAGGGGAGCATCGGATTTGCGCCGAAAGCGCAGGTCCACTTTTGGGTCCGATGCTCTAGAGCTGATTCCATACTCATGGAATCAGCTCTCTTTGTTGCTGGGCCGCATTTTTTGACGGTGAACCGGATCCACTTCACCGAAAAATGCTCTAGTGAACTTGTGCGACTGATTGATCCAAGTGATTGTAGAAGATCCTGAAGAGCCTCATTATTTCGCAAGTGTGGAGGTTTTCCATGTCAATCGACCAGGACGAATTGGTCGGAGTGGAACTCGACCAGGCGAAACTGGCCCAGCTTGATCTCGACATAGCTGAAGGCGAGCGGCGGGTCGCCGCACAGGCTCGCCTCGTCGAGGAACTCGCCCAGACGGGTCAGGAGACGATGGCTGCCCAAGAGTTGCTTCAGGCCATGCAGGACGATCTCAAGGACTTGCGCAGCCACCAGGATTTGATCCGCAAGCTCCCGAGCATACCGACCTAGGATAGCGGAACCTTGGCTCCTCCCTTGCCATCTTGAACCCGATCAGAGTCGCAGTCCGGGCTGCAGGCCCTGCTCAGGTAGACCACCTGTAGACCCCACTTCTCGGCCAGAGCCGAAGCTCGTTGCCTCATGCCCTCCCAAGTCGTGTCCGTATACTCGCTCTCCAGGTGACAGCCCGACCCGACGAACCTGTACTGCAGCCCGATGAAGGGCTCCCAGAGTTCCTCGATGAGCAGATATTTGTCCTGGTCCGCTGGTCTCTCGCCCTCTGCCAGCCGCTTGAATTCGGGCATCGATCCCTCCTTCTGTAGGCGAACTGGCGCATTATCCTCCGTCTTCACGGATCCCGATAGTCCTGCGGCCTTGCTCTCGAAAACTTGGCCCCATTCCACCTCACAGCAGCGTCACGCCGCACAATCCGATGGCCGCCAGCCCTATGATGACGAACACGCCGTCCCCGCGCCTGAAGCGCGGGGCGTTCAGAACCGTGCGTGGCCCCACAGGCGAGAGGCCGCGGGCTTCGAGCGCGATGGCGGTGCGTCCGGCGCGGCGGATGGCGTAGGCGAGAAGCGGGATGACGAGGCGGAACACCTGCAGGGGCCCGGGAATCCGGCGGAGCGGGCGGCCCGTTTTCATCGCATGGGCGATGCGCATCTGCTGGGCCTCCGCGGCAAGATCGGGCACGAGCTGCATGGCGGCGAACAGCGCATAGCCGATCCGCGGCGGCAGCTTCGCGTCGACCATCAGCGCGCGCACGAACGCGCCGGGATCGGTCGTCAGCGCGAAGAAGGCGGACACCATCCCGCAGGCAATCGCGCGGAAGAACAGCACGAGACCAGCCGAGAAGCCGGGCGATTGCAGCAGAGCCTCGCCTGCCATCTTCACGGCAAAGTCGCTTTCCTGTCGGAAGAAAACGCTCGTCGTGAGAAAGCCGAATCCGAACAGGGCGAACGGCACCATGAGGGCGATCAGAACGAGCGGCGACGTGCGGTTGAAGGCCACGAGGGCGATGAAGACCAGAGCGATGAGCGCGATCTGAAACAGCGCGTTGAAGACAACAATCGATGCCATCAGAGCGACGACGCAGACGAAGAGGACGGCAAGCGGGTGACGCGCTTTCAGCATGGCGCGCTCCGCCGCAACCATCGCATAGCCTGCCGGTGTGCGGGCTCCATCAACCCGGCGCGACGCAGAAGGCTCACATCGTCCATCAGATCCTGCGTGGGGCCGTCGGCCAGGATTCCGCCTTCCCCCACCACGATGGAGCGAGGGCACAGGCGTGACGCGAAATCCAGATCATGCGTGATGACCGCAATGGCGCGCCCTGTATCATGCAGTGACTCGATTCGTTCGACGAGTCTGGCAACACCCCAGGCATCGAGCCCGGCCGTCGGCTCGTCGAGCACGAGCAGGGGCCAGCGTTTCGAGGCCGTGAGCGCGGCGAGCGCCAGACGTCGCTTCTGTCCCTGTGACAGCTCGAAGGGGTGCCGGTTCTCGAGGTTCGCCAAGTCCCACCGGGCGAGCATCTCTGCCACGCAGTCATTTTTGAGCGCGGCAGGCATGTCCTTGGGCAGCGCCGTCAGAAGCTCCTCCCGCACCGTGCCCGCGGTGAACTGGTTCTCCGGCCGCTGGAATGCATATCCGCCGGGTGCGCCTTTGCGCTGTCCCGCCTTCAACGGCAGGAGACCGGACAGGCAAAGGCCGAGCGTGGATTTTCCGGCTCCATTCGCGCCGAGGATGCCGAGGATCTCGCCTTCACGAATGCTCACATTCACATGCCGCAACACGACGGGGCCAAGAAAAGGAGCGCAATCCGCCGCGATCAATCGCGTCAGCACGGGCGCTTGCGGGGATGGAGCCGCGACACGCGGCGTATAGGCATCGACGAAGGCCTGCACGGCGGGACGCGCCTGTGCGATCTCTTTCGGAGATGCAATGCCGGGCTCCAGATGCGCCAGCGCTTCCGCAACCGACAGGGGCGCCGTCGGCGGTGCGATTCCGGCTTCCTCAAGCCGTCCGTCGAGAGCGCTGGCAACCGGACACCAGATGCCCTGCGCCATCAGCAGATTGCGCTTCTCGCGAAAGACGACGCGCGGATGCCCCTCGGCGAGGATGGTGCCGTCCCGCCCCAGCACGATCACGCGATCGATGAACGCGATCAGGCCTTCCAGCCTGTGATCGACGATGAGAATGCTGCGCTTTGGGTCGCTGTGCGTGAGCAGCGCATGAAGACGATGGGCCGCCTCCGGAGCCAGATGCGCCGTCGGCTCGTCGGCGACGAAGAACTCAGCCTCCTGGACCAGCGTTGCGGCCAGCGCGACAAGCTGCTTTTCCCCGCCGGAGAGCGTGGAGGAACGGCGCCTTCGCCAGGCATCGGGCAATCCGACGCGGCGCATGGCCTGAGCGACTTTCTCCGCAATCACGGCGGGCGGCACGGCGCGGTTTTCGAGCGCAAACGCGATCTCATCCTCCACGCGCATGCCGGTCAGCGTCTGATCGGCATCCTGGAAATATTGCGCGACCTGCGCAGCCCAGGCCCATGGCTTGCGCGCCGCGACGCTCTTGCCGAAGAGGCGAATCTCGCCATCCACCTTTGCCGGAATGCTCTCCGGGATGAGGCCCGTCAGGGTGAGCAGAAGCGTGGACTTGCCCGAACCGGAGGGCCCGAGCAGCAGCACACGTTCGCCTCTGCCGATCGTCAGATCGACACGTCCGACAGCGCTTTTTGTCGTGAAGGGATAGTGGACGCTCACCTCCCTCCACTGCGCCACGATTGCATGATCAGGCTGCTGCGGCCCGCTTGTCATGATCGATCGCCAGACCTGCGAGCGCGCCGGTCTTGTAGAGCGCCTGCACGATGACATGCCCCAGCCAGCCGCCGAGCAGCGCGCCGCTCACGCAGCGCAACGTGAACATCGCGATCAGGATTCCGGGCTGCAGCGCCCCATAATTGAAGCGGACCCAGGTATAGGCGAAGGAGAAGACCGCAGCGCCGACACCGGCGGCCATCATGACCGGCAGCGAATAATTGCGCCAGCGTGTCGCCGCGAACACCAGTTCCGCCCCTGCGCCCTGCACGGCCCCCGTGAGCAGGAGCGTCAGGCCAGCCGGACTGCCGAGCAGGATCTGCACGCCTGCGGCCAGCACTTCCGCCGCAAAGGCGACACCGGGTTTCCGGATGATGGCGGCTGCGACCATGGAGGCGACGAACCAGAAGCCCATCACCACATCCATCGTCAGAGAACCGAAGATGGCCTGCGCAATCAGCCAGACCTGAACCCAACCGAGATAGAGCACGGCAAAGACCGCGCCGAGAACGGCGACAATGAGGGTTTCCCTCAATGTCCAGACACGTGAATCGGACATGTTAGCCTCTTGTGACGGGAGGAAAGAAAGACTTGGCTTCAGATTGAGGTTGGGCTGTTGGCCGAAACCTTGAGGTCAAGGGCCACATGCCCCTGCGGCGCACCGAAACGCAGAAAGGCTTCGCTCAATGTCGCGAAGACCGGGCCCGCATCTCCGCGCAGCTTGGTGCAGAAATTCTTCGACCTGTCGAAAACGCCGGAGAGCTTGAGGAATTCGATGCAGCCGTAAATCTCGTCCATGTGATGCCCGCTGCCGAGCGGATAGAGCGAGAATTGCGCGGCAACGCTCTGCCCCGTGCGCGGTGCAGCCTCCACGGCACCGAGAGCCGCAGCAATCCGCTCCGCGAGAGGCTTGTCGAAACTCACGTCGGCGATAGGCGTGCAGATCGGATCATCAGGTTCGCCGGGGCATCCGCGAGACACGGTTGCGGCGAGAACGCAGTGGGGTCCCCGACGCGCAGCCGACACGAAGAGATCGCGCATGGCCGGGAAGAGCTGATCGGGCGGGCCGACGAGGAGGGTCGAGATGTCGTCCGTCTCGATTCTGAATGTGGGCCTGTAGGGATCGAGCGCTTTGATCGCTTCGAGAATGATGCCGACGAAATCGTCGGACATGGGATAGAGGGAGACCTGTGCTCCAGAAAACATTGCCGCCTCGCTCCGCTGGTATTATCCAGATCAGCTGAAGGGTCCGACGGCATGTCGCCATCATCTCAGCCCCGGCCATACGGAGCACCCCTGTGGAATGAGAGGGATTTAGCACCCACGCTCACTCTCATGCAAGGGGAAAGATTTTTCTTTGCCGAGGCACTGTCTCAACAGCGCGCGTCGCCGGAACGACGATCGCTCACCGAACGGTGACCTGATCCTTGATCTTCTCGTAGACCGAACGGCGGATCACCTTGCGCTTCACCAGATCCTCCACTGAAGCATAGGGGCGACCCTTGACGATGGCGCGTCCGAGAGGGCCTGCGTTGCGTAAGGAATTGAGCTGCTCGAAGGATGCGGTGTTGAGATCGACGAGCTCGGCTCCTTGCTCCGGATTGCTCGCGATGCTCGCGACGTTCACGGCGCCCGTCATTTCCGGAGCAGCGGGAGGTGGGGCCTCATTGGCTGCCTGCGCTGTCTCGGGCGGTCGCGCATCGCCGCTCGTGCTGACAGGTGCTGCGGCAGTATGGTCAACGCTCGTGCCTGCCGGCATGTCGGCATGGGCGGCTTCCTGAACAGGCTCGTCTGGAGCCACGGACGGCTTGGCGCTGGCGGAGGTCAGATCAGGTGTGCCCGGATCCGCAGTCGCGACCTGCACGGGTGCGATCCGCCGAGGCTCGTCGACGGAACGCGGTGCGCTTGTGCGGTCAGGCTGCCGGTCGGCGGCGGCGACGGCTTCCAGGGCGGAGCTTGGATCCTCCACCGACAGGGACACCGCAAAAGCGCCTGCCGCCGCAAGCCCGATGACGATGACGACGCGCAGCAGCTGAAATCCAGCGATGCCATGTGACCTGATGCCATGTGACCTGCGGGACGATCGGGAGAGATGGCCTATCTGCATGGTAATACTCGCACGCTGTTTCACTCACGAAAAACAAAGGCAAGCCATTGGTATTGGCGCGATATGGCAGATCAGTGGCAAACAAAACGCAGGTTATAGCGTTGTGTTTTCAGTATTTACGGCAGATTGAGCCAGTATTGCTGCATCTCCTGTTCATGGCTTTTATCGAGCCTGCCTCTGCGCTCACCCGAGAAGACTGGAGCGGCACGCAACTGCTCTTCCGTGATGTCGGTATGATAGCCCTCGAGCTCCGTGTCGTAGGTGAGTTTGTCCCAGGGAATGGTGTGATGGTGGACGCCCACGCCGAACAGGCCGCCGAACGTCACGTCCACATAGAGGACGCGCCCACTCACCTTTTCGATGATGAGCCGTTTGATGGTGCCGATCTGCGCGTTGTTGCGGTCATAGACGGCCGTTCCCTCGACGCGGTCGCTTTCGATGATGGGTCTCGGTGCGACTTGCTTCAGGGGGCCTGAGAGATAATAGCCGTTCTCCAGGATGCCGGCGGCTACGACGGCCCGGCTGACATCGGGAGTCCATTCCTCGTCCGGTCCGATCTCCTGGACCAGAGTCCATGGCCCATATTCGGCTGGGAGTATTGATGCGCGCGACTCATTGGTGAAACCGCGCAGTGCAGGCGTGTCCTTGGCCTGGAAGACATAATAGGTTCTCATGACGGCCTCCCTTTTTCGCAGGGCGCCCCGTTTTCGATTTCCTCACAATTCCAGGCCTAGCGCAAGGAAATAGGGCCAAGCCTCCTTTTAAGAGGAACCGCCGGCCCTGCCATTGACCTTGCCTCCGGGGCGCCTAGCCTGTTTACCGTCACAGGAGATCTACCGATGCGACACGGATGGCGGTTTCCTCTCTTCGCGGCATTGGCGATGCTGTCCGTTCAGGCCCCCGCCTTCGCGCAAGGCATAACTCTTCGGGTCGGGCATTTTCCCAACATCACCCACGCGCAGGCCCTCGTGGCCCGGGCCATGGAGCGGCAGGGAAAGAACTGGTTCGCGGACCGTCTCGGCCCCGGCACCAGGATCGAGTGGTATGCCTATAACGCGGGGCCGAGCGCCATGGAGGCGATCTTCGCCCAATCGCTCGATCTCACCTATGTTGGGCCGAACCCGGCGCTCAATGCCTATGCGCGCTCGCGCGGGGACGAGGTGCGCGTGGTGGCGGGCGCGGTGAACGGGGGCTCGGCGCTCGTGATCCAGGGGGATTCCACGCTGTCCAAGCCTGCCGACTTCAAGGGCAAGCGCATCGCCACGCCGCAATTCGGCAACACGCAGGATGTGGCGGCACGCGCCTGGCTCGTGGCCGGAGGCCTGCGCATCACGCAGACAGGCGGCGACGCTCAGGTCGTGCCCACCACCAATCCCGACCAGCTTACCCTGTTCCAGAGCAAGCAGCTCGATGCGGTGTGGACCGTGGAACCGTGGGTGTCTCGCCTTGAATCGGAGGCCGGCGGCAAGGTGCTGGTGGAGGAGAAGGACGCGATCACAACCGTGCTCGTCTCCGGCGCGGGCTTTCTCTCCAAGAACCGCGATCTCGTGAAGCGCTTCGTGGCAGCGCATCGCGAACTCACCGAATGGATCAGGCAGAACCCGGACGAGGCGCAGCGCCTTGCGCGCGAGGAACTGCAGGCCACCTTCAAGGTCGGCATGGCGCCCGAGCTTGTCGCCCGTGCCTGGACGCGCATGAACATCACGCCGGACGTCACGCTGAACGCGTTCCAGTCCTTCGTCTCGAGCGCGCAGGCCGTGGGCTTCCTGCGCGGGGCTCCGGATCTCAACCGCCTGATCGAGGCGCCTTGATGGAGGCAGCCCCCACCATTTTATCCGAGACCCGCCCCGCCAAGCTCGTGGTCGAGGGCGTATCCAAGCGGTTCACATCCAAGCGCAACATCGTGCAGGCCCTCGACAATGTGTCGTTGTCCGTCGCGAAGGGCGAGTTCGTCTGCCTGCTCGGCCCCAGCGGCTGCGGCAAGTCCACGCTGCTCGACATCATTGCGGGTCTCACCAAGCCCGATGAAGGCCGCGTGCTGGCCGACGGCAAGCGTGTCGAAGGCCCCGGACGGCAGCGTCTCGTGATGTTTCAGGAATCGGCTTTGTTTCCATGGCTCGACGCGTTCGGCAACGTGATGTTCGGTCTCAAGCTGAGACCCGATCTCACCAATGCGGAACGCCGCCGTATCGCGAGCGAGTATCTCGATCTCGTAGGGCTCGAAAAGTTCAAGCACGCCCATGTGCATGAACTCTCGGGCGGCATGAAGCAGCGCGTGGCCCTGGCCCGCGCGCTCGCGCCCGATCCGCACGTGTTGCTGATGGACGAGCCCTTCGCCGCGCTCGATGCGATGACGCGCGATCAGCTCTACGACGACATCCAGCGCATCTGGATGGAAAGCCGTAAGACCATCGTGTTCGTCACGCATAATGTGCGCGAGGCGGTGTGCTTAGGCGACCGCATCGTGCTCATGTCGCCCTCGCCAGGTCGCATCGCACAGATCATCGATATCCCCCTGCCCCGCCCGCGCGACATCAACAGCCCCGAACTGGCTGCCTATGCGTCGAAGATCGCGGCGGCGCTGAAGGGCAAAGCAGTCGGAGCGGCGGAAGAATGAAGCGTCTTGCCGTTGCCCTTCTCTTCTTCGCCGGCCTCGTCGGCCTGTGGGAGCTGGCCGTGCGCAGCGGGCGCTGGTCCGCCGTTCTGCTTCCCTCGCCAATCTACGTCGCGGAATATATCTGGTTCGCGCTTCTCGACGGCACGCTTCTGGAATCCACCTGGGTGACGCTGAAACGTCTTCTCGTCGGCTATATCGCCGGCGTGCTCATCGGCCTGCCGCTGGGCCTTCTCACCAGCACATCGCAGTTTCTGGAGGACACCGTCGGCGCTCTGGCCTTAGGTCTTCAGACGCTGCCCAGCGTCTGCTGGGTGCCGCTCGCCCTCGTGTGGTTCGGGCAGACGGAGGGCGCCATGCTCTTCGTCGTGATCATGGGCACCGTGTGGTCCGTAATCATCGCCACCGATCACGGCGCGCGCAACATCCCGCCGATCTATGCGCGCGCCGCGCGCACCATGGGCTCGGAAGGCTTTCACAAATGGACGCGGGTGATCCTGCCCGCATCGCTTCCCTTCCTCGTCAGCGGCATGAAGCAGGGCTGGGCCTTCGCCTGGCGCTCGCTGATGGCAGCGGAGATCTATGTGACGATCCTCACCGGCTTCGGCCTCGGCCACCTGCTCCATTACGGACGCGAACTCAACGCCATGGAGCAAGTGATCGGCATCATGATCGTGATCGTGGTGATCGGACTTCTCGTCGACCGCCTGCTGTTCTCACCCTGGGAGAGCTTTTTGCATCGCCGGTGGGGCACGAACGTGAGAGAGGCTTGAGCCTCACCTCTTGTGCGCGACCACCGCATAACGATGCTGCGTGGCGCGCTCGAAGCCTTTCAGCCACGGCAGGTGCTTGGCCTGCTGGCGGTGAATCGCCTTGAGGTCGTGGTCGATGGTGACATGGGCAAAACCGGCCTCGCGCAACAATGCGGCGACTTCCTGCGCCCGAGCGCCCCTCGAGAAATAGACTTGGGCCAAGATACGCTCGTGCGCTTCGCGCATGGCATTGGGCTGATGCCGGTTTGACGCAGAGCCGGGCAACAGACGTTCGATGAAGCGGATGAAACGCTTGGCGACGGTGTCCGAGACGAAATCGCCGTCGACGATGAGAAGCCGACCGCCGGGTTTGAGCAGATTGTGCCATTCGCGGAAGGCGGCCTTCGGATCGACGAGTGTCCAGACGAGGTGGCGCGTCACGAGCACGTCATAGCTCTCCGGCTTTTCCAGAGTGCGCTCTGCATCGCCCATGATGAAACGGATGTTGGCCCCGCGCTTCTCGGCCTTCGCACGGGCCTGGGCGAGCATCGCCTCCGACCAGTCGAGGCCGGTGACATCGAAGCCCAGGCCATGGAGCAGGTGAGAGATCACGCCCGTGCCGCTGGCAAGATCGAGCGCCCTGCGGCCATCGCCCGGGCCGAGATGGCGCAGGAACAGCTCATGCCAGGCACGCCGCTCCTCCTCCGAGAAGATTTCATGCCCCACCTGCGTGTCGAAGGTCGCCGCGCGGGCGGACCAATACTCGCGGATCTCATCACGCAGTGAATAATTCGACATCACGGATGCATCTGTCATGGCAGCACTCGACTCAAAGTCCCAACGGCGCGCAGTCCTAAAAACTCTTTTCGGAATAGTCAAACTATAATGATTACAAACTGCAGAATAGAATAATTTTAAACTGCGTTTATACTGACTTTCATTGAAGTAATTCTAAAAGATATTCCTTGCACGACTTCTATAATCGCCATAATGGAGCCGCGCTTTCATTTCCGATGCGAGGTCACCATGAACCTGAACAAGCTTGCTTTTGGCGCCATGCTGGCGCTGACGGCGCTTCTGCCCTTGCCCACCAAGGCTGCCGACACGATCACCGTCACGGACATCACGGGTCGTCAGGTTCAAGTGAAAGCGCCCGTGGAGAAGGTGATCCTCGGCGAAGGACGCCAGACGTATTTCGTCGCCGCCCTCGACACGGACGATCCGTTCAAGCGCGTGGTGGGCTGGCGCGACGATTTCGAGAAGGCCGATCTCGACGGCTATCGCGATTACCTCGCCAAATATCCGCAGATCGCCAAACTGCCGAAGTTCGGCGGGTTCAAGGAAGGCACGTTCGATGTCGAGCAGGCCGTGTCGCTCAAGCCCGACGTGATCCTCCTCAACATCGAGGCGAAGACCGCAACCGATGATGCCAAGCTCATCGAGAAGCTCGCGAAGATCAATATTCCGGTCGTTTTCGTGGACTTCCGCGAGAAGCCGTTCGAGAACACCGACCCGAGCATGCGCCTGATCGGCAAGCTGTTCGGCAAGGAATCCCGCGCGGAGGAGTTCATCGCTTTCCGTAAAGCACAGATCGACCTCGTGACCGAGCGCCTCGCCAGGGCCAATCCCGCAAGGCCCGTCGTCATGATGGAGCGTGCGGCGGGCTATTCCGACGATTGCTGCATGTCCTTCGGCAACGAGAATTTCGGCAAGTTCGTGGAGATCGCGGGCGGGCAGAACCTCGCGGCCAAGATCATCCCCGGCACCTTCGGCGTGGTGAACCCGGAGCAGATCATCGCAGCCAATCCCGACCACGTGATCGTCACCGGCTCGAACTGGGAGCTCTATGTGCCGGGCGGCGCATGGGTCGGCGTCGGCTCGGGGGCCGACAAGGCGAAGGCGCGCGAGAAGCTTAAAGCTCTCATGAAGCGGCCGGCCTTCACCGGCGTGAAGGCGGTGCGCGACAACCAGGTTCACGCCATCTGGCACCAGTTCTACAACAGCCCCTATCAGTTCGTCGCCATCCAGGCGATGGCGAAGTGGCTGCATCCCGAGCTGTTCAAGGACGTCGATCCGGAAGCCACCATGAAGACGCTCTACGAGCGCTTCCTGCCGGTTCCCTACAAGACCGGGTACTGGGTCACGCTAAAGGACAAGGATTAAGCCCTTGGCCCACTCCCCCGCCATTTCTCTCCATGAGGGGCGCGGTGCCTACCGCGCTCTCGTCAGGCGCAAGCAGCTCGTGCTGCTTGCGTTGAGCGTCGTTCTGGTCCTTTCGGTCATTGCCGATCTCGGCCTCGGGCCCGCCCGCTACACCATGCGCGAGGTCGTGCTCGCACTCGTGGGCTCTCCTGAGATCTCGCAACAGATCAGCGTCGTGATCTGGGATATCCGCATGCCCGTGGCGCTCATGGCCGTTGTGGTGGGGGCGGCGCTCTCGGCATCGGGCGCGCAGATGCAGACGATCCTCAACAATCCGCTGGCCAGCCCCTTCACCTTGGGCATCTCGGCAGCTGCGAGCTTCGGCGCCTCCATCGCCCTCGTCTTCGGCATCGGTCTTCTGCCCTGGGCCATCGACTATGTCGTGTCGATCAATGCACTTCTCATGGCCATGGCGGCAGCTCTCTTCATCCATTTCATGAGCCAGAAGCGCGGCGTGACGGTGGAGACCATCGTGCTGCTCGGCATCACCCTGGTCTTCACCTTCAATGCCCTGCTTGCACTCGTTCAGTATCTTGCCTCGGAGCAGGCGCTGGCAGCCGTGGTGTTCTGGACCATGGGCAGCCTGACGCGCGCTACCTGGCCGAAGCTCGCCATCACGACAATCGTGCTCGCGCTCTCGCTGCCGCTCTTCATCCGCCGCGCCTGGGCGCTCACGGCTCTGCGCCTTGGCGAGGACAAGGCCGCGAGCTTCGGCGTCAATGTGCGGTGGCTGAGGCTGGAGACGATGATGATCATCAGCCTGCTCGCGGCCGTGCCTGTCGCGTTCGTCGGCACCATCGGCTTCATCGGCCTCGTCGGTCCGCATATCGCGCGCATGCTGGTGGGCGAAGATCAGCGCTATTTCCTGCCGGCCTCGGTGCTCTCGGGCGCGGCCATTCTCTCGCTGACCTCCGTCATCAGCAAGACCATCGTGCCGGGGACGATCTTTCCCATCGGCATCATCACGGCGCTGGTGGGCGTTCCCTTCCTCTTCAGCCTCATCATGACCACAAGGAGGCGCGCATGGTAGCGACCCTGCAGCTCGACGAAGTGGGCGTCCGATACGGCACGAAGGAGATTCTTTCCGGCATCACCACACCTCTTCTGAGAGGCGGTGAAGTGACGGCGGTGATCGGTCCCAACGCCGCCGGCAAATCGAGTCTCTTCAGGCGCATTGCCGGTCTGCTCGATGGACCCGGGCATATCCATGTGAATGGGGCCTCGCACAAGGCCGCATCAGGCGATATCTGCTACATGCCGCAGGATACCTCCGTGAACACGGTGCTGACCGTGTACGAGTCGATCCTGCTGGCCCGCAAGCAGGGCAGCGTCAGCCGCCATGTGAGCGACGAGGACCTCCAGACAATCGACCGCATCGTTGCCGCGTTGCGGATCGAAGCCATCGCTTTCAAAGGATTGTGCGAGCTCAGCGGCGGACAGCGCCAGCTGGTGTCGTTCGCTCAGACCCTTGTGCGCGATCCGAAGATCCTGCTCCTCGATGAGCCGACGAGCGCGCTCGATCTGCATCGCCAGGTCGAGGTTCTGACGCTCGTGCGGACCCTCGCACGCGAGCAGAATATCTGCGTCGTCATCGCGGTGCACGATCTCAACCAGGTCATGCGCGTGGCAGACCGCGTCGTGGTGATCGATGGCGGCACGATGGTCCGGTGCGGCTCCGTCGAGACCGTGATCACGCCTGATCTGTTGCGCAGCATCTACAAGGTGGATGGACGCATCGAGCGCTGCTCCCGCTTCTGCCCGCAGGTCATCATTGATGGACCATTGGGACGCTCCCTGGCTGCGGAATAAGCTTCAGATGGCTCTCACCCGCTTAGGCTCGCCCCTCTCGCATTCCAGGCTTGCGCGGTCCCAGCCGGCAGCGTCCGCAGCAGCGGCATAGGTCGTCGAGAGGAAATCGAGGAGCAGCGCATCGGGATCGTCCACCTTGCGCAGCGTGTCATAGGGCAGGATGAACTCGCCTAGGGTGGTGTCGAAGGCAGCCCCTGGAGCAACATGCGCATCGCGAAAACCCGGCGGCTCGGGATAGGCATAGGAGTAGAAGGCAGCTTGCGGAAAAGCCGCGTTGCCGGGCCAGAAGCCTGCGCTGCTCACCTCATGCGAATAGGCTTCGCGCGCGATCGCATCCGGCAGTCCCGGCACGCCGCCCGGATGGAGCGGAGCCTTGCGTCCCGAGAAGCGCGTGACGGCAAGATCGAAACTGCCCCAGAAGAAATGTGAAGGCGAGGCTTTGCCGAGGAAGGAGCTGCGGAAGAGCTTGAAGACACGGTCCGCCTGCACGAGCACGCGCCAGAACCGATAGGCAGCATCCGCATCGTAGCTGGCATGAACCTGATCCTCCGAGAAGCGGATCGGATCAGGCACCTCGTTCGGCATCTCGTTGATCGTGACATGCACGCCGATGCCGCGCATCAGGTCGAGAAGCTCTTCATAGAAATCGGCAACGCTGCGGGGTTCCAGCGCCAGGATGCCTTCATCCCCGCGGCTCGTGCGCACGAGCAGCCGGTGCGCCAGAAAATCGAATTCGATCTCCACGATCTCATGACCGGCAGGCATGGGCGATGTCGTGAGCCCGCGTGCACTCACATAGAGCGGCACATGCCAGCTGTGATTGAGCCACGGCGTCAGCGACACCCTGATCTTGCCGACGATCTGCGTCCAAAGCTGCAACGTGGCGGCCGTATCGCGCCATTGCAGGTAGGACAGTTCAGGCCAAACCACATCCATCGACCTTCTCCCGTGCGAACGGTTCTGAAGCTTGGATATAGTTCAGCCCTTTGCTCTGTCACGGAAGGGAGCTAGCGCATCGTGCGGACCCGAATGGCCACGTCAGTGACCCGAACGATGCGCTAACTTGGGAAGAGGGCATCGAATTGACCCCAAAAGTGGAGTCCACTTTTGGGTCCGATGCTTTACCGCCCTTCCCCTTTCGTGGAGCCCGTATCGCGGTTTTCCGTCTGACCGCCGCCCGTGCCGACCGATCCGACCGATGAGGCCGGGCTGCCGCCAGGGATCGTTCCGCTGGGTTGCAGCGGGGTCGAGACCCCGCTCGGCGCGTGCGGCGGATTGGCGGAGGAGAACCACTGCTCGTCCGACCCGCTTTCGCTGCCCGCGCTGTAAGATGCAGTCTCAGCGGATCCTGACTGCTCCGTGGCCCCCGCCATAGAGCCGGATGAGCCCATCGGGCGCGAAGCCCCCATTCCTCGGGATGAGCCCATGCCGCCGGACATGCCCGTGGAGCTGCCCGTGGAGCCGGAGGATGCGCGGCCCTCCATGCCGCGACGGCTCAAGGAACGGTCGACCACGCCGCTGTCGAGGGGGAATGGCGGCTGCGGGCGGCGCCGCGCCGGACGCAAAGGACGGTTCGCGCGCGGCTGTCCGCGCTGAGACATGCTCCAGGCCAATGCTGCGCCGCCGATAGCGAGTACGCCCGCCAGAATGCCGAAGGTCATGCCCGTAGGCATCCCATAGCGGCTCGGCATCATCGCCTGCGGCATGTGCCAGCGAGAGGCTTCGTAGGACGCTATCATCTCACGCTCATAGGCGCGCCTCAGCGCATTCGCCTCCTGGGGAGAGATGATGCCTTGCGCTGCAGCCAGTGCTCCGTTCTCCTCCAGACTGAAGGCATGGCGGACGACGCCCATGAGTTCCTTGAATTCAAGGGCCCATTCCCGGCTGTTCTTGTTCGGATGAGCGGACAGCCTGTCGAGCCTGCGGTGGATGTCGCGGTGCTCATCGTCAAGCTCGTGCAGGTAGGTTTCCGTGCGCCCGTCCCGAGCCAGCGCGGGATAGAGCACATTCTGCTTGGCCGCGATATGACGGTCCAGCTCGTCTTCGAGATCGGCAAACAGTTCAGCGCGGCTGTTGGGACCGTGAGGAGTAGCCTCCAGCACCTCCTGACAGAGCTGCTCGATATTCGCGTGTTCCGACAAAATCATCCGCCACAGGTCCATGGCGCGCCTCCTCTCGAGATTGCTTCAGCGGAGAACGGCTTGAGAGGAAGTGCGTTCCGGCAAGGAAACCTTGGCCATGACCGTTTCTGGAAGGGGTAAGTCTGATGCGTGACAAATCGCTTCCAGGCTTGGTATGGAAGAGCATCTCTCTCCCGGCAGCACCCCGATCATGAGCGCGCAGATCCAGACCCAACCTTCCTCGTCTCTTCCCACCTATGACGACGTGATCACGGCAGCGTGGCGCATCGCGGGCGTGGCCCATCGCACCCCGGTGCTCACCTCCCGCACCGCCGACGCGCGCACGGGTGGAAAGCTGTTCTTCAAGGCGGAGAACCTGCAGCGGGGCGGCGCCTTCAAGTTCCGCGGGGCCTACAACGCCATCGCGCGGCTCCCGGAGGATGCAAAGAAGCGCGGCGTGGTGGCCTTCTCCTCCGGCAATCACGCGCAGGCTATTGCTTATGCGGGCCAGCTCCAGAATGTGCCGACCGTGATCATCATGCCGAAGGATGCGCCTGCCATGAAGGTCGCGGCCACCAAAGGCTATGGCGGCGAGGTGGTGCTCTACGATCGCTACACCGAGGATCGCGAGGAAATCGGCCGCAGGCTCTCTGCGGAACGCGGCCTCACGCTCATTCCCCCTTATGACCATGAGGACGTGATCGCGGGCCAGGGCACTGCCGCGAAGGAGTTGATCGAAGAGGTCGGGCCGCTCGACATGCTGCTCGTCTGCGTCGGTGGCGGCGGCCTGCTCGCGGGCTCGGCGCTTGCAGCGCACGCGCTCTCGCCCGGCTGCCGCATCTATGGCGTGGAGCCGGAAGCCGGCAACGATGCGCAGCAATCCTTCCGCTCAGGCTCCATCGTGCGCATTCCCGTGCCCGTGACCATCGCGGATGGGGCGCAGACCACGTATATCGGCCAGAAGACCTTTCCGATCATCCGCGCGCTGGTGAGCGACATGGTGACGGTGACGGACGAGATGCTGGTGGACACCATGCGCTTCTTTGCCGAGCGCATGAAGATCGTGGTTGAGCCCACCGGGTGCCTTGCGGCGGCTGCGGCCCTTCACGGCATCGTGCCGTGCAGGGACAAGCGCGTGGGCATCATCGTCAGCGGCGGCAATGTGGATCCGAAAGCCTTTGCAGGCTTTCTCGCCGGTCTTCCCATCTAGCAAGCCTACCGGTTTACGCGCAGGACGATGGCCCGGCCATCGTGATCGCCCGTCGTGAGCTTGGGATCGTCCGGCAGATCATTGTCGAGTTGGACGGTCCCTGCCGTCTTGTAGACCGTGTCCCGGTCCAATCTTTGGGCGAAATCGTCACGTGCCTGATTGAAGGATGCGTAGCGATGCCCCGGCCAACGCAACAGATCAACCCGCTCGCGGCTGAAGGCCCCTGTGAAGAGATACGACTGCCCCAGCGGATGCGGGCCGAAAACCCGGCCGTGATCGTTGCTGAGCTCGAACACCTCGTTGGAGAAAGCATCGTCCCAGCCCTTCGGCAGTTGCGCATAAAGCTGCCTGCTGATCATGGCCTGGTAACCGGCGGAGTGGCCAAGGCGGACGGGATAGCCGGCCTGCGCAGCCGCCGCGAGCAACCGAGCGATCGCATCCTTCGGGCTGACGGCGGCCTCATCAATGATGATGATGTTGATCGGCTCACGCAGAATCTTGCCTAGATAGGTTTCTCCCAGCCAGTCCGACGGTACGCCCTGTGCGGTGAGCATCCATTTGCCGATAGCGGGGAGGCCTTGCGGCTCCGCAATCTCCAGGTTGGGATCTGACGGCGTCTGAGACCAAGGCAGTTCAGCCCCAGCTGAGGCCGATCCCAGCAGCGCAGCGCAGAGGATCGCGATACCGCGGCCGCTCACGACTGGCCCTGAGGCACGAAGAAACAGACGATCGCTTTCGTCGTCTGCTCTTCGCACATGTGGAATTTCGCGTCCGGCGAGGCCTTCGTGTACTCGCGCCCGACGAAGCGCCCGTCCCAGAGACGATAGCCGTCCTCCGTTTCGACGACAGTCTCGCCTTTAGCGGAGGTAAGCTCCCGGCAATCATGGTCGTTGCAGCACCAGACCGGATACCAGCTATGGGCCAGAGCCTCTGAGCAGGCGAGAAGGGCCGCAGCAGCGGCGAACGTCCGAATGCGCCTGGAAGTCCTTCGTGAGGCCATTCAGGATAAGCCTTTCTTGAGGACGAAACGCCTCGGGAACGAGCTTGTCCTATGATGTTGGGCGGCACGGGCGCGCGTCCAGTCTTCGGGGCCAAGCCGTTTCTGACGATATGGGCCCCCAACCGTCATCCCCGGGCTTGTCCCGGCCATGACGAAAGAGATCGGTCCAGACGATGAGATTACTGCGACGGCTTGGCGTGCGAGAGACTGTTCAATGCACCGCGCAGGCTGTCCGGCTCGAGTCCTGACAAGCGCGCTTCGATGGCGCCATGAAGATCGCGCCAGATCGGCACGGCCGAGGCCAGCACCTTCTGCCCCTTGTCGGTGAGATGCAGAAGACGGCTGCGGCGGTCGTTCGGATCCACGGTCACCATCACGAGGCCGTCGCGCTGGAGCGGCTTCAAGGCTGCGGTCAGCGTGGTGCGATCCATCGCCAGCAATTGCGCAACCGGCCCGATGGCGGGCGGCTTCGGCCGGTTGAGGGCATTCAGCAGAGAGAATTGTCCGGAGGTGAGCCCGAGCGGCTGAAACGCCTCATCGAAGAGTCGTGAGAGCGTTCGTGCGGTTCGCTGCACATGCAGGCAGAGGCAGGTATCCCGCACGTGGATAGTTGTGTCGAAAGGAACATCGCGACTGTTTGACATGATCGGATTATGTTGATATCAACTTAAATGTCAAGATCAAAGAGGGTCTATGGGAGACGCGCAATGAAGTACGTGGAAGGGTTTGTATTGGCTGTGCCAGCCGACAAGAAGGAGATCTATCGTGAGCACGCTGCAGCGGCGGCGCCCTTGTTCAAGGAGTTTGGTGCGACCCGCCATGTCGAATGCTGGGGTGACGACGTGCCGGACGGCAAGCTCACCGACTTCCGCAGGGCCGTACAGGCGAAGGATGACGAAGTCGTGGTGTTCAGCTGGCTCGAATATCCCTCGAAGGAGGTCCGCGATGCCGCGAACGAGAAGATCATGACCGATCCGCGCATGAAGGTCATGGGCGAGCAGATGCCCTTCGACGGCAAGCGCATGATCTTCGGCGGCTTCATGCCGATCCTCGACGTTTGAGAGGTGCCCCATGTCCAATCAGCATGGCGATTTCGTCTGGTATGAACTCCTGACCACCGATGCCGACGCGGCGGCCCGGTTCTATGGCGCCATCGTCGGCTGGCAGAACCGAAAGGCAGAGGGATCGAACCTGGACTACAGGATCTTCAGGATCAACGGCACGGACGTCGCCGGGTTCATGAAGCTCCCGGCAGGCGCCGAGAGCGCGGGCATGCGCCCTTGCTGGCTGGGCTATATCGGCGTCCGTGACGTCGATGCGACGGCGGCCGATATCGCGCGGGCCGGCGGCGTGCAGCATATGCCGCCGACGGACATTCCCGGCGTCGGCCGTTTTGCGATGCTGGCCGATCCTCAGGGAGTCGTGTTCTACGTGATGCGCGGCACGATGGAAGGCACAAGCACGTCCTTCGACCAAACCCGTCCCGGTCACTGCCATTGGAACGAACTCGCCACCAGCGATCAGGGGGCTGCGCTTGCCTTCTATGCCGGATTGTTCGGCTGGGAAAAGGGCGATGCGATGCCGATGGGCGCTCAGGGCGATTATCAGTTCATCACCCATCGAGGCCAAACCATCGGCGCGGCGATGAACCGGATGCCCGACGGCCCTCCCCCGGCCTGGAACTTCTATTTCGGCGTCGAGGATATCGATGTCGCAGCGAAGGCCGTGTCCGGCAATGGCGGCGCGATCCACTACGGACCCGCCGAGGTCCCCGGCGGGGTTCATATCATTGTCGCGAGCGATCCGCAGGGTGCCATGTTCGGGCTCGTCGGACCCCGCAGGGCCTCAGCTTAAAGGCTGGCTCGAAAGGGCTGCGCGTGTCTCCCTTCCCCGGATCTCGGGTGTTCCCGAGACCCACTTATGCTGACGCAAGTCGGGGAGGGATGAAGGGTGGGAGTCGCAAAGTCGAAGCGCTGCGCATCGTCCAGAGAGCACGACACTTCTACAGCGTCATGGCCGGGCCTGTCCCGGCCATCCCGATTAGGAGAGCGCTGCGCCTCAGAAGATCGAGATCACCGGCCCAAGGCCGGTGATGACAGAGAGTGAGCTTGTTTCGTCACTCACCCCGTCATCCCCACCTTCTGCCCCTCCCGGCAAGGAGTAGGGAACAGGCGTCGGATCCTCTCCGGATTTTTTTGCCGCGCCCGCTCGAACATCCCGGGCCCGCCCATATTTCCTCCTGAGACCCAGGAATCAGGGAATGAGGATTGGCCGTGACAGCAAAGAAAGCAGAAGACGATCTCGTGGATGCCGGCTCGGAATATTCCTTCCCGGCCAGCGATCCGCCCTCCTACATGGGCGGGACTCTGGTGACGGGCGCCCCTGCGCATGACGGATCGCCGCCGCGCGAGCCGGTGAGCCATGAGCTGATTGCGCCCGACGAGGCGAAGCCGACGGAGAATGCCTCTCAGGAAGCAGATCCTGCGCGGGCCGGCAAGGCTCCGCCCCGGCCCGGCTCCGGCGGCAACAATCCATAACCCGCCGCAGGCGGGTTATGCCTTCTCCTGCAGATAAGGCTCGACCTTGCCCTTGAGCTTGATGGTCATGGGATTGCCGAAGCGGTCTTTGGCATTGCCGGCGATCACGCGAACCCAACCCTCGCTGACGCAATACTCGTCCACGTTGGTCTTCTCGGCCCCGTTGAAGCGGATGCCCACGCCCTTGGCCAGAAGCTCCTCGTTGTAATAGGGGCTGTTCGGGTTGGTGGACAGGCGGTCAGGAAGCGCGTCGGCCATAGGCAGGGTTCTCCGTTCGGGATCAAATCGGGCCGCAACCTACCCTCTCAGGACAGGGATGCCAATTCCGAACCTCCCTCCCTCGCGACATTGTTCGCCCCTGCCCTATTTTCCTCGATCATCCCTTGAACCGTCGGAGGTTCGGGGACAGCAAGACTTGCGTGGAGGGGAATATGTCCGCCGCAACGGAGGGAATTCACACTGATTTCACGGAGGGCATGAGCTATGGGGATTATCTCCAGCTCGACACCCTGCTCTCCGCGCAAAAGCCCCTGACGGCCGAGCACGACGAGCTCCTCTTCATCACCATTCATCAGGTGATGGAGCTTTGGCTCAAGCTGCTCAACCGCGAGCTCGACACCGCCATCGACCACGTCCGAGCCGACCAGCTTCAGCCTGCTTTCAAATGCACGGCACGCATCAACCGCATTCAGGAGCAGCTGATCCAGGCCTGGACCGTGCTCTCGACCATGACGCCTGCCGATTATCTCAGCTTCCGGCCGGCGCTCGGCCGCTCCTCCGGCTTCCAGTCCTGGCAATACCGCCTGGTGGAGTTCAAGCTCGGCGCCAAGGACGAAGTGAAAATGGCGCCACACCGGCATCGCGCCGATCTGGCAGAACAGATGGAGGCAGCCTATCGCGCACCCGGCCTCTATGACGAGACGCTACGCCTTCTGGCGCGGCGCGGCTATTCCGTCCCTGAGGAAGTCCTCTCTCGCGATGTGACGCAGCCCTACGAGGCTCATCCCGGCGTGGAAGCGGTGTGGGAAGAGATCTACCGCCACTCGAACGAGCATTTCGATCTCTACGAGCTCGCGGAAGAGCTCGTCGATCTGGAGGACGCCTTTCAGCAGTGGCGCTTCCGCCACATGAAGACGGTCGAGCGCATCATCGGCATGCGGCGCGGCACCGGTGGCAGCACGGGAGTTACATACTTGCGCAAGGCGCTGGAGCGGTCTTTCTTTCCCGAGCTCTGGTCCGTCCGCGGCAAACTCTGATCTCATCCAGGCACCGTCATGCTCGATCTGCGTTCCCACTTCTCCCGTTTTCTCAATGCTGAGCCGGAGCGCCTGCATTTTGCGGCCCATAGCCATCATCCCTGGCCGGATGTCACGCGCGAAGCGCATCTGCAGGCGTGGGACGATGCGGCACGCCTCATCGACGACAAGTGGGAGCATGTGCTCGGTCCCGTCCTCGATGAGTTCCGCACCCATGTGGCCGGACATCTCAACCTGCCCGATCCGGGCACCATCGCCGTCGCGCCCAATACGCATGAATTTCTCAAGCGAATTCTCTCCTGTTTTCCTGCTGAAAAACCCATCCACATCCTGACCTCGGACAGCGAATTCCACTCGTTCAGCCGCCAGATCGCGCGGTTGGAGGAGGACAAGGCCGTTGCCGTCACGCGCGTGCCGACAGAGCCCTTCACGAGCTTCGAGGATCGCTTCGCTGCAGCGGTCAGGGACGATTTCGACCTCGTCTTCGTGAGCCAGGTTTTCTTCAATTCGGGCTTTGCGGCAGATGTCCTCAAACTTGCGGAAGCCGCAGGCGACAACGCCATGGTCGTCATCGACGGCTATCACGGCTTCATGGCACTGCCGACCGATTTGAGCAGCATCGCGAACCGCGCCTTCTACATCGCCGGCGGCTACAAATACGCCATGGCAGGCGAAGGCGCCTGCTTCATGCATTGCCCGCCCGGTTGGGGATTACGCCCGCGGGACACCGGATGGTACGCGGCTTTCGGCAATCTCAGCAATGCACAGGACGGACAGGTGGGATACAGCACTGACGGCTGGCGCTTCATGGGCGCCACCTTCGACCCGTCAGGCCTTTATCGTTTCAATGCGGTGATGCGCTGGCTTTCCGGCGAGGGCATCACGCCTGCCATCATTCATGCGCATGCGAAGGCGCTGCAGCAGCAGTTTCTTCAACGCGTGACGGATTGCCCGCTCTTTGAGCGGGCCCATCTTGTCGTGCCGCACGACGAAATGCGGCGCGGGAGCTTCCTGACCTTTGAAACGCCGCAGGCTCAAGACATCTACGCCGCGCTGAAACGGCAGCATGTCGTGACCGATGTCAGGGGTCGCCGTCTGCGGATAGGCTTCGGTCTCTACCAGACTGGCGAGGAGGTGGATGAGCTTGTGCACAGGATGGAGCACGGCTCTACTGTCCTTGCTTCTGACGCTGAAGCTTCTTCAGCAGCCTAGGTCGCGTGGCAAAGCAGGAACCATTGATTCCCCCTTGGCGTTTCAGCGTGTCAGAACTCTTTTCGTTTGGGGCATCCAGCCATCAGGAGGTCTCCCATGCGTCGTATTCTCATTGGTACCCTGAGTATTGCGGCCCTCGCCTTCAGCACCAGTGCCATGGCTCAGACAACCCCAGTGCCGGGCGGCAGCGGCTCTCAAGTCACAAACCCGCAAACCTATCGCGACACCGCCAAGCGGGACCGCGAACGGTCGATGCTGCTGCAGCAAAGGAAAATGGGCCTGACGACGGGCAGCGTTAAGAAGCGTCACGTGACGAAGAAGCGTCACAGCACCGCGTATTGAAGCATGTAAGTGTCCGGCCCTCAACGAAAAGGCTCCGGAGAGAGCCGGAACCTTTTGTTTGCTTCGTGCTGGAGCATCGGACCCAAAAGTGGACTTGCACTTTTGGGATCCATCCGATGCTCCCTTGATAGAGTAGCGCATCGTTTTGAGCGGAAAACCGCATCCACTTTTCGCTGACGTGGCCCTCCGGGTCACTGACGTGGCCCTTCGGGTCCGCACGATGCGCTAGAGCTGAACAAACGGCTTGGCTGCTATCGCCCCACCGTCTGCATGCCCGCCGCGGCATAACGCGATCCTGCGGCGGCTCCTGGCGGAATGATGCGGTCGATGCGCTCAAGATCGTCCGTCGTCAATGTGACGTCGAGAGCGCCGACATTCTGCTCCAGATACTTGCGGCGCTTCGTGCCGGGGATCGGCACGATGTCGTTACCCTGCGCCAGCACCCAGGCGAGCGCGAGCTGCGCGGGCGTGCAGCCCTTCTCCTGCGCCATCGCTTCGATCTCGCGCACGAGGTCAAGGTTCTTCTGGAAATTCTCGCCCTCGAAACGCGGCGAGGAACGGCGGAAATCATCCGGATCTAGATCGTCGATGCTCTTGATCTGACCCGTGAGGAAGCCGCGACCGAGCGGCGAATAAGGCACGAAACCGATGCCGAGTTCGCGGACCGTATCGAGGATCTCATCCTCCGGATCGCGGCTCCAGAGGGAATATTCCGTCTGCAGCGCCGTAATGGGGTGAACCGCGTGCGCCCGGCGGATCGTCTGGGGTGCGGCTTCGGAGAGCCCCAGATAGCGCACCTTGCCCTGCCGCACGAGATCGGCCATCGCGCCGACCGTGTCCTCGATCGGCGTCTCAGGATCGACCCGGTGCTGATAGTAGAGATCGATCACGTCGACCTTCAGCCGCCTGAGGCTCGCCTCGCACGCCTGGCGCACGTAATCGGGCTTGCCGCTGATGCCGAGGCGCTCGCCGTTGGGTCCGCGCACATTGCCGAATTTGGTCGCGAGCACCACCTTGTCGCGCCGGTCCTTGATGGCGCGGCCGACGAGTTCCTCGTTATGTCCGACACCGTACATGTCGGCAGTATCGAGGAAGATGACGCCGAGTTCGATGGCCCGGTGAATCGTGGCGATGGACTCCTCCTCGTCGCCTCCGCCATAGAATTCCGACATGCCCATGCAGCCGAGGCCGATGGCAGAGACCTTCAATTGTCCGAGTTGGCGTTGTTGCATGGGAATCTCCTGATCCGGCGTGAATGATTGCGCATCGAAGCAGCACGCGGCCATGAACTAGAGCAGAAGCTCGAGATTCCGAGTTATGTCTTTTTTCTTGGAAAGCTATACGTCTGGCTCGATGCTGGCTATCACGGGCGTGGCACCGATTCCCGTCCCCTTGTGAGGAGGGTTGCGCTGGGCTGATCAAGGCAGCTTTCGGGCGGGCCCGAGGCCTGTGGGCGAGGATTCCAGCGCTGCACCGATTTCATGCCTTTCAACCGCCTCTCGCATCATGCCCTCTCTTCCGTCATGGCCAGACTTGACCCGGCCATCCACGTCTTGGGAGACACTGCGGATCAAAGACGTGGATCCCGGGGACGAGCCCGGGGATGACGGAGAAGATGTCAGATTCTCAGACTGCCTGCCCTGCGCACCAGCCGGAAGACCAGGCCCACTGGAAATTGTAGCCGCCGAGCCAGCCGGTCACGTCCACCACCTCGCCGATCATGTAGAGGCCGGGGACGGATTTCACCTCCATGGTCTTCGAATCAAGATCGCGCGTATCCACACCGCCCAACGTCACCTCCGCGGTGCGATAGCCTTCAGAGCCCGCAGGTTTGAAGCGCCACTGGTTCACTGCCTCCTCGATGCGCCGCAGATGCTTGTCGGAGCAATCGGCGAGGTTTGCGGGTCCCTTCTCCGTCTCCGCGATCAGCTGCGCGAGGCGTTTGGGCAGGAATGCGGAAAGCGCCGTGTGAAGCGCCTGCCTGCCGTTCTGGGCACGAACGGAGCGTAGCTCCTCGAACAGATTGACGCCCGGCAGCAGGGAAACGACGATCTCGGAGCCCTCACGCCAATAGGACGAGATCTGCAGGATCGATGGACCGCTCAAGCCGCGGTGGGTAAAGAGCATCGCCTCGGAAAACTTCATCTTCCCGCACGCGACCACCGCATCGACGGAAACGCCCGCGAGAGAACTTAAACGCTCCAGCATCGTCGATTCCAGCGTGAGCGGAACGAGCGCGGGGCGCGTCTCGACGATGTTCAATCCGAACTGCCGCGCCAGATCGTAGCCGAAGCCTGTAGCCCCCATCTTCGGGATGGACTTGCCTCCTGTCGCCACCACGAGGGAGCGGCACTGCACAGCTCCACTCGAGAGCTGGAGGCGAAAACCTTCGCTTGTTCTCTCTACCTGTGTGACAGATGTCTGCAGGCGCAGCTCGACGCCTGCCTGTTTCATCTCGGTGAGAAGCAGATCCACGATCTGCCGCGAGGAGCCATCGCAGAACAGCTGGCCGAGTGTCTTCTCATGATAGGCGATGCCATAGTGCTCCACGAGAGCGATGAAGTCGCGTTGCGTGTAGCGCCGCAAGGCCGAGATGCAGAAGCTCGGATTCTGCGAGATGAAATTGGCAGGCGACGCGTTGAGATTGGTGAAATTGCACCGCCCTCCCCCGGAGATGCGGATCTTCTCGCCGGGCTTGTCGGCATGATCGAGGATCAGCACGGACCGGCCGCGCTTTCCGGCTTGAGCCGCGCACATCATGCCGGCGGCGCCTGCGCCGATCACCACAACATCGAACTGTTCCAAGAGACTTTCCTAAGAGGGGCTTTGCGAGAAGAATGCTGGCCCATGCCGAGAAGGCCGTTCGTAATTCACTTCACGCCGGGCATGCAAGCAACAATGCTTGAGCTTTAAGGGCTTGGGCATGATATGAGCAGCGGCACAACCTGCCCTTTCGCGAGTCACCTGCTTTCATGTCGCACCTTGCCGAATACAGCGCCCTCTTTGCCGCTGCGTTCCTCTCGGCCACCATCTTTCCGTTCCAGTCGGAAGCGGTGCTCTTCGGCATGCTGGTGGCAGAGCATTATTCCTGGTGGCTGCTGATCCTCATGGCCAGCGTGGGCAACATCCTCGGCTCCATCGTGAACTGGTTTCTCGGGCGTTTCTTCAGTCACTTCGAAGGCCGCCGCTGGTTTCCGGTCAAGCGCGAGCAGATGGCGAAAGCTGAAAAATGGTATCACCGCTATGGCCGCTGGACTCTGCTGCTCAGCTGGATGCCCATCATCGGCGATCCGCTCACCATTGTGGCAGGCGTGCTGCGCGAGCCGCTGCCCGTCTTCATCCTGCTCGTGACGATCGCCAAGACGGCCCGCTATCTCGCCGTTGGAGCCTTGAGTCTCGGCTGGATTTAAGGCCCCTGCAGGCTCGACCAGATCTCCTCCAGGTGGCGCGGCCCGAGCACCGCGCCCGAAGCAGCGCGGATCACCGCATGGGTTCCGGCGGGGGCCTCATTGTTCATGGCCCAGTGAACGGCCTCGCGCAGGGAGGCGAACTCTGTCACGTCACTCGGATGCGCCTGCTCGCCACTGATCGGTTCGTATTGCAGATGGGCCGGTGAATCGAGATCGTCTTTCGTAAGCATGTTGCCCTCGTGCCTGTTTCGCCATGGCTCAGGCAGAACAACGTCATTCCTGGTTCAGGCGTTTCAATAGCAGGTTGCTTCCCGCAAGCCCGTCGTCATGGCGGGCACAGGGCCGGGCGCGACGGGATAGCGGACCTCACGGACCCGGAGCAGCGACAATCCGTGGTCGGGTTCGGAAATCGGGCGCGATTTTCCACGCCTTGCTTCCTCTCTTCCTTGCAGAAAAGGAGAGCCAGGGCCACCTTCCCGTCACGAGCCAGGGCCTTGAGAATGCAGGCTTCCGATAGCCCGACCGCCTGAGGCCGTAGAGGTCAGGCGAGGCAGTCCGGCAATTACCTTGCGACAAAGCAGCCTTCCCCACAAGGAATGGCAATTTTTCTTGCAAGTTGCGCAATTTCAGTTGAACAAGGCCTAAAGTTTACGAGGAAACCTATGCCGACCTATCGCTCTCGCACCACCACCCACGGCCGCAACATGGCGGGCGCTCGCGGCCTCTGGCGGGCCACGGGCATGAAGGATTCCGACTTCGGCAAGCCGATAATTGCGGTGGTCAACTCCTTCACCCAGTTCGTGCCAGGCCACGTCCACCTGAAGGACCTGGGCCAGCTCGTGGCACGGGAGATCGAGAAGGCGGGCGGCGTCGCCAAGGAATTCAACACCATCGCGGTGGATGACGGCATCGCCATGGGCCATGACGGCATGCTCTATTCCCTGCCCTCGCGGGAGCTGATCGCCGACTCCGTGGAATACATGGTCAACGCCCATTGCGCGGACGCCATGGTCTGCATCTCGAACTGCGACAAGATCACCCCCGGCATGCTGATGGCGTCGCTTCGCCTCAACATCCCGACGGTGTTCGTCTCCGGCGGTCCGATGGAAGCCGGCAAGGTCGTGCTGCATGGCGTGACCAAGAAGCTCGACCTCGTGGACGCCATGGTCGCCGCCGCCGACGACAAGTTCGCGGAAGAGGACATCCAGGCCATCGAGCGCTCCGCCTGCCCTACCTGCGGCTCGTGCTCGGGCATGTTCACGGCCAATTCCATGAACTGCCTGACCGAGGCGCTCGGCCTCTC
Source organism: Microvirga medicaginis (assembly GCF_052658925.1). NCBI lineage: Bacteria > Pseudomonadati > Pseudomonadota > Alphaproteobacteria > Hyphomicrobiales > Methylobacteriaceae > Microvirga > Microvirga medicaginis. Next base: position 242,487 of record NZ_JBQWEL010000003.1, on the reverse strand, counting down.
CCTGCCGGGCAACGGCTCGACGCTCGCCACGCATGCCGACCGCCGCCGCCTCTTCGTGGAAGCCGGGCACCTCATCGTCGACCTTGCGCGCCGCTATTACGAGCAGGACGATGCGAGCGTGCTGCCGCGCTCGATCGCTTCGTTTGCGGCTTTCGAGAACGCGATGACGCTCGATATCGCCATGGGCGGCTCGAGCAACACGGTGCTGCATCTGCTGGCAGCGGCCTATGAGGCCGAAGTGCCCTTCACCATGGCCGATATCGACCGCCTGTCACGCCGCGTGCCGGTGCTGTGCAAGGTCGCGCCCGCCGTGGCCAACGTGCACATGGAAGACGTGCACCGCGCCGGCGGCATCATGGGAATCCTGGGCGAACTCGACCGTGCGGGCCTGCTCGATACCTCTCTGCCGACCGTGCATTCCGAGAGCATGAAGGCGGCCCTCGACCGTTGGGACGTGCGCCGCACCAACAGCCATGCCGTGCATGACTTCTACCGCGCCGCTCCCGGCGGCGTGCCGACGCAGACCGCCTTCAGCCAGGAAAGCCGCTACGACAGCCTGGACGTGGACCGCGCCGGCGGCGTCATCCGCGATGCGGAGCACGCCTTCTCGAAGGATGGCGGTCTCGCCGTGCTCTCCGGCAACCTGGCGCTCGACGGCTGCATCGTGAAGACAGCGGGCGTGGACGAGAGCATCCTGAAATTCTCCGGACCTGCCATCGTCTTCGAGAGCCAGGACGACGCCGTCAGCGGCATCCTCAACGGCAAGGTCTCGGCCGGCGACGTCGTGGTCATCCGCTACGAGGGACCGCGCGGCGGACCCGGCATGCAGGAGATGCTCTATCCCACGAGCTACCTGAAGTCGAAGGGCCTCGGAAAGGCTTGCGCGCTCATCACTGACGGGCGCTTCTCGGGCGGCACCTCGGGCCTGTCCATCGGCCACGTCTCGCCGGAAGCGGCGGAAGGCGGCACCATCGGTCTCGTGCAGGATGGCGACGTCATCGAGATCGACATCCCGAACCGCCGCATTCATCTCGCCGTGGACGAGACGGAACTGGAGCGCCGCCGCGCCGAGCAGGAGGCCAAGGGCTGGCAGCCGGCTCAGCCGCGCAAGCGCAAGGTGTCGGCGGCCCTCAAGGCCTACGCGATGCTCGCCACCAGCGCCGCCAAGGGAGCGGTGCGCCAGATCTGATTTTCCGATCCTGTCCTCAATTACGAAAACAGCCAAAAGGCTGGCGCAGGCTGCGCCAGCCTTTTGGCTTTGCGTGCAACATGCGGAATCAGCATCTTCGCAGGGATCGCCGGAGCGATTTCGAAGCCGGCCCGGCAGCTGCAATGAGGAAACAGCAGCTGAGCGGCCCAGCGCATCTCGTGGGATTTGCATCTCCTGGGATTTCCGGGATCGGGTTCTGCAACTTTAAGCTGAGATTATTGACTCTCTTTTAACCGCCTTCTCGCGTCGCTAGGCCATTCGGTCTAACGACAGGCCTTGATGTTATGTTATTATAATCCATGTACGCTGGCAGATCACGCGGCAACGGTCGCCGGAAATGGAGTCATAAGCATGAGCACGGGTCAGATCTTTGAATGGGAAAGCATTACCCAACCCTCCTACTGGGGCGGACAAATCCTTGCCTCCACCGGCCTCAGAGCCATGGATCAGATCGTCGCCACCGGCGCCGGCACCGTCACGATCATCCCCAACTTCTTCCAAACGGATAAGTTCAGCAGCTCGGTAGCATTGAGGCTCGGCGATCCGAACAATCCCTGGGACAACGAGAGCGATACCTTCGAGCAGGTCAAGCAATCCATTCTCGCGGCGAAGGCCCGCGGTCTCAACGTTGTGCTCAAGCCTCATCTCGAGACCGAGAATCGCGTCTGGCGCGCTGAAATCGCGCCCACCGATCCCAAGGCTTGGTTCGACAGATACAAGGCCATGATGGTCGAATACGCCAAGGCGGCACAGGAAGCTGGCGCGGCAATGCTCTGCGTCGGCACCGAAATGGACAGCATGACCGACCCGACGAAGGTCTGTAGCGACGGCAAAACCTACACACAGAAATGGGCCGAGATCATCGATGCCGTGCGTGCCGTCTATTCCGGCAAGGTCACCTATGCGGCCACATACTGGACGGTGCCGAAGATCGGCTTCTGGGACAAGGTCGATTACATCGGCACCGATGCCTATATCCCGTCCTCAACGGTGAACAATCCGACTGTCGATCAGATCGTGGATGCCTGGGTCAAGCCGCATTTCAATCCCTGGATCCGAGATACCCTTCATGGGGGAAAATCCGTCGTCGATTACTACAAGTCGCTCTCCGAGCAATATGGCAAGAAAGTAATCTTCACCGAGGTCGGCTATAAGAGCATGGACGGCGCCAACAAGGATCCGGGTGTTTTCAACGGCAGCGGTGAATACGATCCTCAGGAGCAGGTCGACTGCTACACGGCCCTGTTCAAGGTCATGGAGAACTACGGCGGGCAGTGGCTCGCGGGATCTTTCCTCTGGAGCTACTACTCCTTCGAAAACCCGATGGAGGAACGGGGCGTTGCATGGACGGATTACACGACGCAGCACAAACCCGCGAACGCGACGATCACCACGCATTATTCCGGTCCGGCCCACACGACCGGTCTCGTCTGGAACGGCACGGCGGGCGCCGACAAACTCGATGGCGGCTATCATAACGATACGCTCAACGGCGGGGGCGGCAATGACAAGCTCTGGGGCGGAAAAGGAAACGACATCCTCAACGGAGGAGCCGGCAACGATATCTACTATGTGGATGCCGCGGGAGACCAGGTGAAGGAAAGCTCCGCGGGCGGCACCGCTGACAGAGTCTATACGACAGTCAGCCACACGCTGGCCTCCTATGTGGAGCAGCTTTATGCTACCGGCAGTTCCTCTATTGCGCTGAAAGGTAACGGCAGCGCCAATACGATCGTCGGCAACGCAGGCAACAACAAGCTCTATGGCATGTCCGGCAACGACCGGCTGTACGGCAACAATGGCAACGACACGCTGGACGGGGGCTACGGCAAGGACGTGCTGGTGGGCGGGTCCGGCAAGGACACCTTCGTGTTCAAGGACCGGCTCGGCAGCGCGAACGTCGACAAGATCACCGACTACAACAAGCTCTACGACTCGCTCCAGCTCGACAACCGCTACATGCCCAAGCTCGGTGCCGCCGGCCGCTTGAGCAGCGCGAAATTCGTGCTCGGCAGCAAGGCCCTCGATGCCAACGATCATTTGATCTACGACCGGGCCAAGGGCTATCTTTACTATGATGCGGACGGCTCGGGAGCGGGGGCGCAGGTGCTCATCGCCCAGTTCATCAACAAGGCGGCCCTCGCCTACGCGGAGTTCACCATCATCTGATCGATCAGAGAGCGATGGCGCAGGCCACGAGAGTTGCGCCGCCGCAATATGGCGTTTATGACGCCCTGCCTCAGAGCATCGGACGAGAAAAGTGGACTTGCACTTTGGGATTGATCCGATGCTCACCCTGATTCATGAGCGCATCGTTCGGGACGGAACCGGAGGTCTGCGTTAGTGACCGAAGGGCCGTGTCAGCGAAAAATGGACCGGTTTTCCGCACGGTGCACTGGGGCCTGCTTCCAATGGTCCCAACCTTCTTTTCGCCCTTGACGGAATAGCATTGCATGGCGTCCAGTCGGGGATGTTTTCAATCGGCCATGAGGAGTCCGATGCGCCACCATGTTTTCGCGGCCATTCTCGCCTGCCTGTCAGGGCCGGCCCTTGCCCAAGGTGCATCCGACGGCCAAGGCATGAAGCTCACGGTGCGCCCCTCCGGTTATGAGGCGGAGCAGAACGAGGCTCAGCAGCGGCAGGAAAAGCTGCTCAAGCGCCTGGAGCAGAGTGACCACATGATCCGCTCCATCTGCATCAATTGCGGGGATTCGTGGAAGCATCAGATCTATGCGCCCTTCGATCCCTATGCTTCCTTGAAGCCCTCGGCCCGCCCCTCGGTCGATACAGACAACTGAGGCTTCTCTGCCAAGCCTGAGAGGCATTCCTACAACCCTGGCCTCTATTGAGCAGGATGCGCCCGCCCTGTATAACCATAAAGAGCGCAAGGGGGGCCTCGCGTTATCATCTCCGAGAATGGGGCATCACCGGCTGGTGACGTGAGATCTGGTATGGCGTGGATTTATCTGACACTGGCGGGCCTGTTCGAGATTGGCTGGGCCATCGGCCTCAAATACACGGATGGCTTCTCCCGATTGATACCCTCGGTCCTGACCGCGGTGAGCATGGTAGTCAGCGTCCTGCTGCTGGGCTTGGCCCTTAAGACGCTGCCGGTCGGGACCGGATACGCCGTCTGGACCGGCATCGGCACGGTGGGCACCGCCCTGCTCGGTATCGTCCTTCTCGGAGAGCCTGCCACCGCACTCCGCCTTGCCTGCATCGGACTGATCGTCGCCGGCATCCTCGGCCTCAAGTTCGCTTCGACCTGAGGGAGGCTTAAGTCCGATGGTTTCCCCGCCACGAAAAAAGTACTCCTCCTCCTTCGGACTCAAGATTTTCGTGGCGGTGATTTGCCTTGCCATTATCGGTCTCGAGGGCTGGCGAGACTGGAGCGAGCGCAAGCAGGAGCTCTCGCGGATCGAATCCGAGATGAGGAATCTCGCGAAGTCGCTAGCACAGCATGCGGAGGATACTTTCAACCTGGCCGATGCCATCCTGGTCGATATGGTTGACAGAATCGAGCACCATGGAACGCCCTCCGAAGACATAGCAGGGATGGAGGACTTTCTTTCTGATCGCATTCAGACCCTGCAGGCCTTGAAGGCTCTCACCATCTATGGAGAAGACGGCTTCCTCCTGAGCAGCTCCCTGCCCGGCCACACCAAGGTGAATGTCCGTGATCTTGCTTTCTTTCAGCATCACTCGGCGTCATCTGAGAAAAAGTGGTTCTTCGGTCCCATCATTCGTGACCCGCTCGGGTCCGATTGGGTCTTGACCCTGTCCCGACGTCTCAACAAGGCTGACGGCAGCTTCGGTGGCGTCGTTCAGGTGAGCATTCCGCCGCGCTATTTCTCGAACTTCTTCGGCCGCTTCGATCTCGGGTCCAAGGGATCCGTCACCATGGTGAGCGCGACGAATGCGCAGGTTCTCGCGCGCTTTCCATATGTCAATGGCGTCATTCAAGCTTCCTCCGAATGGCTGAAGAGCTCCTATGGATTGCGCGCCTATGTGTCCCCCGTCGACGGAGTGGCGCGCCTCGCTGCCTATCAGCGAAACCATGTTTATCCGGTTGTCCTGGTGGCAGCCGTCAGTCAGGACGAAGCCCTGGCGAACTGGACGGAAGAGTTCCAGCTTCGCTCGCTCGGCATCGCCGTGCTCGTTCTCATCATTGCAGTGTTGGGCTGGAGACTTGCGCAGGAGTTGCGCCGCAGAGAACAGGTGGAGTCCGAACTCGCCGTGCTCGCCACAACCGACGGTTTGACAGGTCTTGCCAATCGCCGAACGTTCGATCATCGGCTGGAGACGGAATGGCTGCGCGCCTCCCGTGATGGAACACCACTCTCGCTTCTTCTCATCGATGTCGACCAGTTCAAAGCCTACAATGACATCTATGGCCATCAGCAGGGCGACGATTGTCTGCGGAAGGTTGCGAAAGTCATCGCAGACGCCGTGAATCGTCCCGGCGATTTCGTCGCCCGCTATGGCGGCGAGGAGATCGTCGTGCTGCTGCCGAATACGGATGAGCCCGGAGCGGCAAAAGTTGCAGAAAACATCCGTGCGCAGGTCGAGGCGCTGGCCCTGCATCACGAAGCCAATGCCCCATCCTATACCCTGACGATCAGCATCGGCAGCGTCACCCAGGCGCCCGCCTTCGACCGATCTCACGCCGGCCCGACAGAACTCGTGCACATGGCCGACAAAGCGCTTTATCAAGCCAAGCAGGCCGGGCGCAATCAGGTCGCCATCGCGAAGGCGGCGTAGCGGAGAATGCTGTCCGGCGCTCTCCCCACATGGGCAAACGACGTTTGATCAGGTCACGGCGAAGAAGGAGAAGCATGCCTCTCCTTCCCGGCATCCAGGCCAGTCAGAATACGCATTCTCTAAAGGCAGGCATCACCGAACCGCCCCATTCACCATGATAGCGCTCCAGCAGCCGCTCGGCGGGTGTTCGGCCCGAGGCGACGATCTCTTCGGCATAGACGAGGTGCTTCGTCTCGTCCTGCCCGGCCCCATCGAGATAGGCGCGGCGCTTGAGGCCCTCGCGTGAGAGGGAGAGCGCATCGCGCGCGACGTCCTGAACGGAGCGTCCGGCGACCTGTGCTTTCAGCGCGAGCTTCGGCACGTCGGCGCGCAGTTGCTCGCGCTGCTCAGGCTTCCAGTTCTTCACGAGTTCCCAGGCGCCATCGAGAGCAGCCTCGTCGTACAGCAATCCGGCCCAGAACGCGGAGAGCGCGACGATGTGCCGAGCATGACCCACATCCGCGCCACGCATTTCCATGTAGCGCTTCAGGCGCACTTCCGGAAACAGGGTGGAGACGTGGTTGGCCCAGTCGGAGCGCGTTGCGCGCTCGCCCGGCAATTGCGAGAGCTTGCCCGCAAGCAGATCGCGGAACGAGGCACCGGCAACGTCATGATAGGTCGCATCGCGCTTGACGAAATACATCGGCACGTCGAGCGCCCAATCGACATAACGCTCGTAGCCGAAGCCATCCTCGAAAGCGAAGGCGATCATGCCCGTGCGGTCTCTGTCCGTATCGCGCCAGATTTCAGAGCGCATGGACAGAAAACCGTTCGGCTTGCCGTCGGTGAACGGAGAGTTGGCAAAGATCGCTGTCGCGATGGGCTGCAGCGCAAGCGAGACGCGCAGCTTCTTCACCATGTCGGCTTCCGACCCGTAATCCATGTTCACCTGCACGGTCGACGTGCGGTACATCATGTCGAGGCCGCGTGAGCCGACCTTCGGCATATAATTTGTCATGATGCGATAGCGCTTCTTCGGCATGACGGGCGTCTCGGCACGCGTCCACAGAGGACTCATGCCGAGCGTCAGAAAGCCGATACCGAGCGTGTCGCCGATGATCTTCACATCGTCGAGATGCTTTGCGGTTTCCTGCGCCGTCTCATGAAGCGTCTTGAGCGGCGCGCCGGAGAGCTCGAATTGTCCGCCGGGCTCCAGCGAGATGGCGCCGCCCCCCTCCTCATCGAACAGGCCGATGGGATGGTCGTCCTCCATGATGGGTTCCCAGCCCGTCCGCCCCTGCAGGCCCTCGAGGAGCGCGCGAATGCCTTTGCCCCCGTTATAGGGAACGGGGGAGGCATCGGCCTTGTAGAAGGGAACTTTCTCGTGCTCGGTGCCCAACCGCCACGTCTCGCGCGGCTTCTCACCTTCAGCGATCCACTCGACGAGCTCGGAACGCGCGCCAATGGGGGTCGTATCGGATACGTCCCGCGCCATACATCACCTCATCCAAAAAGCGCGTTCAAGGCGCGCCGACTCAGGTCGAGACTAGATAGGCGGGTTAAGGCCAAGCTGCAATGAGGGGCGGCCTCACAAAGTGCGGAGCCATTTAGAGCCTCAATGGCGGATGACCAGATCCCCCGTGGTCTCGGCGGAGAGCCAATCGACGACGCCAGCCAAAGCATCCCGGCTTGAGAGGCCGCGGCCGAGAGCCTCCGTGTAGAGGGTAAGCTGCTGGTCGGCGCTGGTGCCCCGGGCGACGATCCAGCGGGCAAGATCCACCTCGCGCTCGCAGCCGAGCTCCTTGGCATCGTCCGCAATCAGGTCGAGGACGTCGTCGAGCATCTCACGGACAGGCTTGGCGCTGCGGGTCTTCTCGTCCACGAAGCTGCCATGGATGCCGTAGCGCATCGCGCGCCAGCTGTTCTCGTCATTGATGGCGCGGGACGCGCCGGTCTGGCCGGCATTGAGCTTGGGGTCGAGACTCAAGCGGCGCACGAGGCAGCGGTAGAGGGCGGCAATAGCGATGGTGTCGTCCACGCGTGTGCAGCTGTCCGCCACACGCAGCTCAAGCGTCGGATGCGTGAGCGAGGGGCGGATCACCCACCACACATAGCTCGAGTTCTCGATGGCGCGGGCGGCCACCAGCGTGTCGATGTAGCGCCGGTAATCCTCGGCATTCTCGAACAGGTCCGGCAGCCCGGTGCGCGGCAGTTCGCGATAGGCGGCCAATCGATAGCCCAGAAGTCCCGTGCGCTGCGCCTGCCAGAAGGGTGACGAGGTGGAAAGCGCGAGCAGCAGCGGGAGATAAGGCTGGATGCGGTTCATGATGTCCACGCGCGCCGCCAGATCCGGCACTTCCACATGCACATGCATGCCGCACAGAATCGTGCGGCTGCCGATCATCTGCAGATCGTGCATCACCTTGCCGTAGCGCGGCTGCGCATTGTTGGCGCGCACGCGCGACCAGACCGCGAGCGGATGCGTGCCGGAGGCCATGATGGACAGGTTGAAGTCGCGGGCAATCGTCCCCACGGACGAGCGCAAGCCGGAAAGCTGCGAGCGGGCCTGCGCAAAATCGACCATCGGCTTGGTGGCGATCTCGATCTGAGGCTCGAGCATCTCGGGCTGGATATCATCCGAGAGCTGTGCCCTGCAGGAGGCAAAGAACTCCTTGATTCTGCTCTTGGCCACGTCCCGCTTCGTGGCATCGTTCACGAAATACTCTTCTTCGATGCCGAACTTGAAATCCCAGCTCATTTCCCGGTTCCTCTATTTGTTTTTCAGGAATGACCCTTGCATGCGCAGGCAGGCCCGCCACCGCACCAAACTCAGGCCGAATGGGGCATGAGTGGGGCGAATCGGCGCCAAACTGCTAAGCTTCTGATGCTAGAGGCGAATTGGCGTGGCCCTTCGTCGGATGGGCGCGTCAGTTCCAGTCGCCGAGCACCGATTGAACGATCGCGAGGGCTGCCACTGCGGCAGTATCGGCTCGCAGGATGCGCGGTCCCAACGATACGCGAACACATCTTTCGTGGGCGGCGACAAGCGCTCTCTCCTGGTCGGTAAAGCCCCCTTCGGGGCCCACGATAACGGCAACGCCTGATGGTTTGTTCCCAAGCCTGGCCAGAGCTTCGACCGGGTTGGCGACGGCCGCGTCCTCGTCGCAGAACACAAGAACGCGATTCTTGTCCAAGCCCTTGAGGAAACGCTCTAAATTCTCCTCTTCGCGCACCTCCGGGATCGTCAGAATCCCGCATTGTTCTGCCGCCTCGATGACGTTCGCGCGCATGCGCTCAAGGTTCACGCGCGTGCTCTGGGTGCGGTGGGTGATGACGGGCTGAAGGACGCCTGCGCCCATCTCCACGGCCTTCTGAACCATGTAGTCGAGGCGTGCATGCTTGAGGGGAGCGAAGGCATAGACGAGATCGGGCTGTGCCGTCTGCTCGCGGATTCTTTCCATGCAGACCAGATCGGCGGATTTGCGCCCTTCCACAGAGACTTCGGCCCGCCATTCCCCATCCTGGCCGTTGAAGATCAGCGCGCTCTCGCCGGCTCTGAGGCGTAGGACATTCAACAGGTAATTGGCCTGTGCCCGGTCGAGGGCGATCCTCGCATCCTTTTGAAGCGGCGAATCGACGAAGAGGCGGGGCGCGTTGAAATCGTACTCGGCCATGGAAACCTTGGGGATATGAGCCCCCCGAGCTTTATCAACTTCCCGGGGCGATGGGGAGGGGAAGAGAAACCGTGCTCATCTGAAATTCAGGTGCGCCATGGCACAGCTTGAGGGATCAGGCGACCAATCGCCCCTTGGCCTTGGGGCAGCGAACCTGTTAACAGAGCACAGGCGCGCGAGACGTCGCGGGCTTTTTGAAGGGTTTTTGCCATGACGCACATCCGTTCGACCTTGATGGCCGCGCTTGCCGCCGGTGGCATTTTCGCATCCGCTCCTGCCTTTGCGCAGTCGAGCGCCTGCCAGGATGGGCAGAAGATCCTCCTCGAGCGCCAGGAGATCATCAAGCAGGTCACCGCGCTCACCGGCGGGGGCAAGAAGAAGCAGATCGATCCCCGAGCCGCCTGCACGGTATTCGGCAAGCTCGTGACCAACGGCGATGCCGGCCTGAAATGGATGACCACCAACAAGGATTGGTGCCAGGTTCCCGATCAGGTGGTCCAGAACTTCGAGCAGGATCACAAGCGTGCCCAGACCTTCAAGGGCCAGGCTTGCGGAGCCGCCGCGAAGATGGCCGAGATGGAGAAACGCGCCAAGCAGCAGGCCCAGCAGCAGCAACAGGGTGGTCCCCGCATGGGCGGTGGCCTGACCGGCACGCTGAGCGTGCCGAAGGGTGCTCTCTAAGCAAGGTTCATCGCCATGGAGCGCCCCGGGGCATCCTCCCTTCCCGATGCCGTGCGCGGCCATTGGGCCGACCGGTGGGCCCCAGTGGGCTTACGCCCGTATTTGCGCCTGGCGCGGATCGAGCGCCCCATCGGCTGGTGGCTGCTGCTGCTCCCCTGCTGGTGGTCGGCGGGACTGGCTGCGATCGTGAAGGGACAGCCCTGGCCCGACCCGCTCCATTGCCTTCTCTTCCTGATCGGCGCTGTCGCCATGCGCGGCGCAGGCTGCACCTATAACGACATCGTCGACCGGGACCTCGACATCCGGGTGGAGCGCACCCGGCAGCGCCCCCTGCCCTCCGGCCAGGTGAGCCTCAAAGGTGCGCTGGCCTTCCTCGGGCTTCAGGCCTTGGTCGGGCTTCTCGTCCTTCTCCAGTTCAACACCTTCGCCATCGCGGTGGGCTTCGGCTCGCTCGGGGTCGTGGCGCTTTATCCCTTCATGAAGCGGTTCTTCTGGATGCCGCAGATTGTGCTGGGCCTCGCCTTTTCCTGGGGCGCACTGATGGGCTGGGCGGCGGCCTTCGGATCTTTGAGCCTCGCCCCGATCCTGCTCTATGTCGCCAGCGTCGCCTGGGTGGTCGGCTACGACACGATCTATGCCCTGCAGGATATCGAGGACGATGAGATTGCCGGGATCAAATCCTCCGCTCGCTTTTTCGGCGAGCGCGTGAGGATGGGTGTGGGCATCTGCTATGCCTTGACGATCGTGCTCATGACGGCGGCCTTCATCGAGGCTGATGTCGGGCTTTCATCCTATCTTGGCCTTGGCCTCTTCGCTCTGCATCTCGGTCGGCAGGTGGCCCGCATCGACCGCTCCGATGGCGCAGGGGCTTTACGCCTTTTCCGCTCGAATCGCGATGCCGGGCTGATCCTCTTCGCCGCCATGGTGGCCGATGCCCTGCTTTGAGCCCCGCCGCAGGGCCTTCGCGGGGAAACAGGGTTTCTTCGCCGCCTTCCCTAGCATCCGCCGCGGACCCCTCCCATCTTGAAGCCGATGCTTTCCTCTTCCGCCGATTTCCTTGTCCACCTCGCCGCAGCCGTACGCGACGCCGCGCGCCAAGCTGGCGCTTTGGCGCTGCCCTATTTCCGCGCGGGCGAGCAGACGGCGGCGCGGCTCTGGTACAAGGGCCAGAATTCCTTGGGCCAGAGCTCCCCGGTGACGGAAGCGGACATTGCTCTCGACACCTTCCTGAAGGAGCACCTGACCCGTCTTTTTCCCGAGGCCGGCTGGCTGTCGGAGGAAACGGCGGACGATCCCGCCCGGCTCGAGCGCAGCCATGTGTGGGTGGTCGATCCCATCGACGGCACGCGCGCCTTCGCCTCAGGTCATCCCGACTGGGCGATCTCCATCGCCCTTGTGAAGGATGGGATGCCGGTGCTCGGCGTTCTTCATGCCCCCATTCACGAGCAGACCTACGAGGCCATCCTCGGCGGTGGAGCCTGGCGCAATGGACAAAGGCTTCAATTGTCCGAGACGGAGGCCCCTGCCCCCGCCCGCGTGGCAGGCCCGAAGCCGCTGGTGGACCGGTTCGAGCGCAACACCGGTCCCGTCGAGCGCCTGCCCAAGGTGCCCTCTCTAGCCCTGAGGCTCGCCCGCGTCGCGGAGGGCTCCATCGATGTCGGGCTCGTTTCCCATAATTCACAGGACTGGGATATTGCCGCCGCCGATCTTATCCTCCGGGAGGCAGGCGGCCGTTTGACGGATTTTGCAGGCCTGCCGCCGACTTACAACAAGCCTCACCCCAGCCATGGCGAGATGATTGCCGTTGCGTCACGGTTGCATCCTCGTGCTATTGGGGCCATGAGGAACTGAACACGGTTTGCCTCACAGCAACATTCCATTCCCGCACCTCTTCAGAAGAGTTCTGAATCCATGACCGACACGCCTGGCAAACAGCTTCTTCACCTGGTTTTCGGCGGCGAGCTCACCAGCCTTGAGTCCGTTGATTTCAAGGATCTCTCCAAGCTCGACATCGTCGGAATCTTCCCGAACTACGCCACGGCTCACGCCGCCTGGAAGGCCAAGGCTCAGGCCACCGTGGACAATGCACAGGTGCGCTACTTCATCGTTCACCTGCACCGCCTGCTGGAGCCGCAGGCTTAAAGCCTTCAAGGCCACGATGGATCTCGTCAAACGCATCGCGCGCTCGCGCCCGGTCCAGGAGACCTTGGGTTTCCTGGTCGCGAGCTATCTCAAGTTCGTGCAGCGCACGAACCGGTTCGTCATGGAACCGGCGGATGCCTATGACCGGATCGGCCCTCAGATGCCCGTGATCGCCGCCATGTGGCACGGGCAGCACTTCATGATCCACTTCGCCAAGCGCCCGCAGGACCGCGCGGCGAGTCTCGTCTCCCGCTCCGGTGACGGCGAGTTCAATGCCCTTGCGCTGCGCCATCTCGGCATCCGGGCCATCCGGGGCTCGGGCGCGCGGGGCCGCGACATCCGTAAGAAGGGCGGCGCCCAGGCCATGCGCGCCATGCTCAAAGCTCTGGCAGGCGGAGAGATGGTCGTCATGACGGCCGACATCCCGAAGATCTCGCGAGTCTGCGGCCAGGGCATCATCACTCTGGCGCAGATGTCGGGTCGCCCCATCGTTCCCGTAGCCGTGGTCACGAGTCGCCGCATCGATTTCAACAGCTGGGACAAGGCGAGTATCGGCCTGCCCTTCGGGCGCGGCGCCATGGTGCTGGGCGAGCCGGTGCATGTGCCGCGCGACGCGGATGTCGATGCGCTCGAAACCTTCCGCCTGCAGGTGGAGCGGGAGCTCGACGCCATCCATGAGCGGGCCTATGCGCTTGTGGGCTCGAGAGATCCCGGCGCGAAAGCGGCCCCGGCCCTTGCAGAAGGCTCGCGCGCATGAGCACCCCGGTCCTCTTCAAGGCCTATCGCACGGCCACGGCCATTCTCGAACCTGCCGTTCTCGGGCTTCTTCTGTGGCGCCAGCGGAAAGGGCGCGAGGATCGCACGCGCCTCGGCGAGCGTCAGGGCTATCCCAGCCGCCAGAGACCGAAGGGCCACCTGATCTGGGTGCACGGCGCCAGCATCGGCGAGACCCTGTCGCTGCTGCCCATCGTCGAGCGCCTGACCCAGCGCGGCCTCACGGTCCTCGTAACCTCCGGCACCCGCACCTCGGCTTCCCTGATCGCCCGGCGCCTGCCACCTGGCGCCGTGCATCAGTTCATGCCTCTCGACGTGCCGCGCTATATCCGGCGCTTCCTCGATCACTGGCAGCCTGATCTCGCCCTGATTGCGGAATCCGAGATCTGGCCCAACACGGTCATGGCTCTCGACGAGCGGCATATCCCGCTCGTGATGGTCAACGGGCGCATGTCCGACCGCTCGTTCCAGCGCTGGCAGAAACTCCCGGGCATCATCCGGAGGCTGCTCGAGCGCTTCGCCCTGTGCCTGGCCCAGACCCAGGACGATGCGGAGCGGCTTGCCCGCCTTGGCGCGCCTCGCGTCGTCATGACGGGCAATCTCAAGTTCGATGCCGCCCCTCCCCCGGCCGATCCGCGCGTCGTGGCACATCTCTCCGGTCTCGTCGCAGGCCGTCCCGTGTGGCTTGCCGCCAGCACCCATGCTGGCGAGGAAGGTGTGATCATCGCGGTGCATCGGGCGCTCGCCAAGAGGCACCCGCACCTGCTCACCATCATCGCACCCCGCCACCCCCATCGTGGACCGGAGGTTGCGGCCATCGCGGCACAGGCAGGCTTGCGGGCGAGCCGCCGTTCGGAGGGCATTCACCCTGACCGTGCAACCGATGTTTACGTGGCCGATACGGTGGGCGAGATGGGATTGTTCTATCGCCTGTCCCCCATCGTGGTGATGGGCGGATCACTGGTCGCTCACGGAGGGCAAAATCCCATCGAGCCTGCGAAGCTCGGCGCAGCGATCCTGCATGGCCCTCACGTTCACAACTTCGAGGACGTCTATCACGCGATCGATCTCGCGCGCGGCGCCCTGATGGTGAAGGACTCAACGGCCCTTGCGCGGGCGGTCAGCGAACTTCTGACGAACACGGCACTCACCCGCGACATGGCCCGGGCCGCCGGAGAGGCCGTGCAGGCCTTAGGGGGCGCAGTGGAGCGCACCATGCAGTCCATCGAGCCGTTCATCGTGCAGGCGAAGCTCGGAGCGCGACGCTGATGCGCGCCCCCTCCTGGTGGCAGAGCAGATCCTCACTCCTCGCGAATATCTTGCGTCCAGCAGGTCTCGTTTACGGCGCAATCGCCGGAAGCAGAATGAAAAGGCAAGGCGAGCGCGCAGATCTGCCCGTCATCTGCATCGGCAATTTCACCGCCGGTGGCGCCGGCAAGACGCCCGCAGCCTTGGCTCTTGCGGAGTTTTTGGAGATCGCCGGGGAGAGCCCTGCCTTCCTGTCGCGTGGCTATGGCGGCAGTCTCAAGGGCCCCGTGCAGGTCCGGCCGGATCATAAGGCTCTCGACGTAGGCGATGAACCACTTCTCCTCGCGGCCAAGGCTCCCACGATCGTGTCCGCGGACCGGCCTGCAGGAGCACGTCTCGCCCATGAAATCGGTGCGACCGTGCTGATCATGGATGACGGCTTGCAGAATCCGTCTCTCCAGAAAGACTGCGCGATTGCCATCGTCGATGGAGCAACCGGCATCGGCAACGGACTGCCTTTGCCTGCAGGTCCCTTGCGCGCGCCCATGGAGGCGCAATGGCCTGCGGTCGATGCGGTTCTCGTGATCGGACAAGGTGAACCCGGCGAAGCCGTGGCGCGTCGGGCGGCTGTCCTGAACAAGCGTATTTTCAAAGGCAGTCTGGTGCCCGATCCGAAGTCGGCCGAAAAGCTGAATGGGCAGAAGGTTCTGGCCTTTGCGGGAATCGGGCGGCCGGAAAAATTCTTCGATACCTTGCGTGCCTGTGGCGCCGTCGTCGAAGAGCCCCGCGCCTTCCCCGATCATCACCCCTACAGCAGGAGCGATCTCGACAGCCTTCGCAGGGAGGCTGAAGAGCGCGGCCTCATGGCGGTCACAACGGAGAAGGACTTCGCGCGGATCACAGGCCTGAATGGCGCGAATGCTTGGCAGAACCTGATGGTGCTGCCCGTGGGCCTTCAGTTCGAAGACGAAGCGACGCTCCGCAATTTCGTGCTGCGCAAGATCAGCGACCGTCGCCTGCGCCGTTCCTGAAATCGATCACCACCGCATCGTGCGGACCCGAAGGGCCACGTTAGTGAAAAGTGGACCCGGTTTTCCGCTTAAAACGATACGTTACCCCTGAGTATGAGCATCGGATTGAGCCCAGAGAGGCAAATCCACTTTTCCCGTCAGATGCTCTAGCCTTCGCCCCCATGGGGCTTTTGCCCCGTGATGCGCATCATCACGGCTTCCGGCGAGGCATAGGCTTCCTGCAGTTCCACGCTCCAATACTTCAGCTCATCGAGCGGGATGGTCTCGCCGGTCACGGCGCAGCGGACGAAAGCCCCAGGCTTGATGACCCGCAGGTTGCTGTCGAGATATTGTACGACGGCCTCACCGCCACCGCGCTCATGTCTGTTCATCATCCCGGCCATCGTAAATTTGGACGCATCCTTATAAAGGTGCGTGCGGGGACACCGCTTTTCAATGCCCTGTCAGAACAGAGCGCCCTGCTCTTCCGTCGCAACGAGCTTCGGCTTGACAGGTTTCGGCCGTGATCCGATGCGACCGCCGGTGGCATCGACCTTGCCGTCAGCAAATTCGAGCACGAGCGCCTGTCCGTCGAGCACCGCATCCGCTGAGCGCAAAGGCTGGCCTTCCGCATCGCGCACGAGTGCGAAACCGCGTTCGAGCACGGACTTGTAGTTGAGGCTGTCGAAGAGCTTCGACACCGCCTCCAGGCGATCGGCCTTGCGTGCGAGCTGACCTTTCAGAGCAGGCGCCAGACGTTCGGCCACGCGCTGCGTGAGTTCGGTCGATTGCGCGATGCGCGTGCGCTCGGCGCGCAGCAACGTCTCTCGCGAGACGACGAGGCGGCGATCGAGCTGCTTGAGGGTTTCCTCGCGCAAAGTCACCAAACGACAGACTGCGTTGTAGGGACGCGAGCCGACCGCATCGAGCTTGGCGCGCATGCGCGCGACGTTCGCGACCGGTGACACATGCGCGAGCTGGCGCGCGACTTTGAGCAGCCGCTCCTCGTGTCCGCGCGCGTTGCGCGAGAGCGCGGGATAGAGCTTCGTCGCTGCGAGATCGAGCCGCTGACGCTTGGGCGAGAACAACGCCTCCGGCGTCGGCAGCGCGCGTGCCGTAGCACGCAGATCGGAACGCCGACGCTCGATCACCCGCAGCATGGTCTCCGTATGGCGTCGGGAGAGATCGTTGACACCGGCCATGAGTTCGACGCGCACCGGCACCACCATTTCGGCAGCGCCTGTCGGCGTCGGCGCACGCACGTCGGCGGCGTAATCGACGAGCGTCGTGTCGGTCTCGTGCCCGACCGCGGAGACGAGCGGTATGTCGCTCTCGGCAGCGGCGCGCACCACAATCTCTTCGTTGAAGCCCCACAGGTCTTCGATGGAGCCGCCGCCGCGCGCGACGATGAGCACGTCGGGACGCGGAACCTTGCCGCCGGGCTGAAGGGCATTGAAGCCGCGAATGGCGGCGGCCACTTCCGCAGCGCAGGTGTCGCCCTGCACGCGCACGGGCCAAACCAGCACATGGCGCGGAAAGCGATCCTCCAGCCGATGGAGGATGTCGCGGATCACCGCGCCCGTCGGCGAGGTGACGACTCCGATCACCTTGGGCAGGAACGGCAGCCGCCTCTTGCGCTCGGCCGCAAACAGCCCTTCGGCCGTCAGCTTGCGGCGGCGCTCTTCCAAGAGCGCCATGAGGGCGCCGATGCCGGCGGGCTCCAGCGTGTCGACGACGATCTGATATTTGGACGAGCCCGGAAAGGTGGTGATGCGCCCGGTGGCGATGACCTCCATCCCCTCCTCGGGACGGATCTTGAGCTTGGCGAAGGAGCCCTTCCAGATCACCGCATCGATGCGGGCATTCTGGTCCTTCAGGCAGAAATAGGCATGGCCTGAGGAATGGGGCCCGCGATAGCCCGACACCTCGCCCCGAAGGCGCACGAAACCGAAGGCATCCTCGAGAGTGCGCTTGAGAGCGCCCGCAAGGTCCGTGACCGACCATTCATGGGCGTTGGAGGGAACTTTTTCTGCGAACATGAGGAGAACCTAATCGCTCTGCCCCGGGTCTGCCAAGGCCACGAGAGCCGATGACCAGACCCTGTCCGCAGCGAAGCTCGGCTTGTCCACTGCCGGAACGACGCAGGCGGAAATCAGCCCGGGGATGAGGTGTCTCCCCCGCAAGGACATCGAAATGGCGATTCCGGCCTGTGCTTTTCGGGGTAGGCGAAAAGCCTTTCAGCCGCTAAGAGCCCAAGCGTCTCCACGGAGGGCTTGAAGGCATGAACATTCTTCTCATCGGTTCCGGCGGTCGCGAGCATGCCCTGGCGCGCTTCCTGTCAGGCAGCCCTCATTGCAGCAAGCTCTTCGTCGCCCCAGGCAATCCGGGCACGGCACAAGTCGGCACCAATGTTTCGCTGGACGTGACCGACCATGAGGCGGTGATCGAATTCTGCCGCGTGATGGCCATCGATTTCGTCGTGGTGGGTCCCGAGGCGCCCCTGGTGGCCGGCCTCGTGGACGACCTGACGACTGTGGGCATCAAGGCCTTCGGCCCCAGCAAGGCCGCCGCCCAGCTCGAGGGTTCGAAAGCCTTCACCAAGGATCTCTGCGCCGAGTTCGACATTCCCACCGCCGCCTATCGGCGCTTCACGGATGCCGAGGCTGCCAAGACCTATGTACGCAATTACGGCGTGCCCATCGTCGTGAAGGCGGATGGACTTGCCGCCGGCAAGGGTGTGGTGGTCGCCATGTCCTTCGAGGATGCGGAAAGCGCCATCGACATGATGGTCGGTGGCGGGCTTGGAGCCGCCGGAGCCGAGGTGGTGATCGAGGCCTTTCTCGAAGGCGAGGAGGCGAGCTTCTTCGCGCTCTGCGACGGAACGAAGGCCATCCCCTTCGGCACGGCGCAGGATCACAAGCGCGTGTACGATGGCGACGAGGGGCCGAATACCGGCGGCATGGGCGCCTATTCGCCCGCAGCCATTCTCACGCCCGAGCTGCAGGCGCGGGTGATGCGAGAGATCATCGAACCGACGCTCAAGGGCATGGCATCACGCGGAATGCCCTATAAGGGCATTCTCTATGCGGGCCTCATGCTCACGAAGGATGGACCGCAGCTGATCGAATACAACGCGCGCCTCGGCGATCCCGAGACACAGGTGCTTCTGCCGCGCCTGACATCCGATCTCGTCGAGGCGTTTCTCGCGGCCTGCGACGGCAAGCTCGACACCGTTTCCCTCAACTGGTCCGACAAGGCTGCGCTCACGGTCGTGATGGCGGCGAAAGGATATCCGGGCTCGGTGGAGAAAGGCTCCGAAATTCGTGGGCTGGACAAAGCCGAAACGCTCGAAGACGTGATCGTCTTCCACGCCGGCACCAAGCAGGACGGCGACAGGATCGTCGCCAATGGCGGGCGCGTGCTGAACGTGACCGCTCTCGGAAAAACGATCACTGATGCGCAGGCGAAGGCCTATGAGGCGGTTGCCAGGATCGACTGGCCGGAAGGTTTCTGCCGCCGTGATATCGGCTGGCGCGCGGTGGAGCGCGAGCGGGGCTGACAAACGTCATCTCTCCCCTAGGTTCAGAAAGGCTTCGTCCCAGCAATCTGCGAGTAGTCCTTTCATGAGCAGCGACCTCTTCACTGGATTCGAGTGCCACTGGATCGACACGGAGTTCGGGCGCATCTTCGCGCGCTCGAAGGGCGACGGCCCGCCGCTGGTGCTGCTGCACGGTTTTCCGCAAACGCATGTCATGTGGCACCACCTCGCACCGGCGCTCGCCGAGACGCACAAGGTGGTGTGCATGGACCTGCGCGGCTATGGCTGGTCCACCGCGCCGAAGGGCGACGAGAGGCACGAGATTTATTCGAAGCGCGCCATGGGCCAGGATGTCATCCAGGTCATGGAAGCCTTAGGGCATGTGCGCTTCGCTGTTGCGGGGCATGATCGCGGCGCGCGCGTCGGCTACCGCTTAGCGCTCGATCATCCCGGCCGCGTGGAGCGCTTGGCTCTCCTCGACATTCTGCCGACCTATCACGTATGGCAGCAGATGAAGGCGGGCAAGATCCCCGAAGCGCATTGGGGCTATCTCTCGCAAGCCTATCCGAAGCCGGAAGAGGAAATCGCGCGCAATCCCATTCCCTATTTTGAAGGGCTGATGAAGGCCTGGTCGGCCGCAGGCGACCTCGCTGCGTTCGATCCGCGCGCCATCGAATCCTATCGGCAGAGCTGCAACGAACCCACCCGCATCCATGCCTTCTGCGAGGATTACAGGGCCGGTGCGACGCGCGACATCGAGGCCGATGAAGCGGATCTCGCGGCGGGCAAAAAGATCCAGTGCCCGACCTATCTGATCTGGAGCGACTTCTATCTCGTCAGCGGCCCCGTCGGCCACGCTCAACATCCGCTGGAGGTCTGGCAAAGGAGCTTCGCACCGAACATACATGGCATCGGCGTGACCTCGGGGCATTTCGTGGCGGAGGAGAATCCCAGCGCGACGCTGGAGGCGCTACAGGAATTCCTGAGTTCCTGAAGCCCCACGCCATCACCGCCTTGTGCCGGTGATCCCGATTGCGAAAGCGCAACGCTCTTCCAGGCCGAGATAGCCGGGACAAGCCCGGCTATGACGAAGAAGAACTCTACCGCCTCCCCTCGAAGAACTCCTTCAGCAACGCCGCCGCTTCGCTCTCACGGATTCCGCCATAGACTTCCGGCGCGTGATGGCAGGTGGGCTGATCGAAGAAGCGCACGCCGTTGTCCACGGCCCCGCCCTTCGGATCGTGGGCCGCGTAATAGACCCGCCTGATACGGGCGAACGAGATCGCGCCCGCGCACATGGTGCAGGGTTCGAGGGTGACATAAAGATCGCAGCCGGACAGCCGCTCGTCGTCCAGCGCTTCGCAGGCAAGACGGATGGCCAGCATTTCCGCATGGGCCGAGGGATCCCGCAGCTCCCGGGGGCGGTTGCCCGCACTGGCCACGACGCGGCCGTCCCTAACGATGGCGGCCCCCACCGGCACCTCCCCGCGCGCGGCGGCGGCACGGGCTTCGGCAAAAGCCACGCTCATAGGATCGACATTGGGATCGTCCTGATTGTGATCGGCGTTGTTCATGTCGCTCGCTTCTGTTCCCTTCCTCTGCTATCAGGCTCCTATGACCGACAGCAACGACGATAATCGCAAGGGCCGTTCCTCGGGACGTTCCGACCGTGGCCGCACCTCCGGTGATCGGCCTTTCCGCAAATCCCGCGAGGGCAGCGAACGCCCCTTCCGCGCCCGGGGTGATGACGACCGCCCGCGCAAGCCCCGCGCTGCAGGCGATAAGCCCTTCCGCAACCGCGACAACGACGAGCGTCCCCGCCGTCCCAGGTCTGAAGGCGACAAACCCTTCCGCTCGCGTCGTGAGGAAGGAGACCGCCCCTTCCGTGCCCGTTCCGAAGGAGACGACAAGCCGTTTCGTCCGCGCCGCGACGATGGGGACCGCCCCTTCCGTGGCCGCGGCGGCGATGATCGCCCGCGCCGCTTCGACCGTTCGGCGGAGGATCGCCCTCGCCGCCCGCGTCAGGAGCGCCCGGAGCCTCTGCCCGAGGCCGCTCAGGAACCAGCCGAGGAGCGCATCGCCAAGGTGATCGCCCGCGCGGGCGTCGCCTCGCGCCGCGATGTGGAGGCCATGATCGCGGAAGGCCGCGTGACTCTCAACGGCAAGGTGCTGGAGAGCCCCGCCATTAACGTGACGGCCGCCGACACGATCACCGTGGACGGAGAGCCCCTGCCCACCAAGGAGCGCACGCGCCTGTGGCTCTACCACAAGCCGCGCGGCCTCGTGACCACGGCCCGCGACCCGGAAGGCCGCCCGACCGTCTTCGAAAACCTGCCCGAGGATCTGCCCCGCGTGGTGGCGGTGGGCCGCCTCGACATCAACACCGAAGGCCTGCTGCTGCTCACCAATGACGGCGGCCTCGCCCGCGTGATCGCCCATCCCGATACCGGCTGGCTGCGCCGCTACAAGGTGCGCGCCCACGGCGACATCACGCAGGCCGATCTCGATCGGCTTCGCGACGGCATCACCATCGACGGCATCGAATATGGTCCCGTCGAGGCGCGCCTCGACCGCATGCAGGGCGACAACGTGTGGATCACGATGGGCCTGCGCGAAGGCAAGAACCGCGAGATCAAGCGCATTCTCGAACATCTCGGCATGCAGGTGAACCGCCTGATCCGCATGTCCTTCGGCCCGTTCCAGCTCGGCGATCTCGAGCAGGGCCTGGTCGAGGAAGTGAAGACGAAGGTTCTGAAGGATCAGCTCGGTGCGGCGCTCGCTGCCGAGGCAGGCGTCGATTTCGAAAGCCCGGTGCGCGAGCCCATCGCGCCTTTCGGCTCGTGGAAGGACCGCGAAGAGCGCGAGGAGCGTCCCTCCCGCTTCAGCCGCGACCGGGACGAGCGTCCGCGTCGCCGGAGCGACGACGAGAGGCCTTTCCGCGCGCGCGGAAAGGATCGGTTCGAGCGTGAGGAGGAAGAGGCCAAGAAGCGTCCTTCGCGCCTCGATGTGAAGACGAGCGTCTGGCGCGCGGGCGAGACCGATGAGGATGCCCCGCGCAAGAAAGCGCCGCGTCGCGGTGCCGATCCGCGTGAGGCACGTGCCGCCAGCGCGGAACGTCCGCGCGAGCGCGTGGGTGCCATCGCCTCGTCCGAGGGCCGCAAGGTCGTGGTCGAGCGTCTCGTGCGCCAGCCTCAAGCAGAAGAGGCTCCGGCACCGCGCAGAGGCCGTGGCGCAGCCCGTGGCGAGGAGCGCCCCCGTCGTCGCGATGATCGCGATGCGGCGCCCTCCCGCTTCAAGCGCGAGGCTGGTGCAGGCCGCCCCCGTCGGGACGAGGGCGAACGTCCGCGCCGTGCGGAAGGAGAGCGTCCGTTCCGCTCGCGTGAAGGCGGTGAGGATCGCCCCCGCACTCGCCAAGGTGATCGTCCCTTCCGCGCTCGCGGTGAGGGAAGCGACGAGCGTCCGCGTCGCGGCCCTCCGCGCGGCGAAGGACCTTCGCGTGGCGGCCCTCGCGGTGGCGGCTTCAAGGGAGGCCCGCGAGGCGCATCCAAGGGCGGCTTCAAAGGCGGCTCGAAGGGTGGTTCGAAAGGCGGCCCGCGCGGTCGCCGCTGATGAGGTTTAAATCATGAGAATTGTGGGCGGGCGCTGGCGCGGCCGCTCGCTCAAGGGGCCGAACTCGGACGCCATCCGCCCGACCTCGGACCGCCTGCGCGAGACGATCTTCAACATCCTCCAGCACGGCTACGACGACCCTGTCGAGGGCGCGCGCGTGCTCGACCTGTTCGCAGGCACCGGCGCCATGGGCCTTGAGGCGCTCTCGCGCGGCGCGGCCTTCGCGCTCTTCGTCGATGACGGTGCGCAGGCGCGCGGCATCATTCGTGAGAATGTGGAAGCCCTCGGCGCCGGTGGCGCAACCCGCCTCTTCCGCCGCGATGCCACGCGCATGGGCGAGGCAGCTCCCAACACGCCCTTCTCCGTCGTGTTCTGCGATCCACCCTACGGTAAAGACCTTGCACCGAAAGCCCTGCGCTCCTGCGCGGATGGCGGCTGGCTCACACCCGATGCGCTCGTCATCGTGGAGGAAGCGCAAGGGGTCGACGTCACGCTGCCCGAAGGTTTCGAGGAAATCGAACGGCGGGATTACGGCGAGACGACGGTGGTGTTCGGGCGGTTCAGGGGATAGAGCCTTCGGCAGAAGCGGAGGCGTTTTTGATATATTTCACGGCGCAAGAGCCCATGATGGCAAGTGCCCCGCCTATTGCGAGCGATAGGACCCATACTGCAAACGGCAGGGCCGATATGGCGCTCAACAAAAACGACATGAACACGGCAAGCAGGCCGACAGTGGCTAGTATCAAAATGACGGCAATGGCTACCAAGGTCTGAGCTACGCGAGTGCGCTCAGTCTTGATGACAAGCCAAACTCCTGTTGCAATTAACCAGCAGAAACCACCAGCGGCTCCATTGATGATGACCATTGGGAGGTATTCAACCACCAGCGCTCTCAGACCCGCAAGCCTCTCACTCGGAGCGAGATCCCGAGCGTGAAATCCCCACGCCTCATCACCGTCTTCTAGCTCCCATAGATTATCGCGATCATTGATCGAGAGCCCTGGAACGCGATTGCCTTGTCGGAAGGATGATGCCTCCAATTCAAGGACCTTGTCATGAGTGAGGTCGAAGATCAGGCATTCTCCGCCATCACGACAGGAAAGCCTGATTGCAAAAGACTTGGGGCTTCGCGCCAATAGATGACCTTGATGATTCAAGATCAAAACGCGGACAGGGTCTGGCCCGAGAATCCCATCTCCATTGAGAAGTCTTGCCTCCCCAGTATCCCCGTCGGGAAGACGAATCTTTTCAACCTGGGTGAAGTAAGGGCGATGCGCTATAGCGGAAGAGCTTCCAGCAATAACGATTACAAATGTCAGGAATAAGGTGACGACCTGCTTCATGCAACATCAGTAGCAACAAAATAGCACTAAGTCACCGCCTGCAGCCTTCGCTGTGCAATTCCTTCGGAATTTGCCCCACCGTTATCCACCCGCTATACCGCCCTTTCACGCTCCTCACGCAAGAAAGGCCCACCATGAAAGCCGTTCTCTTCGAGCAATTCGGTCAGCCGCCCCGTGTGCAGAACGTGCCCGATCCGACCCCCTCGGATGAAGGCGTCGTGATCAAGGTGGAGGCGACGGGGTTGTGCCGGAGCGACTGGCACGGATGGATGGGGCACGATCCCGATGTGGTGCTGCCGCATGTGCCGGGGCATGAACTGGCGGGCACGGTTCTCGCCACCGGCAAGCAGGTGACGCGCTGGAGGAAGGGTGATCGCGTCACGGTGCCGTTCGTCGGCGGATGCGGCCATTGCTTCGAATGCAATTCCGGCAACCATCAGGTCTGCGAACACCAGTTCCAGCCGGGCTTTACGGCCTGGGGCTCCTTCGCGGAATACGTGGCGGTGGATTACGCCGACACGAATCTCGTGGCGCTACCCGAAAATCTGGATTTCGAGACGGCTGCGAGCCTCGGCTGCCGCTTTGTCACGTCCTTCCGCGCCATCGTCGATCAGGGTCGCGTGGGGCCGGGAGATTGGGTGGCGGTGCATGGCTGCGGCGGCGTCGGATTGTCGGCCATCATGATCGCCTCCGCCATGGGCGCGAACGTGGTCGCCATCGATCTCACGCAGGAGAAGCTCGATTTCGCAAGGCAGATGGGCGCCGTGGCGACGATCAATGCACGTGAAATCGCGAATGTCGTCGAGGCCGTGCGCGAGATCACGAAGGGCGGCGCGCATGTCTCCATCGATGCGCTGGGCCACCCGACGACCTGCTTCAACTCGATTGCCAATCTGCGCCGCCGGGGACGCCACGTTCAGATCGGACTCATGCTGGGAGACCACTCAAGGCCGCAGATCCCGATGGACCGCGTGATCGGGTGGGAGCTCGAAATTCTCGGCAGTCACGGCATGCAGGCTTTCCGCTACCAGGCCATGATGAACATGATCGAGACGAGCAAGCTCAGCCCCCAAAAGCTCGTCGGCAAAAGGATCAGTCTCGACGAGGCTCCTGCTGCTCTCATGAACATGGACAAGTTCGAAGGGCTCGGCATCAGCGTAATTACGCAGTTCTGATCGCGTAACCTCTATTTCGGCAGCGCATAGGCAATCACGTAATCGCCTGCCTTTGTGCCGAGCGATCCGTGACCGCCGGCGACGACGAGCAGATACTGACGCCCGTCCTCACCGGTATAGGTCATGGGCGTCGCCTGTCCGCCTGCAGGCAGGCGGTCTTCCCACAACTGCCTGCCGTTCGTGACGTCATAGGCACGCACGTAATAGTCGATGGTGCCTGAGAGAAACGCCACGCCGCCTGCAGTCATGATCGGCCCGCCGAGATTGGGCACGCCGAGCGGAAGCGGCAGCGGAACGGGCGAAGCGTCCCGCGTCGTGCCGTTCTTGTGCTTCCAGATGAGATTGCCGTTGGTGAGATCGGCGGCCGCCACATAGCCCCAAGGCGGCGCCTGACACGGAATGCCGAGCGGCGATGTGAAGGCGTAGAGTTTGACGGCGAAGGGCGCGCCGAAATTCTCATTGAGCGCCGGCAGGCTGCCCTTCGGCCGCTCCTTACCCTGCACATACAAGGTCTTGTCGTCCTGACGCGGAACGAGCTGCGACACGAAGGCGAGATATGTCGGCGTCGTGAACGCGATCTGGCGTTGCGGATCGACGGCAATGCTGCCCCAGTTGAACACGCCGAAATTGCCGGGATAAACCAATGTTCCTTGCAGCGATGGCGGCGTATAGCGGCCTTCGTAGCGCAATTGTTTGAAAGCGATGCGACAGGCGAGCTGGTCGAACAAGGTCGCACCCCACATGTCGCTCTCCTTCAGCGGCGGCGGATCGTAGGACAGAGCCGAGACAGGCTGCGTCGGCGCTGTTCTGTCGCCCTGCGCTGCTCCTTGCGGTGCGGGCTTCTCCGTCACGGGCAACGCAGGCTGGCCCGTGCGTCGATCGAGGACATAAAGTTCGCCCTGTTTCGTCGGCTGCACGAGCGCGGGAACATTCTGCCCGCCGATCGTCAGGTTGATCAGGCTCGGCTGCGAGGGGACATCATAATCCCACAGGTCGTGATGCACGGTCTGGAAGACCCAGCGCAGCTGCCCCGTCGCGATGTCGAGCGCGACCACGGATGACGAAAAGCGGTCCACATTGGCGCTGCGGTTGCCGCCCCATTGATCAGGCGGCTGGTTGCCGAGCGGCACATAGATCATACCGAGTTCTTCATCGACGCTGGAGATGGACCAGCTGTTCGGTGAGTTCGGCACATAGGTCTCGTTCGGCGCAATCGGCGTGGTGGCATCGGGATTGCCGGAATCCCAGTTCCAAACGAGCGCGCCGGTATTCACGTCGAAGGCGCGGATGACGCCGGATTGTTCGTTGGTCGACACGTTGTCGAGAACCGTGCCTCCGACGATGATGAGCCCTCGCGCCACCACGGGCGGCGACGTGGAATAATAGGCGCCGGGTTTCACATTCGGCATGTTGCGCCAGAGATTGATCTGTCCCGTGCCGCCGCCGAAGCTCGCGCAGACAGCGCCGTTCTCAGGATTGATCGCGATCAACCGCCCATCGGCGGTGGGCATGAACAGCTTCGCCGTGCAATCCTGCGCGACCTGAGTACTCGACGTTGCTGCCACGGGAAGATCGGGAACAGGCTGGGATTGGGGCTGAGCCTGCGCCACTTGCGGAGCAGCGGGCGCAGCCGGTGCAGCGGCGGTGACGCCGGGGCCGGGGTAGTAAGACACACCGCGACAGGTGAGATGCTGGAGCGCGAGCTCGCCGCGTACCCGGGGCTCATAACGCCAGATCTGCTGACCGGTCGTGGCATCGAGCGCGATGACGTTCTGATGCGGGGTGCATAGGAAAAGCCTGTTGCCGATCTTCAACGGCGTGACCTGGAACGTGGTCTCGACAGGATCGCCGGGCTGGCCGCGCAGATCGCCCGTGCGATAGGTCCAGGCAACTTGCAGGTTACCGACATTCGCCGGCGTGATCTGGTTCAGCGGCGAGTAGCGCTGGCCATAAGCCGTCCGGCCATAGGCGTGCCATTCACCAGGCGGAACGCCAAGCGCATCGGGCGGAACCTGCACTCGTGTCTCGGGCGCAGTGCCTTCAATCGTGCGATAGTCTGTAAACCACGAGATAACCGCAGCGACGAGCGACAGACCAAGAATCGCACTCAGGGGCAGGCCCGCGCCGCGAAAGGCAGAGACGCGGGTGGGGACGTCGCGAGCGGCAGCATCAGTCGGTCCTGCTCTCAAGGCACGCCTCACCCATGGCGTGAGCAGGAAGAGACCAAGCAGGAAGACGACACCTCCCCGCGCGCCGAGCGGCCACCAGTCGAGGCCGACCTCCCACAGGGCCCAGATCAGCGTGCCGGCGACAACGAGAGCAAAGACCCACAAGGCAGCGGGGCTTGCGGTCACCAGGAGATACGCCGTCAGGAGGAACCCAAGGCCTGCGAGGAGATAGTACCAGGAGCCCCCGAGAAGGATCAGCCAGATCCCGCCGCCGCCCAACGCCAACCCCATCAGGGCGATGAGAACGCCTGTTCCGAGGAGAACAGGGCTCCACGTCATCTTGTTCATGAGGGTCCTCCGACAAGCTTATCGGGCAATCCGGTAACGCCGGCTCATAGGAATCGTTCACCGCGGCAGAAGACCCTCTGCGAAAGCGCAGCTCGCCGTAGACCTGGATTCCAGCGGCTCTCGACACAGCTATGCTCTTTGTGCCAGCCTGCCGCGCAAAGAATTCATGGAGGAAGCCATGGCCTATCAGCCCGCCGCCGCTCGCTATGACGAGATGATCTACAATCGCTGCGGGCGCAGCGGCTTGAAGCTGCCGGCGATCTCGCTGGGGCTTTGGCACAATTTCGGCGAGGACAAGTCGGCGACCACCGCACGGGAGATCTGCCGCACGGCCTTTGACCTGGGCATCACGCATTTCGACCTCGCCAACAACTACGGCCCGCCGCCCGGCTCGGCGGAAACGCTTTTCGGCGAGATCCTGCGCAGCGAATTTCATGGCTTGCGCGACGAACTCGTGATCTCCACCAAGGCGGGCTATCGCATGTGGCCGGGGCCCTATGGCGAATGGGGCAGCCGCAAATATCTGCTCTCGAGCCTCGACCAGAGCCTCAAGCGCTTAGGCGCCGACTATGTCGACATCTTCTACTCGCATCGCTTCGATCCCGAGACGCCGCTGGAAGAAACCATGATGGCGCTCGATTCCGCCGTGCGTCAGGGCAAGGCGCTCTATGTGGGCCTCTCCTCCTACAACAGGAAGCGCACCCGCGAGGCTTATTCCATCCTGCGCGAACTCAAGACGCCCTGCATCATCCATCAGCCGAGTTATTCCATGCTCAATCGCTGGATCGAGGAAGATGGATTGCTCGACACGTTGGATGATCTCGGCATGGGCTCCATCGTGTTCTCGCCGCTGGCACAGGGCATGCTGACGACGAAGTATCTGAACGGCATTCCTGAAAGCAGCCGCGCCGCCGCAGGCAAGTCGCTGCGAACAAGTTTCCTCAACGAAGACAATCTCTCTCGCATCCGCAGCCTCAACGACATCGCGCAAAGGCGCGGGCAAACGCTCGCACAAATGGCGCTCGCCTGGGTGCTGCGCGGCGGACGCGTCACCTCCGCCCTCATCGGTGCAAGCCGCCCTGAGCAGGTGGTGGACTGCGTGGGGGCACTGAAGAACCCGTCATTCACGCCGGAGGAACTGGCGGAGATCGACCGTCATGCCATGGACGGCGGCCTCAATATCTGGGCGGCATCGGCCGAGCGCGAAGGGCCCTCACGCGGGAAGTAGATCAAAAGCGAGATGAGACGGTGACAGGAACGCCGCGAGAAACGGAATTGCTCACGGTGGAGGTTTCCTGCGCTTTCCGGATGAGAGCCTCCAGATCAGCATCTTCTTCGGCTGCCTCGATAGCAATCTCAACAGCGGCGGCTGTTGCGCGGAGCGGGTTGCCGTCGAATCTCACGGTCACATCCACGGCAACAGCAGTCAGCGTGATGCCCATGTCGTGGGCGACGTAATGGAGATCGTTGCAGAAGCATCCGCCTATCGCCAATCCCAGCAATTGACCGCCATTGAACCCGAGGCCCTGGCCGCCAGCCGTTCCGTCGGGACGATCGACAACGACGGAGTGGACGCCAGCCAAGCCGATAGAGGCTTTTGTCCCTGGGATACCGCGCAATCTGACTGTCATCTCTGTCACAGGACACCTCCCACGGCTTGAATGTGCCCTGATCTTTCAGGCTCCGCCAGTGCCGAACTCCACCGCCGCAGCGGCGGCAATTTCTGAGTACCTACCCAGATTGTTTGGGAGACCGACGGAGATCGGATTAACTCGAAGCACGGCATTGCCGCAACGAGTGGATCGGGATCATGGGCTCTCGCAGCCATATCGATGACCGCAGACACGCCAGACGTTTTCGCGCCCGGCATGTTGCAAAGATCGTGCTGGGTCCAGATGCCATGATCTCATGTACGGTCGAGGACATCTCGATCAATGGCGCGAGGATATCACTTAAGCAGGGCATTCTCCTGCCTGAAGACTTCGATCTGTTTATCGCAGCTCATGATCTTCAGGTTCATCGTGCGCATCTGTGCTGGCGCCATGGAGGCATCGCCGGTGTATCCTTCACCCCCTCCATAGAGCAACCGGAGAACACGTCATCCCTCGTGCACCGCAGCTTTTCGGAAGACCAGTCCGGTAGAGTGCTGGTCGAAGTAGCGCGTGATGGACCCGCCCGCATAAGAGCATCTTCGAACGTCATGAAATGACGGATCTGCCGGTGCTTGCGCAGCAAATCGGCGGGGCGCCTACTCTTTGCTCACGACACGAATAACAACGAGGCATCGCGAGCTCGTAGCTTCGTTGACGCTGCACGTCCGTATAATACCATCGAATTGCTGCCGTGATCTCTCACATGCAGCATACGCCCTGGCCGTGGGACAGCGTCTCCCGGCCAGGGCGCCCAATCACGAATTGTCATCGCCGCGTCATCTGAAGCGTCTAGGTCCTACTCGTGGGGCAAACAGGGATGGGCTGCACGGATGCACTGGAGCTCATCCTCCCCACGATGATGAGAAAGAGTGAGCGACAGAGGATGCAATCCGAAGAACCAACCTCCTGCCCCAAGTGGTTTCCCATCTTTTTGGTGGGAATGGGCCTTGTCGGCACTTTTGCCTGCCAGATCCTGATTTAGCGGACACCAGTTCCGGTCAAATCTCTCATAGCCGCCCGCACAAGCGCTCGATATTGCTGAGCTTCAGTTCCACGTAAGTGGGCCGACCGTGGTTCCTCCGTCCGCATGCAGCGGCCGGTGCTTTCGCGCCCAGCACCTCGCGAAGATCGTAGTGGAGCCAGATCTCCTGCATGTGGGTGGATATCTCGAGGGGTGGCGTGCGATCGCCGTGAAGGAGCAGATGGATCTTCCTGAGACCCTCAAGCTGTCTACGCGGTCCACAATCTGCAGATCCGCCAGGAGAGCGCTGCTGACGCAAGGATGATTTAGGCATGGGTCGGGCGGTGCGAGGCTGGAACCGGAAGGGCAAGGCCGTTGACGAAACTATATTGCCGTGCTTGCATTCTTCCGAATTTCGGGGGAGCCAATGTCCTATTCTCGCAAACTTCTGCTTGTCTTCGCTGCCGTCGGCATCTTGCAGCTTGGACCCATAACCCCGTCATCCGGAGCAGAACAAGCGATCAGAAGGCAATCCGATTGCACGCGGGTCGGAGGGAAGCTGAGACCCAGCGGCTTCAAGGCCAGCGATAATCTCCCCTATGTCTGCACCTATCCCGAATCATACGACCGAGGGTGCCGGCGACAACTGAAGGACCCTCTGGCCTATTACGACATTGAGCAGAAGAAATGCCTTTCTTGTGACATCGACCTGGATCTCTTTTGCTAGCGCATCGTGCAGACCCGAAGGTCCGCGTCGGCGAAAAGTAGATCCGGTTCGCCTTTAGCGCCGTCCGAACAGGCGCTCAATATCTGTAAGCTTCAGCTCCACGTAAGTGGGCCGGCCGTGATTGCACTGGCCGGAGAGGGGCGTCGCCTCCATCTCACGGAGCAGCGCATTCATCTCCTCCGGCCGCATGCGGCGACCGGCACGGATGGAGCCGTGGCAGGACATGCGCGAGAGCACGGCATCGAGCCGCTCTTCCAGCGGATTGGCAGCTCCCTGCCCCCACTCGGCCAGTGCATCCGCCACATCCTGCACCAGCGCCTTGATGCGCCCTCCTGCCAGAGCAGACGGCACTTCGCGCACGAGCAGCGCGCCATGACCAAAAGGCTCGACCACGAGGCCGAGACTCTCCAGCATCGAGGCCTCCGCAAGTACGCGATCGGCATCCACCGGATCGAGATCGACCACCTCGGGGATCAGCAGCAATTGGCGCGCGATGCCGGACGAGGCGCGCTCGCGCTTCAGCCGCTCATAGACGAGACGCTCATGAGCTGCGTGCTGATCGACGATGACGATGCCGTCCTGCGTCTGCGCGAC
Organism: Microvirga medicaginis; assembly: GCF_052658925.1. Lineage (NCBI taxonomy): Bacteria > Pseudomonadati > Pseudomonadota > Alphaproteobacteria > Hyphomicrobiales > Methylobacteriaceae > Microvirga > Microvirga medicaginis. Next base: position 210,893 of record NZ_JBQWEL010000003.1, on the reverse strand, counting down.
GATATAGGTGCCGTGCAGCTGCGCGCGTGCGGCCCCCAGCGGCGCCGCTTCCATTTCCGGTTCGAAGTCGTGAAGCGTCGCGCGACTATCGGCGGACGGCGCAGCGAGATCCGGCAGGGTGGCCTGCGCCTCCGCCAAACCGGATGCCGGCGCATAAGGCTGCGGACCGGGATCGAGCGGAGCCTGCCAATTGGCGAAGCCGCTCGACGGGCGGATGAAGGAAGAACGATGCGCGTAAGTGGGCCGTGAAGGCAGCGCCCCTTGAGGGCGCAGGCTTTCCAACGTGCGCGTGCCGACGGTCGAGGAGGCGCGCGTGCCGAAACGATTGATCGCTTCCTTGATTGCCGCCACCACGAAGCCGCGCACGAAAGCGGGATCGCGGAAGCGAACTTCGGTTTTCGCCGGATGCACGTTCACATCCACTGCGCGCGGATCGAGCTCGACCATCATGGCAAGCACCGGATGCCGGTCGGATGCCATCACATCGGCGTAAGCACCACGCACTGCCCCGAGCAGGAGCTTGTCGCGCACGGGGCGTCCGTTCACCACGAAATGGATCGACGTGGATGTGCCGCGATGATAGGTCGGCAGGCTCGCGAAACCCGTGAGCCGCACGCCCTCGCGCTCGACGCCGATCGACATGGCGTTCTCGTTGAAGTCGGAGCCGAGCACACGTGAGAGACGGCGCAGAAAGCCATGCTCGCCGGGCTCCTCCGGCGGATAGGTGAAGGATGTGATGTGCTCGCCCGACAGGGTGAAACGTACGGTCGGATGCGCGATGGCGAGACGCTTCACGATCTCCGCCACGGCCTGAGCCTCCGAGCGGTCGCTCTTCAGGAACTTCAAGCGCGCGGGTGTAGCCGCGAACAGATCCGTCACCTCGACGCGCGTTCCCTTGGGCGCGGAGGCTGGCCGCACGGGATGCTTCACGCCGGCCTCCACCACGATCATGGAGCCGGTTTCCGCATCCGCCGTCCGGGTGGTGATGGAAAGGCGCGCGACGGCGCCGATGGAGGGCAGAGCCTCGCCACGAAAGCCTAGCGTGTTGATGGAGAAGAGATCGCCGTCCGGCAGCTTGGAGGTGGCGTGGCGCTCGACCGCGAGCTCCAGGTCCTCCGGCGTCATGCCCTGCCCGTCGTCGACAATGCGGATCAGGCGGCGACCGCCCGCTTCCACCGTGATCTCGATGGAGCTCGCGCCCGCATCGACGGCGTTCTCGACAAGCTCCTTCACGGCCGCCGCCGGACGCTCGACAACCTCGCCTGCGGCAATGCGGTCGACGAGAATGGGATCGAGGCGGCGGACGAGCATGAGGCGCTTCTGCACAAGGGATTCGTAAAGAGAGAAGATAGGGATTGAGCGCCGCGGATGCCAGCAGCCGCGACGTTATTCCCCTGCCCATTCATAGAATGGAAACATGGCACTCTTCGTCATGGCCGCACTTGTTGCGGCCATCCACGTCTTGGGAACCTCGGCGCGAACAAGACGTGGATCCCCGGAACAAGTCCGGGGATGACGGGAGTGAGTGTCCTCAACCCTGCGCCAGATACTGCTTGGCGAGGATCTTGCCCTCTTCCACGGCGGGCTGATCGAACGGATCGACGCCCAGCGCATAGCCGGTGAGGATGGTCTCCAGCATGAAATGCATGAGCAGCTCGCCCACGGCGCGTTCGTCGAGCTGCTCGATATGGATGCGCCGGGTCGGGCGGCTGTTTTTGGCCAGCGTATCGGCCGTCGCCCGGCCCTGGGCCGCCACGAGATCGCCGATCCGCTTGCCGCCGAAGCCTGGCTCGCCCGCGCGCTTGGCGAGCTTCTCGTCCATGAGCGGCCCCTGCCCTGCCACGCCCGTGGTCATGACGGTGAAGAGCTTGTCGTTGGGGCCTGCGAGATAGAGCTGAAGCTGACTGTGCTGGTCGACCGGGCCGATGGCGGCCACCGGCTGCGTGCCGTTGCCGTCCTTGCCGATGCTCTCGGCCCAGAGCTGCACCCACCAGCGTGTGAAGCGTTCGAGACGATCCGCATAGGCCATGGTGACGGCAATGCCCTTACCCTCGCGGGCCGCCGCCACATTGAGCGCAGCCCCGAGAGCCGCAGGCGCGTCCTTGACGGCACTGCCATTGCGGAACGGCTCATAGGCCTCGGCCGCGCCCTGACGGATGGCCGCGATATCGAGGCCGAGCACGGCGGCGGGAAGAAGGCCCACATTGGTCAGCACGGAATAGCGTCCGCCAATGTCCGTATGGTGTTCCAGGAAACGCACGCCCTCGGGCTCCAGGAGATCGCGCAGGGCGTTCCTGCCGCCGTCCTTGCGCGGTTCGGACAGGCCGAGGAACATGTCCTTCGGCATCGCCTTCAGGCCGGCCTTGTCAAGGGCGGAGAGCACCGCAATCGTCTGCATCAGGGTCTCGCCCGTGCCGCCGGACTTCGAGATCGACACGAAGCGCGTGGACGACAGCGGCAATTTGTGCAGCACGTGATCGAAGGTGATGGGGTCGAGATTGTCGAGGAAGTGGACCCGGGGGCTCTCGGTAAAGCGACCGGCGCCGGGCACGGCAAAATCCTTCAGTTGGGCCAGGGTCTGCCCGCCCAAGCTCGAGCCGCCGGTGCCGAGGAACACCACATCCGTCGCATCCCGGCGCAGCCAGGAAGCCGCCTCGCGCACAGCGGCGAGATCGTCGGTCGCACGTGGCATGTGCAGCAGCGGCAGGCGGCCTGACGGATCATCATCCGACAGGCGCTCCATGGCCTTGCTCACAGCCTCAAGCGCTGCCTCGAACCCCGCCTGCGAAAGACCGCCCTCCCCGATGCCGGTTTCCAAGGCAAGATCAATCGATTGTTGCAGGGCCATGCGGATACTCCGACTCGTTCGCTAAGGAAGCGAAACTTTAGGGCAGAGATGGGACGACGGCTAGGGGACCGAGGCCGGCCGGCTCTTCGGTCTAGATACGAGAAGGGAGCCCGCAGGCTCCCCGATCGTTCGAAATGAGATCTTTGTTACAGTCCCGTTGGCCGCCCCGCGATAACGGTCAGCATCTTGCCATCGCCAAAGATACGTTCCGCGGCCTTGCGGATATCGGCCTGTGTCACGGCGGCGACCAGCGCGTTGCGACGACCGATATAGTCGATGCCGAGACCCTCGAAGGCGATCTGCGCCAGAGTATGGGCAATCTTCGTCGAGGTATCGAAGCCCAAAGCATAGGAGCCGATAAGGTAATCCTTCGCCTTCTGCAGCTCTTCGTCGGAGGGGCCATCTTCCTTAAGGCGCGCCATCTCGCCGGCGATCACGTCCAAGGCTTCGACCACGCGCTCGTTCTTGGTGGCGGTGTAGCCCCAGGTCATGGCCGCCGCGCGGTAGCTCACGAGAGAAGTGCCGACGCTATAGGCAAGACCACGCTTCTCACGCACTTCCTGGAACAGGCGCGACGTGAAGGAGCCACCGCCGAAAATGTGGTTGAGCACATAGGCCGGGATGAAGCCGGGATCGCGCCATGCGATGCCCGGTGTGCCGAAGCGGATCACGGATTGCGGAACGTCGAGATCGACAACGATGCGCGAGCCGATCTTCTGCAGCGATGCAGGCTCGATCACGGAGAGCGGCTTCGCCTCGGGCAATGAGCCGAAGACCCTGTCGAGAAGGATCGACAGATTGTCGGGGGAAATGGCGCCGACAACGGCAATCTTCACGCGACCGCGCGCGATCATGACACGGTGCATGGCAACGAGATCGTCGCGCGTGATGGCGGCAACGCTCTCCGGCGTGCCGGAGGTCGGGCGGCCGTAAGGATGACCTGCAAAGCCTTCCTCGAAGAAGCGGCGCGTGGCCATGACGCCCGGATCGTTCTGCTGATAGCGCAGGCCCGCGATGGTCTGCGCACGCACGCGCTCGATGGCGTCTTGATCGAAGCGCGGCTCGGCGAGTGCAATACGCAGCAGCTCGAAGGCCTCATCCGCATGCTTCACGAGCGTCTTCAGCGAGCCGCCGATGGCGTCATTGCCTGCGTTGAATGACAGTTCGATGGCACGCGCAGCCAGGCGCTCCTGGAAGGCGTCGGAATCGTACTCGCCCGCACCCTCGTCAAGCAGACGCGCCAGCATCTGCGCGACACCCGGCTTGGGTTCAGGATCATGCGCCGATCCGCCGTCGAAAATGAAGGAGACCGCGATCAGCGGCACCACATCGGATTCAACATGCCACGCCTCGACACCGCCTGCGGAGGTCAGCGCCTTCACATTGGTGGGGGACGAGGACATGGTTTCAATGGAAGCGGTCATCTTTACCTCAAGTCTTGTGCAGGCGGTCAAGACGCCGACTTCTGCAGATAACCCGTCACGGAACGACGGGCGACGAGATAGCGCTCGGCAGCGGAGGCGAGATCCTCCTTGAGCACGGTCTCGATTTCCACCGGCCAGCGGCGCACATCCTCGATCGTCTCACCGATGGCGAGAGCGGAGCCATAGATGCGTGCAAGCGACGACTGGCTGTCGGTGGAGTAGATCGTCTCGGCCACGAGGCGCGTCTTGGCGCGCTCGATGGAGTCGGAGTCCAGCGCCTCGGCCGGGATGGTCTTAAGCACCTGATCCACCGCCTCTTCGAGCGCAGAAAGCGAAACACCCTCGGCCGGAACCGCATAGACACAGAAGCGCGTGTCTTCCATGGCGGAGGACATGTACCACGCGCCCGCATTCACGGCGATGCCACGCTCCATCACGAGCTTGCGGTAAAGATAGGAAGTCGGACCACCACCGATCACCTCGGCAAGCAATTCGAGCGCATAACAATCGCGATGCGAGGCCGTGCGGCAAGAGGGAACGAGATAGAGCCGCTGCAGGGTCGGCTGCTCGACCTTCGGATCGGCGACGGTGATGTGGCGCGCGGCCACAGGCTCGGGCTCGCGCGGACGCACGCGCACAGGGCGCTTGCCCTGCGGCTCGATGCGGCCATAGGTGGTGTCCGCCAGGCGGCGCACTTCGTCGGCGGTCACATCGCCGGCCACGACCAGAATGCCGTTCTCCGGGGTATAGAAACGCTTATAGTAATCGAGAGCGTGCTCGCGATTGAGCGTCTCGATCTCGTGCATCCAGCCGATGATCGGAATGCCGTATGGATGATGCACGAAGAGCGCAGCCGCCATAGCTTCCGAGAGCTGAGCGGAAGGATCGGTCTCCACGCGCATGCGGCGCTCTTCGAGAACGACGTCGCGCTCAGGACCAATCACCGACTCTTCCAGCAGCAGATTGATCATGCGGTCCGACTCGAACTCCATCATGACCTTCAGGTTCTCGCGCGCCACGCGCTGGAAGTAAGCCGTGTAGTCGAAGGAGGTGAAGGCATTCTCCTGGCCGCCGAGGCCCGAGACCACTTTCGAGAACTCGCCTGCGGGATGCTTCTCGGTGCCCTTGAACATCAGGTGTTCGAGGAAGTGCGCAATGCCCGATTGGCCGATCGGATCATCGGCCGAACCGTTGCGATACCACACCATGTGCGTGACGACGGGGGCGCGATGATCCGGGATCACCACGACATCGAGACCGTTGTCGAGAGTGAAGGAGGAGAGATTAGGGCCGCTGCCTTCCGTGCGCCCGAAGGACGAGGCGTCGGCTCTGAGGATGGGCTTGGAGGCAGTCTTCATATCGGTTCAACCTTAAAGGCATCAAATCGTTTCGTAGGCTAATCCCTACGGGAATAGTCCAATCGGGGAAGCAAGCAAGCGAGGCAGGATGCCTTCGAGGTGCGACATGGTTAGCGCCCTAAGGCTTCAACAGGCTTGGCTTTGCAAGGCCCCTAGAACGTCTTCAGGCGAAGCGGGGGTGCCCGTTCGCCTGAAGAAAAAGGATAATTGGCAACAGCTTATTGCCGCCTACGCCGCTCCTGCTCGATGAACGCCGACGGACTGTCGGGATCGCCCGTCGGGATCGGATCCGCGGAAGCCTTGAGAGGCGCACCCCCAGCAGCCTTCAGAAGATTCTGCGGAGGATCGCTCAGATAGCGGCGCTCCAGACCATCACCCTGAAGCTCGGCCTTCTTTTCCTGAGAGAAAGCACGTAGCTCGTCCGGCGTCATGCGGGGGTCATCAGCCTGCCTGTCAACCCGCTGCTGCGGGCTGGTAATGCGGTTATTCGGGTTGCGGCCAGCACGGATCTCGTCGATGGAGAGCTGACCGCCCTTGCTGAGCTTGTACAGCTCAGTGTCCGTGTAAGGCGTCTTGGCCTCGACGGCTGCCTTGCGGCGGGCCGCCACGTCGGGATCCTTGGGCCAGCTGGCGTTCGCCTCGGCGCCATTGGAGGGGGCCGGAGGCGGCAGATCCATCTTCGGCGGCAGCACGAGAGGTGCGCGCTCGTTATAGATGATTGGCGCTTTTTCCTTGGGGATGATGCCGATGCTGCCCAGCAGGCTCTTCACAGCCTCGCCTTCCTGCGCCGAGGCCGAGGATGCGGCGACCGCAAGCGCCAAAGCGCCCACGAGGCCAAAGACTTTCATTCCCTTCATGGCACACCCACCATTGTTTCTCTTTATGCCTGGAACGCCTGATCGCTCTTTGGGGCGAACATAAGGCAGCTTGTCAGACGCTTTAGGGCTATCGCCCTCGCCTCGGTTCCAGGACGAAGGAGTCATAAAGCAATCCGATCACCCCGGCAACGATGGCCGCATCCGCAACGTTGAACACGTACCACGACCAGTCGCCGATCTGGAATTGGATGAAATCGAACACGGCACCATAGGCCAGCCGATCGATCACGTTTCCGATAGCTCCGCCCACGATAAGCCCGAGGGAAACGGCCAGGAGTCTGGCCTTGGTTTTGCGAATCCAGAGGGACAGACCGATGGATGCGAGAATCGAGACGACGATCAGGATCCAGCGGCCCATGTCGCCGTCCTGCTGGAAGAGGCCGTAGGAGATGCCCCGGTTCCAGACCACGATCAGGTTGATGAAGGGTGCGAATTCCACCGGCTCCTTCAATGGCAGATCGTAGACGAACAGAGTGTAGAGCTTCGTGGCCTGATCGAGAATCAGGGTGATCAGCGCGGCCGAGAACCCGAGGATCGCGGCCATCGAGAGACGGGTCTGAGCGGCTCGGCCCTTAGCCCCGCCCTTGGGCGAGCGTGGCTTGCCCGCGGCGCGGGGGCGCTGCGGGCCGGCTTCGGAGGCACTCGCGCCGGAGGTCGACGCCTGGGAGCCTTCGCCCTTGATCATTCCGCAGCCGCCTTCAGCCGATCCCACTCGCGCAGGGCCGCCGCATCGCGCGGCGTCACATCCGGATATTCCGGATCGCTGCCGACGTCCGGCGTGACCTTCCAGGAGCGGGCGCACTTGCGGCCCTTGGCGAGATCAGGCACCACGGCGACGCCCTTCACATCTTCGAGACGGAAGGCGTCCGCGGGACCTTCGCCCTGCATCACCTGAATGGCGGAGGTGATGCAGATCTCGGCCATGTCGAGGCCCTGGACGGCCTGGAAAAGTCCCTCGTCGGCAATGTGGACCACGGGAGCGGCCTCAAGGCTCGCGCCGATGCGCTTCTGCGCACGCTCGATCTCCAGCGCGCCGGTGACGACGCGGCGCACGCGGCGCACCTTCGCCCAGCGCTCGGCCAGCGCGTCGTTGCGCCATTCCGCCGGAACCTGCGGGAAGGTTTCGAGATGCACCGACTCGGCATTCGGGAAGCGCGCGAGCCACGCCTCCTCCGCCGTGAAGGAGAGGATCGGCGCGATCCAGGTCACCACGCAGCGGAAGGTCTGGTCGATCACGGTGAGCGCGCTCTTGCGTGCGACGCTCGAGATCGGATCGCAGTAGAGCGTGTCCTTGCGGATGTCGAAATAGAACGCCGACAGATCCGTGGTCATGAACGAGTTCAGGAGCGCGACCACACGCTTGAAGTCGTAGCTCGCATAGGCTTCGCGCATTTCGCCATCGAGTTCGACGAGGCGATGCAGCACGAAGCGCTCCAGCTCCGGCATCGCGCTGAACTCGACCCTGTCCGTCTCGCGGAAATGCGCGAGCGAGCCCAGCATCCAGCGGATCGTGTTGCGCAGCTTGCGGTAGGTTTCAGCAGTCGTCTTGATGATCTCGGGACCGATGCGCTGATCGTCCCAGTAATCGACCGAGGCCGTCCAGAGACGCAGGATGTCCGCGCCGTATTCCTTGATGACGGCCTGCGGCGCGACCGTGTTGCCGAGCGACTTCGACATCTTGCGGCCCTGCTCGTCGAGCGTGAAGCCGTGCGTGACGACGATGTCGTAAGGTGCGCGGCCGCGCGTGCCGCAGCTCTCGAGCAGCGACGAGTGGAACCAGCCGCGATGCTGATCCGAGCCCTCGAGATACATGACCTGATCGGGACCGCCATCGACCTTGCGGCGAACCTGCAGATCCGCACGCTTCTCCAGCGCGAAGGCATGGGTGCAGCCGGAGTCGAACCACACGTCGAGAATGTCGTTCACCTTCTCGTACTGCTCGGCAAGGCCTGCCAGACGGGCATAAGTAACAGCCTTTACAAGATCGTACTCACCCTCAGCGGCCCCCATGGCCCCCAAGAAACGCTCACCCTTCTCGTCGGCATACCATGCATCGGCGCCTTCTTGCTCAAAGGCCAGTGCAATCGCTTCATTAACGCGTTCGTCCTTGAGGATCTCGTTGGTGCCCTTCTTCACGAAGACCGCGATCGGTACACCCCAGGCGCGCTGACGCGAGACCACCCAGTCGGGGCGGTTGGCGATCATGCCGTTGATGCGGTTCTCGCCGGATTCCGGCACCCATTGCACGCTCTCGATGCCGCGCAGTGCACGCTGACGGAGCGTGTCGCCCTTGTCATCGAGCGGCTTGTCCATCGCGATGAACCATTGCGGTGTGTTGCGGAAGATGAGCGGACCTTTCGAGCGCCAAGAATGCGGATACTGGTGCTTCAGGCGACCACGCGCGATCAACGCGCCTGCTTCCACGAGCTTCCTGATCACCGCGTCGTTCGCGCCCGCATCCTTGCCCTTGTCGTCATAGATGCGCTCGCCCGCGAAGAACGGGATATTGGGAAAATAGGAGGAATCCGGCGCCACCGTGTGCGGCACCTCTTTCGTGCCGCAGGCGGCGAACACGTCGCGATGCTTCACGTAGGTGTTGTAGTCGTCCGCGCCGTGGCCGGGCGCAGTGTGCACGAAGCCCGTACCGGCATCGTCGGTGACGTAATCGGCAGGCAGCATCGGCACCGGGTAATCCCAGTAGCCGTTCGCGCCCTCAAGGCCGCGGAACGGATGCGCGCAACGCTCGATCATCACCGGCAGCACGTCCTTCACACGCTCGTAACCGGCGACGCGCGCAGCGGCGAACACATCAGCCGCGAGCTTGTCGGCGAGGACGAGACGATCACCCACCTTCGCCCAATTGTCGTCGGCAGCTTCCGTGACCTTGTAGAGGCCGTAAGCGATGTCGGAGCCGAAAGCGATGGCGCGGTTCGCCGGAATCGTCCAGGGAGTCGTCGTCCAGATCACCACCGAAGCGCCTTCGAGATCGCCGTCGAGCGTGTTGGTGATCCTGAACTTCACCCAGATCGTGGTGGAGGTCTTTTCGTGATATTCGACCTCGGCTTCAGCGAGCGCGGTCCTCTCGACAGAGGACCACATGACCGGCTTCGAGCCGCGATAGAGCTGGTCGCTCGTCGCGAACTTGATGATCTCGCGGGCGATCTGCGCTTCCGCATCATAGGACATGGTCAGATATGGGTTCGACCAGTCGCCTCCGACACCGAGGCGCTTGAACTCCTCGCGCTGCACGTCGATCCACTTCTCGGCAAAGGCGCGGCACTCGCGACGGAACTCGATGATCGGAACCTCGTCCTTGTTCTTGCCCTTGGCGCGGTACTCCTCCTCGATCTTCCACTCGATGGGAAGGCCATGGCAGTCCCAGCCCGGCACGTAGTTGGAATCGAAGCCCAGCATTCCTTGAGAGCGGACGATCAGGTCCTTGAGGATCTTGTTGAGAGCGTGACCGATATGGATGTTGCCGTTGGCATAGGGAGGACCGTCGTGCAGCACGAAGCGCGGGCGGCCCTTCTGGGCTTCGCGCAGGCGCTCATAGAGCTTCATCTCGTTCCAGCGTTCCAGGAAGAGCGGCTCGCGCTGGGGCAGTCCCGCCCGCATGGGGAACTCAGTCTGCGGCAGGAACAGGGTTTCAGAATAGTCGCGCGCGGCGCTCTCGGGCTTATCGGTCATGACGGTCAATCGATCCAAGCGGCCCCCGATCCTGGGGCTCAATCAGGCTATGTTTTAAGGCGAACGGCTAATATCCCGGACCTTCGCGGGTTACGCGAGGGCCGGGCCGATAATTCGCGCAGCGCTGATGCGCGCCGTGAGGTGAGCCTGAAAAACCATGGGCATGGGAGCCTTTTAGCAGTGCCGTGCTGGATAATAAAGCGTGGTGATTTAGACAACCGCTCCCTATGTATGGGACCAGAACCGACTCCGCCCAGAAGGTTAGGACCGACCCATGGCAGACATGACCACCACCCAAGGCAAGCGCTCCCGAGCCGGCTTCGACCTGACGCCCCCCTCTCCTGAACAGCACCGCCTGCTCGTGGACAATCTCGACGACGAGGAGCGCCGCGTCCTCCTGGAGCACGGCACGGAACGGCCCTTCTGCGGCATCTTCAACGAGGCCAAGGAAAAAGGCACCTATTGCTGCCGCCTCTGCGGCCTGCCCCTCTTCAAGTCGGGCACCAAGTTCGAATCCGGCACGGGCTGGCCGAGCTTCTTCGATCCCATCGACCGCGACCATATCGCCTTCGTGCGGGACACGAGCTACGGCATGACCCGCACGGAGATCCGCTGCGCCCGCTGCGAAGGCCATCTCGGCCACGTGTTCCCGGACGGCCCTCCCCCGACCGGCGAGCGCTACTGCATGAACTCGGTCTCCTTACGCTTCGTGGCCGAGGGCGATCCGCTGCCGGACGAGCTGGGCCGGGGCGCGCCCGAGGGCGAAGTGCTGGGCTAGAGGCCATGGACACGGGCGGACGGGAAGCCGACGCGCAGGACCATGCGGGCTTCTATGCCCGCCTGCCCGTTTTCGAGCAATTCTCCCGGCTCACCGACCCCGCCATCTACACCCCCCTGCCGGACGGCTGGGTCTTAGGGCTCAGCGATATCGTGAAATCCACCGCCGCCATCGCGACTGGACGCTATAAGGAGGTCAATACGGCGGCGGCCTCCTTGATCGCCGCCCTGGCCAACAGGCTCGGCGATCAGGATTTCCCCTTCGTCTTCGGCGGAGACGGGGCGAGCTTCGCCGTACCGCCTCAACAGGCCGGGATCGCCCGCGAGGTGCTGGCGAGCGTTGCAGCCTGGTCTCAGGACGCCTTCGGCTTCACGTTGCGCGTGGCCCTCGTGCCGGTCTCAGAGATCAGGGCGGAAGGCTATGACGTGCGGATCGCGCGCTTTGCCGCCTCGCACGACGTGACCTACGCCATGTTCGCGGGCGGCGGATTGGCTTATGCCGAGCGGCGCATGAAGGAAGGCGCCTTTGCGGTGCCGCCTGCCCCGCCAGGAACATTGCCGGACCTGACGGGTCTCTCCTGCCGGTTCGACGAGTTGCGGTCTGAGAAAGGCGTCATCCTGTCGTTGATCGCGATCCCCGCTTCTGGCGGCAATCAGGCAGCTTTCACCAGACTTATCGCTGAAGTCCTGTCCCTTGCCGACAATCCACGCGAAGCCCGCAGGCCCATTCCCAGTGGAGGGCCGCCGCTTACCGGACCGTTCAAGGGTTTCGAGATCGAAGCCAAGACGATGAAGCCGGGCAGCCTCGTCGCCAAGGCGCAACTGGCGGTCAATCGCCTGATAGCGTTCCTGATCTTCAAGGTCGGGCGGCCTGTCGGCCGTTTCGACCCGGTGCGTTATCAGGACCAGCTCGTCGAGAATACGGATTTCCGCAAGTTCGACGATGGATTGCGCATGACGCTGGATTGCACGCCCGCCCTCGCGGACCGGCTCGAAAGCGTGCTCGCACGGGCCCAAGAGAACGGCACCTTGCGCTATGGTCTGCACCGGCAGCAGTCTGCGCTCATGACCTGCTTCGTGCCCTCGCCGACGCGCAGCGATCACGTTCATTTCGTCGACGGGGCGATGGGCGGCTACGCCATGGCCGCGCAGGCGCTGAAGCCTGCGGGCTGATGGCTGCAGTCATCCCAGGGCTTCGGAGCAGAACCCGGGATGACGGTTTGAGGTTTAGTCGATCATCGACGAGGTTCGATCCTCGGCAAGTATCCGCTTGGCCTCCTCCGAATCCCGGTCCATCTGCGCGATCAGCGCCTCGATTCCATCGAAGCGCTCTTCGCCGCGAATCCATCCAATGAACTCCACATCGACGGTTTTTCCGTAGAGATCGCCTTTGAAATCGAAGAGATGCGTTTCGAGCAAAGGCGCCCCATTGTCGAAGGTCGGACGGCGGCCGAAGCTGGCGACACCATCGACCGGCCTGTTGTTCACCGAGGCTCGCACCGCATAGATGCCGTGCCGCAGCCGGCAATCGTCGGGCAAACGCATATTGGCCGTGGGATAGCCGAGTTCCCTCCCCCGCTTGTCACCGTGCCGCACCTCGGCGCGGACAAACCAGCGATAGCCCAGCAGCTTGTTGGCCTTGGCAATATCGCCCACCTCCAAGGCAGCACGAATGGCGCTGGAGGAAATGGGCTCGGAGCCTTCCACGATGGCGGGTGAGATGAAGCAATCGAGCCCGAACTTGCGACACAGCTCGCGCATGCGTTCAGGGTTACCCTCGCGCCCGCGCCCGAAATGGAAATCGTGGCCGATGACAACTCCGGAGAGTTCAAGCTCCCGCGCCAGCAGATCCACGAACTCTTCCGCGTTGAGAGCAGCAAGCGCCTGATCGAAGCGCAGCACGAAGGCGCCTGCAAGACCAAGATGCGCGAAGATCTCCAGTTTCACGGCCTCGGGCGTGAGGCGAAACAGCGGTTTCTCGGGCTGGAAGAAGCTGCGCGGATGCGGCTCGAAGGTGAGAGCGGCGGCGGGCTTGCCTGAGCGCAGGGCCAGGTCCAGCAGATAGCGATGCCCGCGATGGACGCCGTCGAAATTGCCGATGGCCGCGACAGCCCCTTTCAAGCTTTGGGGTACGGGCTCGCCATCGCGGCAAACCGCGAAGGAGGACGAGACCGGGGGAAGAGACTTGTCGGAGGGCATGGAGCGGTCTCTACCTCAACCGGCTGCGGGGTCAAGGTAGGCGGTTGTATCTGCCCCCTGTCATTCCCGGCCGGAGCATCAGCGGAGGGGAAGGGGATCCAGAGCGCGTCGCATGAAAACGGATCCCCTTCCCGGTCCTGCGGAGCGCCGGGGATGACACCTGGATGGGCCGCTCACCAAGCGAGCACCTCCATGATGGCCGTCGGTGCGACCGGCTGGCGGTCCACCCAATCCTGCACGTGGTCCGACACAAGATCGCCCTTGTGGAGGCCAAGCTCCTCAGCATGAATGCCGCGCGCGATCAAAAGCGAGTCGATCCCGAACCCGCAAGCGCCAGCGATGTCGGTACGGATCGCATCGCCCACGGCCAGCACCCGCTCCTGCGGGATGGAGCGATGGCTCAGGCCGGATGCGACGGCGAGCGCCTTCTCATAAACGGGAGCATGGGGCTTACCCGCATAGAACACCGTGCCGCCCATCTCCTCATAAGCGAGCCCGAGGGCACCGGCGCAGGGGAGAATCATGTGGCCGCGCTCCACGATGAGATCGGGATTGGCGCAGATCATGAGCAGGTCGCGGCGAAGCATGGCCTCCAGCCGCGCGCGGTAATTCTCGACCGTCTCGTGCTCATCGTCGTCGAAACCGGAGCAGACCACGTAATCCGCCTCCTCAATGGAGCCGAAGCGCACATCGAGGCCGTCATAGATCGGCATGTCCCGGGGCGGACCGATGTGGTTCACGACCTTGTCGAGCCGCTCTGCGATGGCAAGACGGGTCAGATCGCCGGAGGTGATGATGGCATCGTAAGCCGTGCGCGGAACCTGGAAGCCGTCGAGCTGCGTGCCCACCGCATAACCGGGGCGCGGTGCGTTGGAGACAAGCACGACGCATCCGCCCTTCGCACGAAAACGCGTCAGGGCATCGCCTGCGGCCTCATAGGCCTTCACGCCGTTGTGCAAAACGCCCCAGACATCGCAGAGAATGAGGTCATAGCCGTCGGCAAGAGATTTCAGGCCCTCGACGAGAGCGGGACGGGAGGAGGCTGTCATAGGATCTCGCTGGTGATGGAACCGGGCGGGTAGGCTCTTGCGGTCCTTAAGTCAACCAGCCCGGCAGAGCACCGGACCAAAAGTGGACTTGCACCTTGGGATTGATCCGATGCTCCCTTCGATAGAGCGCGCGTCGTCTTAGACGGAAAAACCGGGCCCACTTTTCGCTGACGCGGCCCTCTGGATCGCTGAGGCGGACCTTCGATTCCGCACGATGCGCTAGAGCATTTTCCGGCGAAGTGGATCCGGTTCGCCCTTCAAAAGGCGGCAGGGCAAAGAAGCAAGCCGATTCCAGGCAAGTGGAAATGGCTCTAGCCGGCGCGGCGCAATAGCGGTTGTGTGCTCTCTGAAGATGCCTGCGGAGCGGCTGCACCCAGCACTTCGGCCTTGACCGGGCGCGGTGCGGCAAAGACGAAGCCTTGAGCCAGCGGCACGCCGATCTCGGCCAGCACCGACACCATCTCCTCGCGCTCCACGTGCTCGGCCACGAGCCGGATGCCCTCGCGGCGCAGAGCCGAGGCGAAGTCGCGCACGCCGAGTTCCGGGCTTAAGCGATGGTGCTCGTCCTGCTCGGCGACGACCAGAAGCTCGGCCGGGAGCTTCACGAAGCGCACGCCGAGATCGGCAAGCTCTCGCGCGTCGAAGCGGAGATCGGTGGCCATGTCGAGGGAGAGCGGCACGCCTTTGTCGCGCAGGATGCCTAAAGCCGCCTTCCGGTCGGCATCGAGGTCGCGCCAGCATTCCTGCGGGAATTCGAGCACCACCTTGCCGAGCGTCTCGGGGGCCGCATCGACCAGCCCGGTGAGCGACCAGAGGAAGCCCGGCTCCCGGACGGAGTGCGGCGTCAGGTTGACGCCGACGATGGCCTCGCTGCCTTTGGTGATGAGGTGGTAGGCCACGGCCATGGCGCGGCTCAGGACCCGGCGGTCGAATTCCGGCGCACGGCCCAGGCGCTCGAGCGCGCCGAGGAAATCAGAGGGGCCGATCAGTGTGCCGTCCGCCAGACGCAGGCGCGCCAGGGCCTCATAGAAACGGATCTTGCGCTGAGGCAGCGAGACGATCGGCTGCAGATGCAGCTCGATGCTGTCGGCGTCGAAGGCCTGGGTGATCAGGCGCATGCGGCGCAGCTCTTCGTCAGCCGCTCTGCGGGGCACGGACTGCGGGGCGGGCTGGCTCGCGGCGGCGGATGTGCGGATCGCGGTCTCGGGCAGAAGAACGGGGGCAACCTGCTCCTGCTGCGGTTCCGCCGCCTTCGAAGCGGCTTTCGGGCTTCCCTTCAGCTCGGTCACATCGCGGTTCAGGGCGGCGACGTTCTTGGCAAGCTCACGTACCACACCTCCGAGAAGGCCTACCGTGCCAGTGACCTCCGCCGTGGTCGTGCGAAGTGCAGGATTAGCCGCAGGAGACGTCTGCAAGAGCTGTTCGAGTTCAGTCACCCGCTCATTCGCAAGGGCCAGATCCTCCCTCGCGAGCTGCGCGATCGTCGACGCCTCTTCAGCCTTTTTCCAAGCCAGAACAAGGCCGGCGGACGCCGCGATTCCTAAGAAAGCAACAAACGGCACGACAGCAGCAGCCGGCAGGAAGCCGACGGCAGCACCCGTCATGGCAAGGCTTGCGAGTCCAAGAGCGAACAATTTCGCCCTCAGCTCCTTATCGGTATGAACTTTATCGGTCACCACGGGTGCCTGCTCCCCTGGTTTGGCGAAATGAAGCGAATCGGCAATGTAACGTTGTTTTATAGACTAACCATCACGCCTCAAGCGCTGCCGTACTGGAATCGACAACTTTGCGGCACCTCTGTTGCCGGAAACACACACTTTGAAAGGACGCACCGATGGAAGAACCCGTAAAGGATCTACTGATGCAGGTGGACGGCATGACCTGCCAGGGCTGCGTTAATGCGGTGACCAAGGCGATCCAACGCCTGGATCCCGGCGCCAGGGTCGATGTGGACCTGGAACATGGCCGTGTGCATGTGACCACCAAGGCTCAGAGCATCGAGGTGGCCCGCGCGCTTGATGCGGCGGGTTACGAAGCTCATGCCATGACGGGCTGATGCGTGGCTTGCGCCACGCTCACGGACCGCCCCCAAAGTTCCTTTTGCGGCTTTTAAGAACGGCTGATAGGCTCCGCCTGCCAAGTCATCCTGCCAAGTCATCCTCGGGGTATACAATGACCGCTCAGTCTCGGGCCGCTAACGACGTTTCTTCGCCTAACGATCTGGACGCCTGGTGGCTTCCGTTCACGGCCAATCGATCCTTCAAGCAGCGACCCCGCATGATCACCCGTGCCAAGGGCATGTACTACTATACACCCGATGGACGTGAGGTGATCGACGGTGCGGCCGGCCTCTGGTGCTGCAATGCCGGCCATAACCGCGACGAGATCACCGCCGCGATCCAGGCACAGGCTGCGGAACTGGATTACTCTCCCGCCTTCCAGTTCGGCCACTCGAAGGGCTTTGCCGCCGCCTCCCGCATCGCCCAGCTTGCTCCGGGCGATCTGAACCACGTCTTCTTCTGCAACTCGGGCTCCGAAGCAGCCGATACCGCTCTCAAGGTCGCTCTCGCCTATTGGAACGTGCGCGGCCAGGGCAGCAAGACGCGCCTCATCGGTCGCGAGCGCGGCTATCATGGCGTCGGCTTCGGCGGCATTTCCGTGGGCGGCATCGTGAAGAACCGCCAGTTCTTCGGCACCCTGCTCGCAGGTGTCGACCATCTGCCCCACACCTATAACCGCGCCGAGCAGGCCTTCTCCCGCGGCGAGCCCGAATGGGGCGCGCATCTCGCAGACGAGCTCGAGCGTATCGTCGCCCTGCACGATGCCTCCACCATCGCTGCCGTGATCGTGGAGCCCATGGCCGGCTCGACCGGCGTGCTGCCGCCCCCGAAGGGCTACCTGCAGCGTCTGCGCCAGATCTGCGACAAGTACGGCATCCTGCTCATTTTCGATGAGGTGATCACGGGCTTCGGCCGCCTCGGCACGGCCTTCGCCGCCGAGCGCTACGGCGTCGTTCCGGACATGATCACCTTCGCCAAGGGCGTGAATTCCGGCACCGTGCCCATGGGCGGCGTCGTGGTGCGCGAGGGTCTCTACAACACCTTCATGCAGGGCCCGGAGCACATGATCGAGCTGTTCCACGGCTACACCTATTCCGGCCACCCGCTCGCCTGCGCCGCAGCCCTCGCCACCCAGGATATCTACCGGGACGAGAAGCTCTTCGAGCGTGCGAAGCAATTGGAGCCGGTCTGGGCCGATGCGATCCATTCGCTCAAAGGTCTGCCGAACGTGCTCGACATCCGCACCATCGGCCTCGTCGGCGCCGTCGATCTCGCCTCGCGTCCGGACGCCGTCGGCGCCCGCGCTTTCGAGGCCATGGACCGCGGCTTCAGCGAATACAACCTGATGATGCGCATCACGGGCGACACCATCGCCCTCTCCCCGCCCCTCATCATTACTGAGGAGCAGATCGGGGAGATCGTCGACAAGCTTGCCAAGGTGATCAAGGCGGTGGCGTAAGGCGGGTAAGCCTTCTCGATACACTCTTCTTCTCAATACACTCTTTCTCAATACACTCTTATTGTCGTCATGGCCGGGCTTGTCCCGGCCATCCACGTCTTAAGGCGGATTAAAGACGTAGATCCCCGGAACAAGTCCGGGGATGACGGCTGTGTAGCCAATATGGCAACAACCCTTGCCCCTCTGGCGCGCACGGGTTAGGACGCAGCACGTTTTTCTCATTTAACGGCTGCTGTTTACACCATGTCCAAGGCCGACAAGATCAAGGCCCGCGCGCCGCGCGGCTTTGCCGACCGTACTCCCGCCGATCTTTCCGCCACCGAGCGCATGCTGGCGGCGATCCGCGAGTCCTACGAGCTTTACGGCTTCGAGGGCGTCGAGACGCCCTTCGTCGAGTACACCGACGCGCTCGGCAAGTTCCTCCCTGACCAGGACCGCCCGAACGAGGGCGTGTTTTCCTTCCAGGACGATGACGAGCAATGGCTGTCGCTGCGCTACGACCTGACGGCGCCGCTCGCCCGCTATGTGGCGGAGAACTTCGACGCGCTGCCCAAGCCCTATCGCAGCTATCGCGTGGGCTGGGTATTCCGCAACGAGAAGCCGGGCCCGGGCCGCTTCCGCCAGTTCATGCAGTTCGACGCCGACACGGTGGGGGCTGCCTCCGTCGCGGCGGATGCGGAAATCTGCATGATGGCCGCCGATACGCTGGAAAAGCTCGGCCTGAAGCGCGGCGACTATCTGATCAAGGTCAACAACCGCAAAGTTCTGGACGGCGTTCTCGAGGCCATCGGCCTCGGCGGCGACGAGCATGCCCACCAGCGCCTGATCGTGCTGCGAGCCATCGACAAGCTCGACCGTCTGGGCTCTGAAGGGGTCCGTCAGCTGCTCGGCGCAGGCCGCAAGGACGAGAGCGGCGATTTCACGAAGGGCGCGGAGCTTTCGCCCGAGGCCATCGAGCGGGTGCTGGCCTTCACCGCCGCCAAGGGTGCGAACAATGCGGCGACGGTCGAGAACCTGCGCGGGGTCGTAGGCTCCTCACTCCGCGGCATCGAGGGGGTCAACGAACTGGCGGAGATCGCTATGCTCGTCGTCTCCTCGGGTTACGAAGACCGCGTGACCATCGACCCCTCAGTCGTGCGCGGCCTTGAATACTACACCGGCCCCGTCTACGAGGCGGAGCTCACCTTCCAGGTGCAGGACGAGGACGGCCGCCCCGTGCGCTTCGGTTCTGTCGGCGGCGGCGGGCGCTATGACGGCCTCGTGGGCCGTTTCCGTTCCGAGCCCGTTCCGGCCACCGGCTTCTCCATTGGCGTCTCGCGCCTGCTCTCGGCGCTGCAGATGATCAAGAGCCCCATCGTTTCCGGCGCCGAGAAGCCCGGCCCGGTGGTGGTGCTCGTGATGGACAAGGACCAGATCGCCGCCTATCAGCGCATGGTCTCGACCCTTCGCCAGGCCGGCATCCGCTCCGAGCTCTATCTCGGCTCCTCGGGCATGAAGGCGCAGATGAAATATGCCGACCGCCGTCAGAGCCCCTGCGTGATCATCCAGGGCTCCAACGAGCGCGAGCGCGGCGAGGTGGAGATCAAGGACCTGATCGAGGGCGCCAAGGCGGCCGAGGCCATTGCCTCCAATGCCGAATGGAAGGCCGCCCGCCCGGCGCAATTCTCGGTATCCGAGGACAAGATCGTGAACGCGGTTCGCGAGGTTCTGGCGCGGCATTTCGGGTAAGCCTTAAAGCCTTCGGAACTCCGGTGCTTTCCTCCGGGTTGTCTCCTGAAGCTTGACTATCAGGAGACACTTATGCCGAAGGCAAAGAGCAAGGATAAGAAGGGCAACAAGAAGGGTACGGGCACGAAATTGGCGAAGAGCGCCAAGAAATCGGGCCTGATGGATCTGATCAACACGGATCTCGGCCGCGAAATCCTGGCCGATGCTCTGATCGCTGCCGCCGGAGCCGCCGCTGCCGCCCTCACCAGGACCCGTTCCGCAAAGCAGGCCGGTTCGGCGGTTGCGGATGCAGGTTCGCAGGCCGCCGACATGACCCAGACCGCAGCTGGCGCCGTCGCCAATGTCGTGACGGAAGCCGCTCGCCACCTCCTGCCTGCCAGCCTCACCGGCGAAGGGGAAGAAACCGGCAAGGCCGAGGGCAAGAAGGTCAAATACGTCCACCGCTCCAGCGACCACAGCAAGCGCAAGACCTTAAAGGCTAAGGGCGACACCTCTCAGAAGGGCTGATCCCTACCCCAGGTGTCATCCCGGACGGCGTGAGCCGATCCGGGATCGTTTCCAGAATATGGCGCCATTTCCCGTCATGCGATCCCGGGTTCCGCTGCGCGGCCCCGGGATGACCGCAAGCCTATCCCGTCCATTCACCCTTCCGGCTGAAATCGTTCGCCTTCCTGGCCCAGCATTGCTAGAGAGCATGCCGAACATAAGGATTTGAGCGACGCCAGTGACGGAGACGGATGCCATTGTTGCGCTGATCGCGCTTTTCGAGCGCGAGGGCTATGCGCGTGTCGAGCCGCCGGTTCTGCAGCCGGCGGACGTGTTCATCGACCTCTCGGGCGAGGACATCCGGCGGCGCATGTTCGTGACGCAGGACGCCTCGGGTGCGGAGCTGTGCCTCAGGCCCGAATACACGATTCCCGTCTGCCTCCAGCATCTCTCTCACCGCGGAGCCCAGCCCTCCGGCTATTCCTACGGTGGCCCCGTCTTCCGCATGCGCCCCAACGAGAGCGGCGAGTTCCTGCAGGCCGGCATCGAGTCCATCGGCCGGGGCGATATCGCTGCCGCCGATGCGGAAATCCTCGGACTTGCTCTCGACGGCTTAAGCCTCATCAGCGGCCCGGCCCCCATCGTGAAACTCGGCGACATGGGCCTGCTTCATGCTCTCATCGATGCACTCGGCGTCGCGCCTGCCGCGAAGCGCCGCGTGATCCGGGCCATCGTGTCCGGCCAGGGGCTGGCGAGCCTTTCCGAGACGGACGGCCCGGCCGTCCAGGAGCATGCAGGGCTTCTCGCCGCCATCGAGGGCCAAGCGCCTCAGGCGGCCAAGGCCTTCGTGGAGGACATTCTCTCGATTGCCGGCATCGCCACCGTCGGCGGTCGCAGCGCGGGCGAGATCGCAGAGCGCTTCCTGGCTCGCGCAGCCAACCGCACGGCTCTCTCGAACGAAGCCCGGCAGGTTCTCGAGCGCTACCTCGCCATCTCCGGCGATCCGGACCAGGCGGCGGATGCCGTGCGGCTCCTCGCCAGGGATGCGGGGCTCGACCTCAATCCAGCCATTGGCCTCTTCGAGGAGCGCACCGGCTTCATGGCTGCGCGCGGGCTCGATGTGAGCGCCTTCTCGTTCACCGCGACCTTCGCCCGTAATCTCGACTACTACACGGGCTTCATCTTCGAGGTGCAGGACCCGCGCCGCAGCGACGGCAAGCCCATTGTGGGCGGCGGTCGCTATGACCGGCTGCTGGAGCATCTCGGAGCGGAAAGCCCGGTCCCGGCGGTCGGTTGCTCCTTCTGGCTCGACCGTATCGTGGGGAGGCCCTGATGACCGATTCCCCTCTCATTCTGGCGGTGCCCTCCAAGGGCCGCCTGCAGGAAAACGCGGCTGCGTTCTTCGCCCGTTCCGGCCTTATCTTCTCCCAGTCGCGCGGCGCGCGCGATTACCGCGGCACCCTCAAAGGCGTACCCGACGTGGAGGTGGCGTTCCTCTCGGCGTCCGAGATCGTGACGCAGCTCGCCACCGGCTCCGTGCATCTCGGCATCACGGGTGAGGACCTGATCCGCGAGCAGATCGCGGATGCGGACGAGGCGGTCGAGCTTCTCACCCCGCTCGGCTTCGGACAGGCCAATGTTGTCGTCGCCGTGCCGCAGGCCTGGATCGACGTGCGCACCATGGCGGATCTCGACGAGGTCGCGGCCGACTTGCGTGCCCGCCACGGCCGCAAGATGCGGGTTGCCACGAAATACGTGAACCTTACCCGCCACTTCTTTGCCGAGAACGGCATCGCCGATTACCGCATCGTCGAGAGCCTGGGCGCAACGGAAGGTGCGCCAGGGGCAGGCTCGGCGGAACTGATCGTGGACATCACCACGACCGGCGCGACGCTTGCCGCCAATGCCCTCAAGATCCTCGACGACGGCGTGATGCTGCGTTCTGAGGCCAATCTCGTCGCCTCGGTTCGTGCGCCCTGGTCGTCCAAGGCTCGTGCCGCCGCGACCGCCGTGCTGACGCGCATTGCGGCCGAGGAAGAGGCACGGGAAAGCCGCGAGATCCGGGCGGCCCTCGATCCGTCCAAGGTTCAGGCGCTCTCGGTTCTCGCGCGGGATTTCGGCGCGACCCAGCCTTATGGCAATGCCCTGGGCCGCGAGGTGGTGCTCCACTGCCCGGCCTCAGTGATGTTCGACATCGTGGCGGCTCTCCAGGGAATTGGAGCGCAGGACATCACGGTCCGTACTTTCGATTACCTGTTCCGCCCCACCAACGCTCTCACCGAGCGGCTTTTGAGGCGGATCGGCTGACAGTTCTGCAAGCTGAAAATCTCTTTAAGCAAGGCTTCAGCTTGCCTGTGGCAACAACCGCTTTAGGACAATATCGCTCAAGGCGTTGCCCTTACGGTCAAGGCCTCTTATGGTTCCGGCGTTTTTACGATGAAGAGGTTCCGATGAACGCCCTTCGATTGGCAGCACTTCTGGCGGCTTTCGCCACCGTTTCCGCGGCTCAGGTTTCAGGAGCTGACGCTCAGACGGCCGCGACTCTCGGCAGGCCAGCAGGCCCGACCCGTCAGGTGGATCCCAAGGTTCCGCAGCCGGGCGCTCAGGGCAAGGTCTTTCCTCTGAACTCGTCCTGGATTGCTCTGAGCCTGAACAATAAGCCCTTCACCGGCGAGCGTCCGACCTTCAGGCTCGACGATCAGTTGCGCGCGACGGGCTTTTCCGGCTGCAACACCTACGCGACCACGGCCTATCCCCTGCGCGAACAGGGACTTGCCGTCGCCCCCTTCGCCCTCTCGAAGAGGAACTGCGACAAGTCTGCCATGGCCATCGAGAACGCCTTCCTCACGGCACTGCGCAGCTCCGGCAAGTGGGACATCCAGGGCCCAACCCTGATCATCCGCAGTCAGGCCGGCGAGCTGCGCTTCGAGCGCGCGCTGTAAGAAGAGCGCGACTTCTCATGAGAAAAGCCGGCAGCAATGCCGGCTTTTTCTTTTGGCCTTCGGATATCATTACCAGCGCCGCATCCTCTTCCCTCCCCCTTGCGGGGAGGGGAAAAGGCGGCGAGCCCTTACTCCGCCGGCTGAGGCTGCATCAGGTCGACCGGGGTCGAGAGACCATTCTCCGCCCGCTTCAGGTCGATGCGTCTGTCGTGATAGGCCGCGAGAGTCGAGCGGTGGCCGATGGAAACCACCGTCGTCTGAGGCAGCTTCTCCCTGATCACCTTATAGATCTCGGCCTCGGTCGGCTCGTCGAGTGCGGCCGTGGCTTCGTCCAGGAACAGCCAGTCCGGCTTGGCGAGAAGCGCACGGGCAACCGCGAGACGCTGCTGCTCACCGAGCGAGAGGGTCTGACTCCAGGCTCGCTCCTCATCGAGTCTGTCGGCGATCTGCGGGAGTTTTGCGGCGCGCAGGGCATCAGCGATTGCGGCATCGCTGTAGGCATTGCCATGGGAGGGATAGGTCACCGCTTCGCGCAAGGTGCCGATGGGAATGTAAGGCCGCTGTGGCAGCAGCATCATGCTCTGGCCCTGCGGCACCAGCACCTCGCCCTCGCCGAAAGGCCAGATGCCGGCGATGGTACGGAACAGGGTCGACTTGCCGGATCCGGACGGCCCCGTCATCAGCGTGCGCTCGCCGGGACGGAAAGCAAGGCCATCCGCATGCATCAGAGCACGGCCGTCGGGCAGGCGCACGTTGAGGTTCCTGAGGCGCAGCTCATGGCTTGCTGCAGGCGTGACCGCAAGCTTGCTCTCACCGCCGACACGTTGCGCAGAGGCAACGGCGCCCTCGAAGGTGGTGAGACGGTCGAGCACGGCCTTGTAGTCAGCGAGCGTGGTGTAAATCTGGATAAAGTAGGTCAGCGCCGACTCCACCCGCGAGAAGGCTCCCACCACCTGCTGCATCTGACCGAGCGAGATCTTGCCGATGAAATAGTATGGCGCGGTCAAAATGTAAGGCACCACTACATTGGCTTGAAAGTAGGCCGAGGTGAAGGTGTTGAGCTTGATGAGGCGGACCACGATCTGCATGTAATTGTCGATGATATGCCCGAACCGCCGGCCGAGTCCTTCCTTCTCGGCGGGTTCACCGGACAGAAGCGCGACCTGCTCCGAGTATTCGCGTAGACGCGCGAGCGAGAAGCGGTAGTTCGCCTCAAGCGCCTCCTGTTGGAAGTTCAGCCCGATCAGGGGACGACCGATCAGGTGCGTGACCCATGTGCCGAGAATGGCATATCCCGCGCAGACCCAGACAAGCAGGCCAGGCACTTCGTAATTCGTTCCAGGGAACGTGAAGCCTGCCGAAATCGTCCATAGGATCGCGACGAAGGATACGAGTGTCGCAGCCTGATTCATCAATCCGATGGAGAGAGAATAGGTGCTCTCCACGAACTTGCGCAGATCTTCCGAGATACGCTGATCCGGGTTGTCCGCGCCGCGCCCGATGAGCTGCATCCGATAATGGGCGCCATCGTCCAGCCACTCACCCACATAATAGGTGTTGAGAAATGCGCGCCAGCGGATGCTCAGCACGTTCTGCAGCAGCACTTCCGTGAGCGCGGCAATGACGAAGACCGCAGCCAAGGGCGTGAAGATGATGAAGAGCTGGTACCAGAAGGCAGCGGCATCCTTCCCCTCGAGCGCGTTGAACATGTCGCGCGAGAAGAAGTTGAGGCGCACGTTGAGCGCGACCTGGATGAGATTGAGCGCGATCAGGATCGCGATCATCCAGGTGCCGATCACCCCCTCTCGCGCACGCACGAGGCCGATGAAGGGGATGCGGATGACGCTGTCGGCCTGAGAGTCGAGATAGCGGTCGGTGATGCGGCAGATGGTGCGAACGACCTGCACGTGAGACAGGCCATAGATCAGAGCCCCAAAGCCCGTTGCTCCCAAGGCAGCGGAAGGCGGCGGGACATAGCCCGTGTAGTCACCCGTGATCGCTCCGAGCGTGGCCCCGAGGATGAGCAGCACGAGCACGACATGCGTTGCAGCGATCATCACCAGGAAGATACGCAGGAACTTGGGGATATCGCGGCCGAGGAGCAGGATCCCGGCCAAGGCCAAGGTGGAGAGCGGCAGGTAGAACGGAACCTGGACCCCTCCCGATAGGGAAGCGCCCAAAACGCCCAAACCGATGAGTGCCAGCGCAATGCTCGCCTTGATCATTCTTTTCTCCTGACGGGGAACCGTTCCTCGGCTCCATAGGAACATCGGGCAGCCCGATCAACCGCGCTCATGGCGAAAGCAAGGAGAAATGTCCGCCTCAAAGGGGCGATCCCCGGTTTGTGATGTCGCGGCTGAAAGGATAAAGCGTGTTTCGCGACCGCCAAGGACGTTCTTCAGAACAGATGATCCTGTTTAACGAACAATTCAGTTGACATAGAGAACGCCATATCCCATGTGTCGTATCCACTCATGAGACGACCGTAAAGCGACCCTATGAATGCCCCTCTCGGATATTTCGGCGACCAGCCGTCGCAACGCCTGATCCCGGCGGAGCCTCTCGTGCGCCTGGAGAAGATCTCGAAAACCTTTCCCGGACGCGATGGCCAGCCCGTCACGGCCCTGCGTGAGATCGACCTCGCTGTGCCTAAAGGTTCGATCCTCGGCGTGATCGGCCGCTCCGGCGCCGGCAAGTCCACCCTGATCCGCCTGGTGAACGGGCTGGAAAAGCCCTCGTCCGGCAAGGTGATCGTGGACGGCGCGAACATTGCCGCGTTGCCTGAGTCCGAACTTCGCCATGCCCGTCGCTCCATCGGCATGATCTTCCAGCACTTCAACCTGCTCTCCTCCCGCACGGCGGCGGAGAACATCGCGCTGCCTCTCGAGGTGGCGGGCTATGACAAGGCCGAGATCAAGGCGCGCGTGGAAGAGCTTCTGGCCCTCGTCGGCCTCTCCGACAAGCGCAACCGTTATCCGTCCGAACTGTCAGGCGGCCAGAAGCAGCGCGTGGGCATCGCCCGTGCCCTGGCGACGAAGCCGAAAGTGTTGCTCTCGGACGAGGCGACCTCCGCACTCGACCCGGAAACCACGCGGTCCATTCTCGATCTGCTCGCACGCATCAACGCGGAGCTCGGCCTGACCATTCTGCTCATCACCCATGAGATGGCGGTGATCCGCAACATCGCCCGCGAAGTGGCGGTGATCGAGGGCGGACGCATCGTCGAGCAGGGCGACGTGTTCGAGGTGTTTACCCGTCCGCAGCATGAAGTCACGCGCTCCTTCCTCGGCGACGAAGCCGGCCGCGAGCTGCCGCCTTATGTGCAGAAGCGCCTGCAGAAGGAAGCAACACCGGACAGCCAGACGGTCATCCGCATCGGCTTCCGGGGCCCTCATGCGACCGATCCCGTTCTGGCGCGTCTCGCACGGGAGGAAGGCATTGAAGCCAACATTCTTTCCGGTGCGGTGGATGAAATCGCAGGCCGCCCCTTCGGGACGCTCGTCGTGAGCGTGCCGGCGGCAGTCGCGCTGAAGACGCTCGACTTCCTGAAGAAACACGGTCTCGATACGGAGGTGCTCGGCCATGTCGCCTGAGATGATCCGCCTCATCGCCAATTCCACCGGCGAAACGCTTTACATGGTCGGCGTCTCGGCGCTGATCGCCACGCTGTTCGGCCTGCCGCTCGGCGTGTATCTTGCCACCAGCGGCAAGGGCGAGTTGTTCGCGGCTCCATGGGTCAATCGTGTCCTCGGCGTGATCGTCAACGCCACGCGCTCGACGCCCTTCATCATTCTCGTTGTCGCGATCATTCCGTTCACCCGTCTGATTGCGGGCACCTCCATCGGCACCAATGCGGCCATCGTGCCGCTGACGATTGCCGCGACGCCTTTCATCGCGCGCCTCATCGAAGGTGCGATCCGAGAGGTCGATCAGGGGCTCGTGGAAGCCGCGCGCGCCTTCGGCGCGACGCCGCTGCAGATCGTGCTGAAGGTTCTGATTCCCGAAGCGCTGCCCGGCATCGTGCTCGGGCTCACGCTTGCCATCGTCTCGCTCCTCGGCTTCTCGGCCATGGTGGGCGCCGTCGGCGGCGGCGGTCTTGGCGATCTCGGCATCCGCTACGGCTATCAGCGTTTCATGCCGGAAATGATGCTCGCCGTCGTCGTGGTTCTCATCGTGCTGGTGCAGGCTGTGCAGAGCATCGGCGACCGCCTCGCCCGACGCCTCAACAAGCGCATCCGCCACGGCTGATCCTTCATAAGAACATCGCACAAGGAGTCTTCCGATGTCCCTGAAGAAACTGGGCCTCGCTGCCCTTCTCTCCCTCGCCTCCCTGCCCGCTCTGGCACAGACCCAGACGATCCGCATCGGCGCCACGCCCGGCCCGCACGCACAGATCCTTGAAGCCGTTAAGCCGATTGCGGCGCAGAAGGGCCTTGAGATCAAGATCGTCGAATTCTCGGATTATGTGGTGCCGAACACGGCTCTGGCTGCCGGTGACATCGAGGCCAACTCCTTCCAGAACCAACCCTATCTCGACAATCAGGTGGCTGACCGCGGCTTCAAGATCGAGAGCGTGGCGCTGACCGTGAACTTCCCGATCGGCATCTACTCGAAGAAGCACAAGAGCCTTGAAGAGATGCCAAACGGCGCGACGATCTCGATTCCGAACGATCCCACCAATGGCGGCCGCGCCCTGATCCTTCTGCAGGACAAGGGTCTCATCAAACTCAAGGAAGGCGTGGGCTACAAGCCGACTCCTCTCGACATCACGGAGAACCCCAAGAAGCTGAAATTCGTCGAGATCGAAGCCGCCCAGGGGCCGCGCGTTCTCCCCGACGTGGATGCCGCCATCATCAACACCAACTATGCGACATCGGGCGGCCTGGATCCGGTGAAGGACCCGATCGCTCGCGAGAACCCGAAGGGCCCGTACGTGAACCTCATCGCAGTGCGCAGCGAGGATAAGGACAAGCCCTGGGTGAAGGCTCTCGTCGAATCCTATCGCTCGCCCGAGGTGAAGAAGTTCGTGGAAGAGACGTTCAAGGGCTCCGTTCTCACGAGCTGGTAAGCCGAAGGCCTCTCTCATCATGATCAAGGCCGGGCCTCTGCCCGGCCTTTTTCATTGCGCTATCTCAACGGCTACTTCCTCCGCGGCTCAGGCAAGCGCTCTCCGGCTTCGGCCCAATGCCCTGCTCTCTTCGACCTGACGGCATCGAGCAGGGTCCACGCGGCGTTTCTTACTTCAGCCTGCACATCGAGGTCGCGATCCAGTTCCTCATGACTGGTGGCATAAGGCTTCCAATAGCCGATATAGCGATCGAGCTCGGCAAGGTTGCCTGCCGATTCAAGATTCATCGCGCGCAGCCAATCGGACAGGCTGCGGCGAACTCCTTCGGTTCCTTCCGCATCGCCGTGGACGATCACGGAGAACAGGCGGCCGGAGAGGTGCTTGGGATAATCCCAGCCTTTCAGCTCCAGCTCTTTTGCCTCCTGCACCTTCTTGCCGTGCGTCGATGTCGGGTCTGGATTGCCGCCATCGGCACAGACAAGCCGATCCATCATCAGCTTCAGCGGAGAGGAGACCTGATACCAGTTCACAGGCGTAACGATCATGATGCCGTGCGCCTCCACCCATTTCGGATAGATCTCGTTCATCCAATCCTGAGTCTGTCCAAGGGAGTAATTGGGATAGCAGGAGCACGGCCAGTGGCAGAGCGCGGCAGAGGTCGAGAAGCAGGTCTTGCAGGGGTGAATGTGACGGCCGTACTCGGATGCCAACCGGCTGAGCTCCAGGATTTCGACTTCCACGTTGTCCGCGCTTGCGATCACCTGCCGTGCGATCTCGACGAGTCGATAGGTCTTCGACATTTCACCGGGACACGTGTGCTCGCTGCGCGATGCCGAGGAGATCAGGAGAAAGCGGGCCGGACCATTGGGATCCTCATGCCGCTGTCGTGCGAGATCAATCGCCTCCTTCGCCGCGATCCAATCGACGGCAAGACCATAATCAGGATCTGTAAAGCCAGGACCTGCCTTGCGTGTCCGCGGGCTTTTGCGTGAATGATGATAAGCATCCCAGGCCGCATCGGCGATGCGCTGCAGTTCCTGGGACAAGGGGTCGAATGCAGGGTCCTGAAAGCTCTGAAGGAAACGCCTGCGGAATTCACCTTCGTCGAGCGTGGGGTCAGGCGTGCCGGTTCTTGCTTCTGGGATGGACAAAGGGCACTCCCATTCTTAGATCGGATCAGTGCTAAGCTTTGGAACGCAGGCTCGCCTGCGCGGGTTCCGCTTGGCGCTGAATGGCCCCGTCACGGTTTGTTTATCGAACGTGAGACCCTACCTCTGTCTCGCACCCTTTCATCCCTCTTCCAGGAGCAGTCGATGCCGACCACCCCACCTCTTCGCCTGAACGATGGAAACGCGATGCCCCAGCTCGGCTATGGCGTCTGGCGGGTCTCGAACGAGGATGCCGTCGCTTGCGTGACAGACGCCATCAAGGCCGGCTATCGTTCTATCGACACGGCCGCGATCTACGAGAACGAGGAGGGTGTCGGCCAGGCGATCGCCGCCTCCGATGTGTCGCGCAATGAGCTCTTCATCACCACCAAGCTGTGGAACGACAAGCGCAGCTACGATGCGGCGCTGACCGCCTTCGACGAGAGTCTCAAGCGCCTCAAGCTCGATGTTCTCGACCTCTATCTCATCCACTGGCCGGGCGTCAGCGGTGAGGGCTTTCTCGATGCCTGGCGCGCCCTGATCCGCCTGAAGGAGGAAGGACGCGTGAAGTCCATCGGTGTGTCGAATTTCCAGGTGAAGCACCTGCAAAAGCTGATCGACGAGACCGGAATCGTCCCTACCGTGAACCAGATCGAGCTGCATCCGCGCTTCCAGCAGAAGGAGCTGCGCGCTTTCCATGCGCAGCACAACATCGCAACCGAGTCCTGGGGTCCTCTCGGACAGGGCAGCCTCGTGAGCGACGAAAAGCTCGCTGCCATCGGACGCAAATACGGCAAGACACCCGCTCAGGTGATCTTGCGCTGGCATCTCGACAACGGTTTCATCGTGATTCCGAAATCGGTCACGCCGTCGCGCATTCGCGAGAACATCGACGTGTTCGATTTCAAGCTCGATGCAGAAGATATGCGCATCATCGAAGCCATGGATGACAGGAATGGCCGCGTCGGCCCCGACCCCGCTGTTTTCGGCTGATTAAAAGTATCCAACAAAACCACCCTCATCCTGAGGAGCAGATGAAGTCTGCGTCTCGAAGGAGACTCCAGTGTGCTCTGGATCATCCTTCGAGACGGTCGCGATGCGACCTCCTCAGGATGAGGCTCTGTTGAGGACTGCAAGGGGTTCTAAGACCATTTACAAGTGGTCCTTCTCGGGGCCGCTTGTTGCTTCGAACTGATGATAAATCGCTTCTGCAACCGGCAGGAGTTGCGCGCGATCGACCTTAGCCGACACGACATAAGAAAGGCCGTCATCGATCCACAGGAAGGCCGAGACACCATCCCGCGTCTCGTATCGGAATGCGGTCTCTCCTTCCCCAACGCTGGAGCGCACATAAAGCGTGAGGCGGTTGCCGCTTCCATGCTCATACATGAAGAGTGCCGCCGCCTCGGCTCCCGACGGCAGAAGCCTGCCGCCGATGAGTCGATAGCCTTCGGCATTGAGATCCGGTGCCTTCAATGGCTTCCCGACACGGCGCGACAGCCATTGCACGAGGTGCGCCTCCTGATCGCCGGGAACCTCGACAGGATGAAGTCGCTCGCTGACATAGATGCGATGGGCCGCAATGGCACTGTCCGCCACGGCCATCTGCACGTCAGGTTGCAAGGAACGCTGTGTCCACCATGCTCCGCCGGCTGCGCCAAGCACTCCACCAAGCGCAAGCCAGACGAGAGCTGCAACCATTCTCTGGAACTGAAGGAATATCGGCTGACGCTGAGCCGCGATGATATTGGCGACGCGCAGGCGTGCAGGGATCGGCTCCTGCGCCTTGAAGACAAGACGCGCTCGCAAGACATCGCGCTGCTCAATCTCACGCTGAACCTGTTCGGCCCTTGCCGGGTCGGATGCCAGATAGGCTTTGACCGTCTCATACCGTGAAGGCTCCAGCCTTCCGTCGACGAAAGCCTGCAGGTCGTCCTCACCGATGGGTCGCTCACCCGTCACTTCACTCTCCTCAAAACGGCATTGCATCCGTTTTCCATGAATTCCCTCAAGCGTCCGCGCGCCCGGCTCAGGCGGGACATTACTGTGCCAAGCGGAACATCCAGAACCTGCGCGGCCTGCTCGTAGGAAAGATCCTCGACACCTACAAGGAGCAGCACCGAGCGCTGCTCCTCCGGCAAAGCGTCAAGGCCTGCCAGGACATCGCGAAAGCCCACATGGCTCTCCGGCGACCCCGTCGAGGCCGGTGCATTCTCCAGTGCCTCGATGCCGACTTGAACGCCGTGGCTCTTGCGTTGACGCACCGCATTCAGAAACAGGTTGCGCTCAATCGCGAAGAGCCAGGCTTTCAGATCGCCGTCGCGGCGGCGCTGGCTCCAGTGGCGGATCGCCCGCTCCAGCGTGTCCTGGACGAGATCGTCGGCCGCTTCATCGTCGCGCAGAAGCGCCCAGGCATAGCGACGCAAGCCTGGGATCTGCGGTTCGAGAAGAGAGGCGATCTCGTCCACGGTCAAACTCTCGTAACGCTCTGCATCATCAGAGATGAGCCTGTGCCTTATGACAAGCCTTATGGCGTGGCGATGTGCCAGACATTGTTGACCCCATCGCCCGTGACCTCGCCGGGCTTGGTGTCCTTCACCCAGAGGTAAAGCGGCTTGCCTTTATAGGCCCATTGCTTGGAGCCGTCGTCGCGGGTGACCACGCTCCAATCGCCGGAGGCGGAGGCATTGGCGGCAGCCATGAGCGGCGGCCAGTTCTGGGCGCATTGACCATTGCAGTTGGACTTGCCGGTCGCGTCGCGATCAAAGGTGTAGAGCGTCATGCCCTTGGCGTCGACAAGAGCCTTGCCCTTGCTCGTATCGGCCACTTTCGCGGGAGCAGCCGTTTGAGCAAGCGCACCTGTGGCGGCGATGAGAGCGCCGGCGAAAAGGGCAGAACTGAAAAGCAGCTTCATGGGTGTCCTCCTGACGGTCGTGATGACCACGCCCTTAAGACACGCCACACTAGGCATTATTCCAGGTCCGACAAACTTTTCTTCAACGTCCCATCGCGTTGAAGCCATTCTCGTCGATGGGCTCCCGCAACTCGATCCTGTGGCGGCCGTTGTCGCGGATCTGTGCCGTGCGATAGCGGCCGTCGAGCTCGTCCGCCGGGTCCTGGAGCACCTCTACGCCCGCCTTTCGCAACCGTTCGATCTCCTTGTCGACATCAGGAACGAGGAAACTGATCACTGGCATGCGTGTCACCTCGACTCCCCCAGTGGCGCGAGGATCCTGATCCTGCGGCAGCAGATGATCGACCTCAGTGACTTCCAAGAGAAAGCCGCTTCGCTCCAGAACGGCCGTTCGCCCCTGGACGAAGTTCTGACTGGCGATCAACCGGAAACCGAGCATGTCCTGGTACCAGCGCAAGCTCTCTTCAAAGTCCGGCGTTCGGATGGAGGTGGAACTCGGACGCGAGGTCGAAGCCGACTGCGCCCATGCAAAGGGCGATCCAGAGAGGAGGAAGGTTGCGGTTGGCAGGATGGCAAGGCCCGCCAGGATGCTGCGCCGTAGGCTGGTGAATGAAGAAGTGCGTATCATCACGGGCATCCCTCGTCGGCAGCAGGAAACTTAGCCGTCTTCTCTCATGAACGCCCGTCAGTCCAGTTCGTTCTTGGCCCTGATCTTTCTTGGCCTAATCCTTCTCGTCCCTAATCCTTCCTGGACTGCATCAGCTTCAGGAGCAGAGAGGCCAATTGCTCCGCCTCCGCCTCGGTCAGCTTGCAACCGACAAAGCGATTGATGGCCGGACCGTAGACGCCCCACATGCGCCGCTGAAGCTCTCGGCCCTCCTCCGTGATCTCGACCAATTGCCGCCGCTTGTCCCCGGGATAGGGGATGCGGCGCACGAGCCCGTCCGTCTCCATGCGGTCGAGAAGCCGGGAAAGGTTGTACTGCTCGAACAGCAGCGCCTCCTCGATCTCCTTCGGGGAGGAGCGACCATCAGGCTGGCGCTTCAGATGCCGGAGCACATCGTACCAGGACAGGCAGGGAAAACCGGCACCTTTCAACTCCGCCTCGATCTGGCCCACCACTTCCCTCTCCGCCCGGATCAGGCGGACCCAAGCATCGGTCACGGCGTCCGAGGGTTCCTGCATGTTTTGCACCACGGCAAAGCACCTCCTGCTTATATGCAATTGCATCATATTTGACATTTCCATGCAAGTGCATATGAATATCCATGCATCTGCATGGAGTTTTCCCGATGTCGAACAGCACCACCTCGTCCAGCACCGCCTATGGCGTTCTGCTCCTTCGCGTCTCTCTGGGCGTCATGTTCATCGCCCATAGCCTAGTCCTGAAGTATATGACCTTCACCCTAGCGGGCACGGCGCAGTACTTCGAATCCCTCGGCCTTCCTGCCTTCCTCGCCTATGCCACCTTCTTCGCCGAGCTGATCGGCGGTATCCTGCTGGTTCTCGGCGTCCAGAGCCGCTGGGTCGCGCTTGCGCTCCTGCCGGTTCTCTTCGGCGCCGCCTGGGTCCATATCGGCAACGGCTGGGTCTTCTCCTCTCCCGGCGGCGGCTGGGAATATCCGCTTTACCTGATCGTGCTCTCGGTGGCACAGGCTCTTCTGGGCGACGGCGCTTACGCTCTGAGCCCATCCTCCCGCCTCTCCCTCCTCCCCAGCCCGGCTTCGCTGAAGCCTGCTATCTGATCCCTCCCTCCATCAAGGACCAAGTCATGAAGCTCTACTACACCCCCGGCGCCTGCTCGCTTGCCCCGCACATCGTGGCCCGCGAGGCCGGCCTTCCGGTCATCCTCGAGAAAGTGGACCTCTCGAAGCATCTCACCGAGACCGGCGAGAGCTTCCGCGCGATCAACCCGAAAGGCTACGTGCCCGCCATCGCCCTGAAGGACGGTTCCCTGCTCACGGAAGCGGCTGCGATCATCCAGTATCTCGCCGACCAGCAGCCCGACGCCGGGCTTGCGCCGGCCAACGGCACCATGGAGCGCTATCGCCTCATCGAGTGGCTCACCTTCATCAGCTCCGAGATTCACAAGGGCTTCGGCCCGCTCTGGAACCCGGCCACTCCGGAGACCGTGAAGGCTGCCACGAAGGATCGCCTTGCCAGCCGTTTCGCCTATCTCGACGAGATCCTGGCCAAGCAGCCATTTCTGATGGGTGAGACCTTCACGATTGCCGATGCCTATCTGTTCACGGTCGTGAACTGGACGAACTTCCACGCGATCGACATCTCGTCCTTCAAGAACCTGAGCGCCTTCCAGGCCCGCGTGGCCGCACGCCCGAAGGTGCAGGAAGCGCTTGAAGCCGAAGGCCTGCTGAAGCAGGCGGCTTAATTCGTTACGTGTATCAAATGCAGAAGCCCCGGAGAGATCCGGGGCTTTTTTTGCTGAATGCGATTGGAGCCGCAGTTCTCAAAAGACGAGGAAGTCGCTTGCTGCAAGAGCACTGCCGGCCGTCAGGTGAGCGAAATGGACCGCCGCGTATTTCGTGCCGGACCCGTCTGCGTCATAGAGCACGTCACCTGTCTTGATGTTGTAGATGATCCGGTCATCGTGCTGAAAGGCTTTCGTGCCAACCTGAAAGGCACCCTTTGAGAGAACGCCTTTTCTCAGGCCCGAAAATACCTTTGACGATAGAGCAATGATATCTTCCTTGGCGAAGTCCATGATGCGGTCGATGTTGGTATCGGAAGCCTTGGTCGTGAAGGCGAATACATCGGCTCCCTCGCCGCCGGTCAGCGTATCGTTGCCGAAGCCGCCGTTGAGATAATCGTTGCCCTTCCCGCCGACGAGAATGTCCGCCTTCCCTCGTCCTTTCAAGAAGAGACTTGTCTCAACTCTGGGAAGCGGCGTCGGGAGCATTTGAGGATGCCACATGTCGACGATAGAGGCGGCCATGGTTTCCTCCTAGGCTTGCCCTTATCGATACTTTATATCATATCTTTATGCAACAAGAGTTCAAATAAAAAGCCCCGGAGGAAACTCCGGGGCTTCTTCATTTCTACGGAAGCGTTGGGCTTAGAAGTCCATGCCGCCACTCAAGTCCGGCTTGCCGGACTTGAGCCTTTCTGATGGTGGGCTTTTGGACTTCTTAGAAGTCCATGCCGCCCATGCCGCCCATGCCGCCGCCGGGCATCGCGGGAGCGCTCTCGCGCTTCGGAGCGTCGGCGACCATGGCCTCGGTGGTGACGAGCAGGCCAGCCACGGAAGCAGCATCCTGCAGAGCCGTGCGGACGACCTTCGCCGGATCGACGATACCGGCCTGGAGCATGTCCACGAACTCTTCGGTCTGGGCATTGAAGCCGTAGGTATCGGACTTCGTGTTGTCGTTGATCTTGCCGACCACGATCGAGCCCTCGACGCCAGCGTTCTCGGCGATCTGGCGGATCGGAGCCTCAAGAGCGCGCAGCACGATCTTGATGCCGGCCTGCACGTCCGGATTGTCGGTGGTGAGCTTGGAAACCGCAGCCTTGGCGCGCAGCAGAGCCGTGCCGCCGCCGGGGACGATGCCCTCTTCCACCGCAGCGCGGGTGGCGTTCAGAGCGTCATCGACGCGGTCCTTCTTCTCCTTCACCTCGACCTCGGTCGCGCCGCCGACGCGGATCACCGCGACGCCGCCTGCGAGCTTGGCCAGACGCTCCTGCAGCTTCTCACGGTCGTAGTCCGAGGTGGTCTCCTCGATCTGCGCCTTGATCTGAGCCACGCGAGCTTCGATGTCCTGCTTCTTGCCGGCACCGTCGATGATCGTGGTGTTCTCCTTGTCGATGCGAACACGCTTGGCGCGGCCGAGCATCGGAAGCGTCACGGTCTCGAGCTTGATGCCGAGGTCTTCGGAGATCGTCTGACCGGCAGTCAGGGTCGCGATGTCCTCGAGCATGGCCTTGCGGCGGTCGCCGAAGCCGGGCGCCTTCACGGCGGCGATCTTCAGGCCGCCCCGCAGCTTGTTGACCACGAGCGTCGCGAGAGCCTCGCCCTCGACGTCCTCGGCGATGATGAGCAGCGGCTTGCCGGTCTGAACGACAGCCTCGAGGATCGGCAGCATGGGCTGGAGCGAGGAGAGCTTCTTCTCGTGGATGAGGATGTAAGGGTCCTCGAGCTCGGCCACCATCTTCTCGGCATTGGTGATGAAGTACGGCGAGAGATAGCCGCGGTCGAACTGCATGCCTTCGACGATGTCCACGACCGTATCGGCGGTCTTGGCTTCCTCGACGGTGATCACGCCCTCGTTGCCGACCTTTGCCATGGCGTTGGCAATCTCACGGCCGATGAACTCGTCACCGTTGGCCGAAATCGTGCCGACCTGGGCAACCTCATCGGAGGACTTCACTTTCTTGGCGCGAGCCTGGATGTCCTTCACGGCCTCGGCGGTGGCGAGATCGATGCCGCGCTTGAGGTCCATCGGGTTCATGCCGGCGGCAACCGCCTTGGCGCCTTCGCGCACGATGGCCTGGGCCAGAACCGTCGCGGTGGTGGTGCCGTCACCGGCAATGTCGTTGGTCTTCGAGGCGACCTCGCGCACCATCTGGGCGCCCATGTTCTCGAACTTGTCGGAGAGCTCGATCTCCTTCGCGACGGTGACGCCGTCCTTCGTGATGCGCGGCGCGCCGAAGGACTTCTCGATCACCACGTTGCGGCCCTTCGGGCCCAGCGTCACCTTCACCGCATCGGCGAGGATGTCGACGCCGCGCAGCATCTTTTCGCGGGCTTCGGAAGAAAACTTAACGTCTTTGGCAGCCATAGGCTCAGCCTCCAGTTAAATTGGAAATCGTATGATGGGGATCGGAGCGGCTTAAATCAGCCGACGATGCCCATGATGTCGGATTCCTTCATGATCAGGAGATCCTGACCGTCGATACGCACCTCGGTGCCGGACCACTTGCCGAACAGAACGCGGTCGCCGGCCTTCACATCGAGAGCAACGATCTTGCCGTTCTCATCGCGGGCGCCGGGACCGACGGCGATGACTTCGCCCTCTTGCGGCTTTTCCTTGGCAGTATCCGGGATGATGATGCCGCCGGCCGTCTTCTCTTCGGCCTCGATGCGGCGGACGACGACGCGGTCGTGCAGCGGACGGAACTTCATGGAACTTCCCCTTTGACTGTTAACGCGGCCCCGATGGCCGCGCCCTGGTCTTATCCCTGTTAGCACTGTCGGAAGACGAGTGCTAACGATGAGGGCGAAATAAGGAGATGCTGAAGGAGAGTCAAGGCACCGACGCGCAAGAAACTTTGTTACGCCTTGGTTCTAAAGGGAAAATCTCTTTCCTCATTAAAATCAGGACCTACCGCCGGGTGGTGAGCATGGCCGCGGCCACGATGAGGAGCCCTCCCCCCAGGGTCGCCAGAGTGGGGATCTCGCCGAACACGCCATAGCCGATCAGAACCGCCCAGATCAGGGCCGTGTATTCCAGGGGGGCGAGCCGGGCAGCCTCGGCCTTCGCATAGGCGGTTGCCATGAGCACGTGGCCGATGACCCCGAGAACGCCCATGAGCATGAACCAAGCAAGATGCACCACGTTCAGGGGCTGCCAGGCCCAAAGGCCGAAAGGCAGGACAAGGAGAGCCGGGCCGATATTCTGGAAATAGACGATATGCAGGAACTTGTCCTTCTGTGCCCGCTGACGCAGCAGCACGAGGCTTAAGGCGTAAGTGATGGCAGACAACAGCGCTGCGCCAACGCCCATCCAGGAGCGGGTAGCCCCCGCCTCCCCTGTCTGTCCCAGCACCACCACAAGCGTGCCGCCGAAGCCGATGGCGATGGCTGCGACGATCCTCGGATCCACCCGCTCTTTGAGCATGAGCAGCCCGAACAGCGCGATGAACATGGGAGAAAGGAATGAGAGGACGAGGGTTTCTGCCAGGGGCAATTGACCAAGCGCATAAAAGAAGCTGACAGCCGTGACGACCGCAGTGACGGAGCGCAGGACATTCGCCTGCACCGTCTCGCGACTCGGCCAGCCTGGACGCATGACGGCGACCACGCCGGTTGCCACAATGGTCCCGCAGATGAAACGCAGGAATGCGACCTGGAAGGTCGGGTAATAGGCGGACATCCCTTTGATGACCGCATCCATGACGGACAGAACCGCGATACCTGCGGCTGCCCGCAGGGCGGGACCGTATTGCATTTAAGATCACAACGATGTGAGGCGCGAGCTCTCAGGATGAGAGCCTTCGCAGAAGAGCGAAGTTCTTACAGCAATTTGGCGACCGCTTCATCCGCCGTTTTGCACTGTCGACAGAAAAGCAAGGTGAGCATTCATGCATTTTTGCGGAGCTTGACGGAAACAAATGCCGCGCTTGTCGTTATTGAAGCAAACCACAGGAATAGGATGCTTCGATGCGCGCTTGGATCCCTTGCACCGCAATGCTTTTCGTCGCCCTGATGCCAACTTCGGGATCAGCTCAGTACGCCTATGGCGGCGGGCATTACTACGGCAATACCTACATCTCCTCGGAATACAACTATCCCTATGCTCGCGCGCAGGACGGCTACAGCGGTAGCTATCCAGTCGTCACGCGCCCTGCCTCACGCGACTACTATCCGTATGCAACGGGCTCGGTCCCTCGCTCCGGCACGCAGGTTGCGACCCTGCCGCAGACCTATGAGGATTCCGGTTACGACAACAGCATCGACTATGCGATCGCACCCCAGTTCCAGCGGCAGATCGTGTCCTATCGCGGCACGGAGCGCCCGGGCACGATCGTCATCGATACGAATGCGAAGTTCCTTTATCTCGTACAGGAAGGCGGGCGCGCTATCCGCTATGGCATCGGCGTCGGCCGTCCGGGCTTCGAATGGGCCGGTCGCAAAACTGTTTCGATGAAGCGCGAGTGGCCCGATTGGCGCCCGCCGGCAGAGATGCTGCGCCGTCGTCCCGACCTGCCGCGCTACATGGAAGGCGGCCTGGACAATCCGCTCGGCGCGCGCGCGCTCTATCTCGGCTCGTCGCTCTACCGCATCCACGGCACCAACGAGCCGCATACCATCGGGCAGGCCGTCTCCTCCGGCTGCATCCGCATGCTCAACGAAGACGTGGTGGATCTCTACAACCGCGTGAAGGTCGGCACGCCCGTCATCGTGATCTGACCCGAAGAAGTGCAAAGTCGAAATGAAAACGCCCGCCATAAGGCGGGCGTTTTATCGACTATGCACGATGAGCTTTAAGCCCAGTCGCCATCGTCGCCGGCATCGCCGCCGAAGTCGGAGAAGTCGTCACGGTTCTGATCAGGATTCTCGTACAGAGAATCCGTAATGCCGGCGAAATCCGTATTGCCGCCCTGATCGTTGCCGAGATCGGCAAGAGCCGACTTTCCTGCCTCGGCAGGATTCTCATCTCCCCCAAAGGCATGGGACAAGGCATTGGCGATCATCATACCACCCGCGACACCGGCAGCCGTAGACAATGCGGTCTGCAGGAAGCCGCCGCCTCGCGGCTGCATCATGCCGCCGCCCCAAGGCCCCGGTGCGCCATAGGACTGGTGCATCGGAGGCTGCTGCGGCACGCCCCAAGGCGACGCGCGGCGGGCAGGCGGCGTGTTGTAGGCCGGACCCGGCGGGCGCGCTCCGCCCCCGAAGATACTGGAGAGGAAACCGCCCTGCTGCGGTTGGCGGCTCACGTGCTCCAGTTCGGCGCGCAGCTGATCGTTTTCCTCCTGGAGCCTTGCCAGCGCCTGCTCCTGCACGAAAATCGCCTGCGCCATGGCGTAGGGCGCATAGGGCTGCTGGCGCAGCTTTTCGGCGATGAAGCGCTCGGCCTCCGGATCGCGGGGCTGGTTCGCCACCTGTTCGAGCCGTCGGAAGATATCGGCAATGACCTCGCGTTCCTGATCGTTCATGGCAAACCTCCTTCGCGCATGGACCGTTGCCCCCCTCATGTAAGCGCGGCTTCATGTTTTGTTAGGGGCGGACAAGGCCAAGCTTGCGCATATTGCGCAGGGCCGCAGGGGCAATGCTCTTCAGTTCCGCCACATCGCGCCATTCCGCACCATGAACCTCCGACAGATCGGGACTGACGCCCCCCTCCTCCGTCCTCACGATGTAGCGGATATCGTGATGCCAGTGCTCAGGCTCACCCTTCTGAGGCCGAGCCGGGATGAGGTGGCTGTCGATATCGATGGGAATGCCGGAGACCTGATGCCATGGGTCGAGGGCAAGGCCCGCCACACCCGTTTCCTCGAAGGCCTCCCGCAAGGCGGAAGCCTCAAGGTTCTCAGGCGCCTCGTAATGCCCGCCCGGCTGCAGCCAGCGTGCGAGAGAGCGGTGGTGGATCAGCAGGATGCGACGACCTGCTTCATCCAGAATGAACGCCGACGTCGTGACGTGTCCGGGAAACGTGGAGCGGGAATGAATGTCATCCCCGTTTTCGATCTGCCGTCTCAGAACGATATGCCTTCCCTCGACGACCCCAAACACGCGGTCATGCTCATCAAGCAGATGCCTGATCTGCGCACGAAAGGCTGCCGGATTGAAACTGCCGCTCATTCTCCCTCCATCACCTTCGTGAACGCATCCTTGTAATCGGGATGCCAGCGGGAGAGCGCGGGGCGGTTCTCGATAATGTCCTCCGCAGCCCAGCGAATGCGCTTCTCATCCATCGCGCGGGTCGTCTCGTTGTCCGGGCAGAGCACGTAGAAATCGCCGCGTTCCAAAGCCGGCAGCAGGAAGTCGATGACCTCTTCCGGTGTCCAGGCACCGGCAGGCTTCTCGGTTACGCCCCGCGCCCGCGTGAGGCCCGTGAAGACGAAGCCTGGGATAAGGAGATGCGCTGTCACTCGGCAGTTCGGCCTGTTGCGCAGCTCATGGGCCAGCGCCTCCGTCACCACCTTCACGCCCGCCTTGGACACGTTATAGGCCGTGTCGCCGGGAGGCGTGGTGATGCCCTGCTTCGAGCCCGTGTTGATGATAGAGCAGGGCGTCCCCTGCTCGATCATCGCAGGCGCAAAGACCTGCACGCCGTTGATGACACCCCAGAGATTGGTTTGCAGAATGGCCTGCCAGCGCTGAGGATCGCCGAAGAGCTGACCGCCGCCTTCCGTGCCCGCGTTGTTCATCAGCACGGCCACCTCACCGAAGGCTGTGGTGACCTTCTCCCTCAGCTGTTCGACATCCTCACTGCGGCTGACATCGGTGGGAACGGCGATGACGTTCTGAGGATCCCCGCTAGCCCTTGCCACCTCCTCCGCCGCGCGCTGAAGAGCCTCGCCCGGCAGATCCGCGAGGCAGACCTTCAACCCGAGTTCCGCAAAGCGCTTTGCCGCCGCGAGCCCGATGCCGCTCGCAGCTCCGGTGATGACGGCTACGCGGTTGGGAGCGATTGCAGGATGATGAGCCATCGTTGGGGTCCTTTGCCAAAAGGTTCGCCAATGTTCGCGAAGTCCTTGAGTGCTGCCAATATTCAAGCTTGGCAAGCGGCGGCTCTGCCTCTCAACAGGAGCCTGCTGCCGCACAAGTGGTGCTGCGGGATGAGCTGCCAAGGGCAGGACACCCTTGCACGATCTTGTGAGCCATTGACGCGACAGAACAGGGCCGGTAGAAACAGGCCCATGATCACAGGCCGCACCATCTTCGTCAGCTATTATACGCCGTCCCCATAGGGCGGCTGCGTTTGGTTGCGACCTCACGATCCATGCCGCCGCATTCCGGCGGCGTTTTCATTTCGGGATCGGTCTCCGGTCTGCGGCTTTCTTAAAAAGCCCAGGAGACCCCAATGACACAGCCCCAATCTCTCTTTCTGAAGATGCTCGGCGAGCGCGGCTTCATTCATCAATGCACCGATCTCGCAGCGCTCGATGCGGCGCTCGGCGCGGGACCTGTCGCGGCCTATGTCGGCTTCGACGCGACGGCGGACAGCCTGCATACTGGGCACCTTCTGCCGATCATGGCCTTGCGCTGGCTGCAGAAATCGGGACACAAGCCGATCATCCTGATGGGCGGAGGCACGTCGCAGATCGGCGATCCGAGCTTCCGCGACGCCAGCCGTCCTTTGCTGAGCAATGAGCAGATCGCACAGAACAGCGCCGGGATAAAGAAGGTGTTCTCGCAGTACCTCACCTTCGGCGATGGCCCGACGGATGCCGTGATGGTGGATAATGCGGACTGGCTCGATCCGCTGCGCTACCTGCCGTTCCTGCGCGATTTCGGCACGCACTTCACCATCAACCGCATGCTGACCTTCGACAGCGTGCGCCAGCGACTCGAGCGCGAGCAGCCCCTGACGCTTCTCGAGTTCAACTACATGGTGCTTCAGGCTTTCGATTTCCTCGAGCTCTCACGCCGTCATTCCTGCGTGCTGCAGATGGGCGGATCGGATCAGTGGGGCAACATCGTCAACGGCATTGAGTTGGCACGGCGCATCGATCAGCGGCAGCTCTTCGGGCTAACGACACCGCTCCTGACGACCTCGTCGGGCACCAAGATGGGCAAGACGGCGGGAGGTGCGATCTGGCTCAACAATGAACGCCTGAGTCCTTATAAGTTCTGGCAGTTCTGGCGCAACACGGAGGACGACGATGTCGCGCGTTTCCTTCGCCTCTTCACCGAGCTGCCGCTCGACGAGGTTCAGCGCCTGGGCAAACTGCAGGGGTCGGAGATCAACGAGGCGAAGCGGATTCTTGCGACCGAGGTGACGCGCCTGGCTCATGGCGAGGAAGCGGCCCGCGAAGCAGCAGAAACGGCCCATCGCACATTCGCTGAAGGAGCATCGCCTGAAGGACTGCCCAGCATCGAGATTCCCGTTGCGGAGCTGGATCTCGGCATTCCTGTGGCAACTCTCCTTCAACGGACCGGTCTCGCCGCATCCCGCAGCGAAGGGCGGCGCCTGATCAAGGGCGGTGGAGCCAAGCTGAATGGCGAACCTGTCGATGACGAGAGTGCAACGGCAGCGACGTCAAACCTACGCGATGGCGTCCTCATGCTCACGGCAGGACGCAAACGCCATGCCCTGGTGAAGGCAATCTGATGCTGGCCTCTGGAGCCCTGTTCGCAATGCCATGAAAGAAAAAAGCCCCGCATCGGCGGGGCTTTTTCTTATTCGGCATCCGCGGATTTCAACGGATGGACATTCGTTTCGACCTCATCCTCGTCGAGGAGAACAGTGTCGTCGTCCTGCGAGTCGAGGCGGGTCTTCTTGCGCAGGGCGATGTACTTCTTCTGGATCTTGATGCGGCTTTCGCGGGCAATCTCGAGGGCGCCCTGCACGAGCGAGCGTTCGGCCTTCTCGTTCTGCAGCTCTTCCGTGAGGCGGCGATTGGCAGCCTCCAGCGTGCTGCGCTCCTGCTCGAAACGCTTGGTGAGCTGGTCGATGCGCTCGGTGAGGCTCGCAAGCTTGTTGTCGGAGCTCTCGATCTGGAAGTCCTTGGCGGCGATGGCCTTGTTGAGCATCTCCACGCGCTCTTGCAGCTCGATGCGCGAGCGCTGAAGCTCGTTGACCATCGCCACCTGACGCTCGACTTCCTGCTGGGTCGCTTCGAGACGGCGGTCGAGGGTATTCTTCTCGATCGTGGTCTCTTTGAGGTTGCGCTCGACTCCGCGAAGCGCCTCGTTCTTGTCGCGCAGCTGATCACGGGTATGGACCAGGATCTTGTCCGTGGCGGCAAGGCGCGAGTTGAGCCCCTCGATCTTCATGTCGAGCGCCGAGAGATCCGTCTGGTGCGAGGAACGCTCTGAATCGAGCTGCGTCTCGAGGCGCTGGCGCAGCACCTGCTCGGCCATGAGCTTGGTCTCCAGCTC
The DNA here is from genome assembly GCF_052658925.1 of Microvirga medicaginis. Classification (NCBI taxonomy): domain Bacteria; kingdom Pseudomonadati; phylum Pseudomonadota; class Alphaproteobacteria; order Hyphomicrobiales; family Methylobacteriaceae; genus Microvirga; species Microvirga medicaginis. The sequence continues at coordinate 167,083 of NZ_JBQWEL010000003.1, read as the reverse complement.
GGAGGCGCGCTGGCGGGTGGCCTCGAGCTGGGTCTCCAGCTCGCCATAGCGGTTGGTGAGGCTGGAGAGGCGGTAGTTCTGCTCCTCCGCTACCTTCTGCAGGCGCTTCACCTCGTGATCAAGAAGACCGTTGCGCTCGCGGGTCTCGATGAGTTCGCGCTCGGCACGGGCGACCGTCTGATCGGCTTCCTGCGCCTCCAGGCGAAGGGCCTGGTTCTCTTCCGTGATGTTGCGGGCCCGCTCGGTCTCGATCGCCAGCTGGTTTTCAAGGTCGGCGACCGCCGCCTCCTTGTCCTTCACATTGAGGCGAAGATCCTCGATGTAGGATTCCTGCTCGCGGGTCTTGGACTCCGCCTTGCGGAGCTGAGAGACGGTGGCGGACAAATCATCCATGGTACGGGCATGGAGCGTGCCGAGATCGTGCAGCTCGCGCCGGAGCGCCGCCGTGCTTTCAGTCTCTTGCTTGAGGACCGCCTCCGTCTCCAGCAGGCGCGACTGAAGCTGGGGATAGCTGCGGATGAGATCGTTCACCGGCTCGTTCAGGAGGGCGAAGTCCTCCTTCAGGCTGCGGATCTCCTCCAGTCGGTCGATCATGTTGGCGAAGCGGACGCGGATCAGCTCGTTCTTTTGTCCCACCGAATCGAGTGCACCGTTGGGGCGCACCACGATAGGCTCCTTCTCCTGAGGAATCACCGCCGCAGCGGCCGAGGCCATAGACGCCGTTGCGTCAGACTGCACAGGCAGGACGCTAGCAATTTCTTCACCCGGCTTCTTGCCACCGAAACGGTTTCTGAAAGACGTCCAACCCGAAGACATGGTGCCGTCCCCTTTGCGCCTAATTGTCACACTTTGGGCATCTTTTAACCCAGAGTCAGGTCGGATGAAAACAAAATTTCGTTGCCTGACGATGTGACATAGTTACTCAACGGTAAGGGTCAATGGCCGCGAGAGGCGGCTCTGAAAACCTGCCTTTTCAAGGATTTCGGGCATTGGTCCACCGGTCGCCCAATCCAGCAGCTCGACCGTATGGACGATCGGGATCTCGGTTCCTTTTCCGATCTGGGTCATGCAGCCGATATTGCCGGTGGCGATCAAGTCGGGCCTAGTGCGCTCGATATTGGCCACCTTCCGGGCCCTGAGTTGAGCGGCGATCTCGGGCTGGAGCAGGTTGTAGGTGCCGGCCGAGCCGCAGCAGATATGCCCTTCCGGAACATCCTTTACCGTAAAGCCCGCCTTCTTCAGCAGGGTCTTGGGCTCGGTGCGAATGGCTTGGCCGTGCTGCATGGAGCAGGCGGAGTGATAGGCGACCACGAGATCGGTCTCCCGCACCGGCTCCATCAGGTTCAAAGTCAGGACATATTCCGTGACGTCCTTGGCGAGGCTTGAGACCCGGGCCGCCTTCTCGGCATAGGCCGGGTCGTCCCGGAACATGAAGCCGTAATCCTTGATCGTCGTGCCGCAGCCGGAGGCGGTGATGATGATGGCGTCCAATCCCTCCCCGTCCATCTCGGCGATCCAGGCGTCGATATTGCGCTTGGCGAATTCGTGCCCCTGCTGATCCCGGCCCATGTGATGTACCAGCGCGCCGCAGCAGCCCTCCCCCTTCGGCTGGACCACATCGACGCCATGCCGGTTGAGCAGGCGGATGGCCGCCTCGTTGAAGCCGGGCTTCAGCACCGGCTGGGCGCAGCCGGACAGAATTGCCACGCGACCGCGACGCTCACCCTCGGTCTTGAAGGTGCCCGGATTTTCGAAGGGTGAGCGGGCAGGCATATGGGCAGGGGCCAGATCGATCATCGCCTGCAGCCTAGACCCAAGGACGGGAAGCGCGCCGATCAGCCCTTGGAAGGGCTTTGCGAGCAGGGCTGCACCGATGGCGAGGCGGAAGCGCTTGGGATAAGGCAGGATGCGCGCGAGCAACCCGCGCAGAAGCCGGTCATGCCAGGGCCGCGTATAGGTCGCCTCGATATAGGCGCGGGCATGATCCACAAGATGCATGTAGTGCACGCCCGAAGGACAGGTGGTCATGCAGGACAGGCACGACAGGCAGCGATCGATATGCTTCACCACCTCGGGCGAAGCAGGCTTGCCGCTCTCCAGCATGTCCTTGATGAGATAGATGCGCCCGCGCGGTGAATCGAGCTCGTCGCCGAGGAGCAGGTAAGTCGGACAGGTCGCCGTGCAGAAGCCGCAATGGACACAGGTGCGGAGAATTTTCTCCGACGAAGCCATTGCTGGGTCTTTGAGCTGATCGGGTGTGAAATTCGTTTGCATCGTTTTATCTCAGATCGCCGATTGCCACTGGTTGATGGCATCCACCGGACGGATCAGCATGATGATATTGAGGGCGGGATCGTCGTGGATCCAGTACCCGACGACAGCCTCCGTTTCGGCATCTCAGACACCCGCATACATCCGGCCCGGATTGAGAATTCCAGACGGATCGAAGGACGCCTTGATGCCTTTCGTCAGCGTCATCAGCGTCTCGTTCTGCGGCTCGAACACGTCAATGGCCGAGCGGATTTCGGCCGGCGCGCGAACAAGCGTAGCGTGACCACCGAGTTCCTGAGTGATCTCCCGCAGCTGGGCAGCGCCTGCATCACCGCTCAAGGGAGTCGAAATCCAGATGAGGCCGCCGCCCCAATCATAGAACCACTGCGCTTCGAGCGATTGCGCAATCCGCTTCGTGAATTCGGGCCCCTTGGTCGGCGCCGTCGAGACGCGCCAGATCGCGCGGTCTGCGCCATTGTTGAGCACCGTCGCATCGCGCACCGATTGCCACACGGCTTCCGCACCCCTGCCCTCCAGGACATCGGTGGATCCGCCGAAGCGCTTGAGCAGGCGGCGCAGCTCGCCGAGCCGGTAATCGACCGAGACCGAGAATCCTTCAAGCCGGATCAGCGTGCTCGCGCCCGGCCTGTCGCGCCCCGGAATGTGGGCGGCACCCGTTACGTCGTAAGGTGAGCCGAGCGCCTGCGAGAGTGCCTCGATGGCTTGGGCATCCTTGAGACCGCGCAGCACGAATGTCGTCATGCGCTCCTGTTTGGGAAGCACCTTGAAGGTCACTTCCGTGAGGAAGCCAAGCGTGCCCCAGGAGCCGGCCATCAGCTTCACGAGATCGAGGCCCGTGACATTCTTCATCACGCGCCCGCCGGACTTCACCACTTCGCCGCGTCCGTTCACGAAGCGCACACCGATCAGGCTGTCGCGCGCGGCTCCTGCCATGATGCGGCGCGGGCCGGAGATGTTCATGGCTGCCACCGCGCCGATGGTGGGCTCCGCCCTCGTGCCGAGCAGCGGGCGATAATCCATCGGTTCGAAGGGCAGCTCCTGCCCCTTCTCGGCCAATGTGCGCACGACTTCGGACACAGGCGTTCCGCTGCGCGCGGAAATCACCATTTCCGCAGGCTCGTAGAGCGTAATGCCAGTTAAGGCCGCGGAAGAAATCGAGGCATCCGTCTGGTTGGGACGTCCCATCTCGGCCTTGGTGCTCTGGCCGGAAAGGCTGAGCAGGACGCCTTTCTCGGAAGCGTCACAGATGATCGCAGAGGCGTCCTGCTCGTCGCGGGGAAGGTGATTGGTCACGCAGCGAGCCTTCCTTCAAGGGGGAATACTTTGGCCGGGTTGAGCAGCCAACGCGGATCGAACACGCCGCGCACACACATCTGCTGCGCGAGATCGGCCTCGCTGAACTGGTATGTCATCAGATCGCGTTTCTCGATGCCGACACCGTGCTCGCCGGTGAGGCAGCCGCCCACTTCCACGCAGAGCTTGAGGATATCCTCGCCGGCCTTTTCCGCCTTTTCCATCTCGCCGGGCACGTTCGTGTTGAACATGACGAGCGGATGCAGGTTGCCGTCGCCCGCATGGAACACGTTGGCGACGCCGAGGCCGTAGGATTTTACGATCTCATCGATGCGCTTGAGCACGTAGGGCAACTGCCCCGTGGGAATCGTGCCATCCATGCAGATGTAATCCGCCACACGTCCCGTGGCGCCGAAGGCCGACTTGCGGCCCTTCCAGATCGCGGCGCTTTCGGCCTCCGATTGCGAGACCTTCATCGTCTTCGGCTTGAAGGGCTCAGCAATCGCCACGATGCGTCTGAGCATGTCGTCGATCTCCTGATCGGAGCCCTCGACCTCCACGATCAGCATGGCTTCCACATCGAGCGGATAGCCTGCATGGGCGAAAGCCTCGCAGATCTGGATCGCAGGCTTGTCCATGTATTCGAGCGCGACCGGAATGATGCCGGCCCCGATGATCGCCGCGACGCAGGCGCCCGCATCCTCCACCCTCTCGAAGCCGAAGAGCGCAGGCCGCGCGCCCTCCGCCGCACGAAGGATGCGTACGACGGCTTCCGTGACGACGCCGAGCTGACCCTCCGAGCCGCAGATGAGGCCGAGCAGATCATAGCCGGGGCTGTCGAGATGCTCGCCGCCGATCTCCACCACCGTGCCGTCGAGCAGCACCATGGTGACGCCAAGCAGGTTGTTGGTGGTCACACCATATTTCAGGCAATGCGCGCCGCCGGAATTCATGGCGATGTTGCCGGCAATCGTGCAGGCGAGCTGGCTCGACGGATCGGGGGCGTAGAAGAACCCTTCATAGGCCACGGCCTGGCTGATCCCGAGATTGGTGATACCGGATTGCACCCGGGCCGTGCGGCCCTCGAAATTGACATCCAGCACCCGGTTCATCTTGGCGACGCCGAGCACGATGGCATCGGCTTGAGGGATTGCCCCGCCGCAGAGCGAGGTTCCCGCCCCGCGGGGCACCACCTTCACCCCGTGCTCGTGGCAGAATCGCATGATGGCCGAGACCTCTTCCGTTGATGACGGCAGCACCACGGCCAGCGGTATCTGACGATAGGCGGTCAGGCCGTCGGTCTCGAAGGCCCGGCGCTCGTCCTCGGACGAGATCAGGGCTTCGGAGGGTACGAGCCGGCTCAAGCCCTCGATGATTTCCTTGCGGCGGGCCAGAATGGCCTCATCCGGCTTGGGGAATGCGATCGTCATGACACCCTCCCTGGGCGTTTTCCGGCTGCTTCCACGGCATGGCTGCCCTTCCCCACAAGGTAGCTGGCCTTGAGGGAATTTTCCAATAATGTAGAGCCTCTCTAGCGCATCATGCGGAAAAATGGACCCGATTTTCCGCAGGATGCGCCGCTAAACAATGAAGCGTCGGACGGGCCCCAAAAGTGCGTCCCACTTTTGGGTTCGATGCTCTAGGGTGGGACACTTGTCCAGATAAGGAGTTTTTGATGCGTTCCTTGATTCTCCCTGCCGCCCTGCTGCTCGCCGGGCTGGCCCAGGCCCAGTTCAATCACGCACAAGCCCAGGATGCCGCTGCCGGTGAAAAGGTGTTCGCTCAGTGCCGAGCCTGCCACCAGATCGGTCCGAATGCGAAGAACGCCGTGGGTCCCGTCCTGAACGGCCTCATCGGGCGTCATTCGGGTTCGGTCGAAGGCTACAGCTATTCCGCAGCCAACAAGAATTCCGGCATCACCTGGGACGAGGCGACCTTCCGCGAATACATCAAGGATCCGAAGGCCAAGATTCCTGGCACGAAGATGATCTATGCCGGCCTCAAGGACGAGCAGAAGATCAATGATCTCGTGGCCTACCTGAAGCAGTTCGACGCTCAGGGCCAGAAGGTTACCCAATGAGCGACCTGACCGTGAGCCGACCCGAGAAGCCTCGGGTCGGCCTTTTCGTGACCTGTCTCGTCGACCTGATGCGTCCCTCCGTGGGCTTTGCTGCCGTGAAACTCCTGGAAGATGCAGGCTGCATCGTCGAAGCTCCTGTCCAGACCTGCTGCGGCCAGCCTGCCTATAACTCGGGCGATCGAGGCACCACGCGCGACCTAGCAATGCGGATGATCGAAACCTTCCAAGGTTTCGACTATGTGGTGGCCCCCTCGGGCTCCTGTGCCGGCATGATCAAGAAACATTATCCGGAGCTTTTCGAAGAGGATCCGAACTGGCGTGCGAAGGCAGATGCGCTGGCCGTCAAGACCTACGAGCTCACGAGCTTTCTGGTGGATGTCCTCGGCGTCACTCAGGTCGATGCCTCCTTCGACGGTGCCGTGACATACCATGATTCCTGCTCCGGCCTTCGCGAACTCGGCGTGAAGAGCCAGCCGCGCAAGCTCCTGGCGAGCGTGAAGGGCCTTACCCTCGTCGAGATGAACGACAGTGACGTGTGTTGCGGCTTCGGCGGAACCTTCGCCGTGAAGTACAGCGACATCTCGGGCGCCATCGTCGATGCCAAGGCCAAGAACATCGAGGCCTCGCGCGCGCCGACCCTGCTCGCGGGCGATCTCGGCTGCCTCATGAACATGGCAGGCAAACTCAGCCGCGACGGCAAGCCTATCGAGGTGCGTCACGTGGCCGAGATTTTGGCCGGCATGACGGACGAGCCGGCCATCGGCCTCGCCAAGGACGCGTTGCGCAAGTAAAAACAGCCATGACCGTTCACACCACCTCTCCCCAGTTCAAGCAGAACGCCGCCCGCGCGCTTCACGACCCTCAGCTGCAGAAAGCGCTGAACAACGTGAAGCAGGGTTTCATCGACAAGCGTAAGGCAGCCGCCGACAAGCTGCCCGAGTTCGAGGCGCTGCGGGATTCGGCACGCGACATCAAGAACCATACGCTCGAACATCTCGACCTTTATCTCGAGGCCTACGAGGAGAAGGTGACGGCGTCGGGCGGCCATGTGCATTTCGCCCGCAATGCGGATGAAGCCCGCGAGATCATCCTGAAGATCTGCCAAGACGCCGGCGCGAAGACGGTGACCAAGGGCAAGTCGATGATCTCCGAGGAAATCGGGATCAATCACCACCTTGAGGCCAATGGCATTCGCCCCGTCGAGACGGATCTGGGCGAATACATCATCCAGCTGCGCAACGAGATGCCGAGCCATATCATCGCGCCCGCGGTGCATCTCAACGCCACCCAGGTCGAGCAGGATTTCCGGCGCGTGCACACGCATCTCGATGCCAAGCGCGATTTGTCGGAACCCGTGCAGCTGCTGACCGAAGCCCGTGCCGTTCTGCGCGAACGCTTCCTTGCAGCGGATGTAGGCATCACGGGCGCGAACTTCCTGGTGGCGGAGACCGGCACGTCGATCATCGTCACCAACGAAGGCAATGGCGACCTGACGCAGATTTTGCCGAAGACGCATATCGTGCTCGCATCCATCGAGAAGCTGGTGCCGACGCTCGAAGACGTGAGCCAGCTGCTGCGCGTTCTTGCCCGCTCGGCCACGGGCCAGGAGATGTCGGTCTACACCACTTTCTCCACCGGCCCCCGCCGCTCCAGCGATGCGGATGGCCCTGAGAATTATCACGTCGTGCTCATCGACAACGGGCGCTCCTCCATGCTCGGCACGAGCTTCGAGGAGATGCTGCGCTGCATTCGCTGCGGCGCTTGCATGAACCATTGCCCGGTTTATCACGCCGTGGGCGGACATGCTTATGGCTGGGTCTATCCTGGTCCCATGGGCGCTGTTCTGACACCCTCGCTGATCGGTGTCGACAAGGCGGGGCACCTGCCCAACGCCTCCACCTTCTGCGGACGCTGCGAGAGCGTGTGCCCCGTGCGCATTCCTCTCCCCAAGCTCATGCGTCATTGGCGCGAGCGGGAATTCGAGCGGCATCTCACGCCTGCCTCCGTGCGCTCGGGCCTGGGACTCTGGGGCTTCTTCGCGAAGCGCCCTGCCCTCTATCGCCTCGCCACCCGCGCCGCGATGGCGACACTTGGTTTCGCCGGACGCCAGCGCGGCCGCTTCAAATGGCTGCCGCTTGCGAAGGGCTGGACGAAGTATCGCGACTTCCCCGCTCCGCAAGGAGAAACGTTCCAGGCGCGCTGGAAGCGCGAGCGCAACGGGAGAACAGCATGACCAGCGCCCGCGACGATATTTTCACCAATATCCGCCGTTCTCTCGGCGTGAAGGGCAACGAGACCATCCGCAGGCAGATCGTTCAGGATCGGCTGGAGCGTGCGCCCCGCGGCGTCATCCCCGAGCGCGGGCAGGTCTCCGGCGAAGAGCGCATCGCTCTCTTCAAGACGATGGCCGAAGCCTCTCTTGCGACGGTTACCGAAGTGGCTGCCGCAATGGAAGTTCCGCAATCCATCGCGCTCTTCCTGCGCAACCACAACCTTCCGGCCAGCCTGCGCATGGGCGATGACCCGCGCCTGAAGGTGATGCCCTGGGGCGAGACGACGCTGGAGATCTCGCACGGCCCGAGCGAGGGCCGCGATCTCAATGCAGTGAGCCATGCCTTCGGCGGCGTGGCGGAGACCGGCACGCTGGCGATGATCTCAGGTCCGGAGAACCCCTCCACCCTCAATTTCCTGCCCGACAATCACATCATCGTGGTCTCGGCCAAGGATATCGCGAGCGATTATGAATCCGTGTGGAACCGCGTGCGCTTCGCCTTCGGCAAGGGCGGCATGCCCCGCACGGTGAACTGGATCACCGGCCCGTCCCGCTCCGGCGATATCGAGCAGACCCTGCTCCTCGGCGCCCACGGCCCCCGGCGGCTGCATGTGATCGTGGTGCGGGAGTAGGACGGACTCGAAAAGTCTGCGCAGAGGCATATTCTTGTCCTGCGCAGCTTGGAGGTCCCGATGCCCACTCGCCCGCTGATTTTTCGCAATCTTCGCTGGTCGGCCTGGGACGGCTGCGAGGAAGGCCTGGAGCATGTCAATGTGCGCCCGGCCGATGGCGGCTTGACCATCTCCGGCATGGTGATCGGCCGGGAGGATGGAACAAAGTTCGGCCTGCATTATCGGCTGAGAGTAGACTCCTCCTGGCGCACCAGAGCGGCCCATCTTCAAACGACATCGGGGCACGTTCTCGATCTGGAGAGCAATGGGCAAGGCAGCTGGATTGAGAACGGGAAGCCCAGGCCCGAGCTTCAGGGCTGCATCGATGTCGATATTCAAGCAACGCCCCTGACTAACACTCTGCCGATCCGCCGCCTGGAATGGGCGGCCGGGCAGACCGCCGATATTCGCCTCTGCTATATCGCAATCCCTGATCTGACCGTCTCGCCACGAGACCAGCGCTACACGGCGCTCAACCCCGGTGCCCTTTACCGCTTTGAGAGCCTCGGCAGCGGCTTCACGGTCGATCTGCCGGTCGATGAGGATGGGTTCGTACGGGATTATCCTGGCTTGTTCCGGCGCCTGGACTGACGGATTCTCCAGCCTGCGTGACAACTCCGCGCGCCCCCAAGCACTGGCGCTCGCCTAACTTTTCCGCTAAGTGTTTGAAATCAAAGGTAGTTTTTAATCATTCTAAACTAGAAAAACAAATGATTGTCTGTTCCTGCAACGTCCTCTCCGACGGCGATGTGAAAGCCTGCATGAAGCCCGGACCCGACTGCCCGCGTTCACCCGCGCAGGTCTATCGCTGTCTTGGCTGCAGCCCTAATTGCGGACGCTGCGCCCGGACGATCCGGGACATCATGGACAAGGCGCTTGCCGATGCAGGCGCAGCGCCTATCACCGTTTGCCAGAAGGGCTGCTGCCCTGCCTCCCTCGAAAAAGTGGCAGCCGAGCCGCATCTTTGAACAAAGAGGGTTTCACCCTAGTTCATAAATCCACTAAAGATGGGCCGACGTTTTTGTCGCCGTTTGGATGTGAGGGTAGGATGAAGGGTGATCCGAAGGTTATCGAGTATCTCAATCGCGGCCTGCGCAGCGAGCTGACGGCAGTCAACCAATACTGGCTGCATTACCGGCAGCTCGACAACTGGGGCTACAAGGACTTGGCCAAGACCTGGCGCAAGGAGTCCATTGAGGAGATGCACCACGCGGATCGTTTCATCGAGCGCATCCTCTTCCTCGAAGGCTTCGCCAACCTGCAGGTGCTCGATCCGCTGCGCATCGGCCAGAATATCCAGGAAATTCTCGAATCGGATCTTGCGGCAGAATATGACGCACGCAACCTTTACGGTGAGGCTGCCGCCTATTGCGAGAGCATCGGCGACCGGGTGTCGAAGAACCTCTTCGAAGAACTGATGGCTGACGAGGAAGGCCATATCGACTTCCTTGAAACCCAGCTCACCCTCGTCGAGCAGATCGGCGTCGAGCTCTATGCGCAGAAGCATATCGGCGGACTCGAGCACGACGATCACTAAGCCTCGAAACCCATTGTAACGAATGCACCGACCCGCCAACCGGCGGGTCGTCTTTCTTTTAAGCCGTCTCCGCCAGCTTGCCGGGCTCATCGATGGAGGCAATCGGCAGTGTTACGACGCGCAGTTCCGGATCGTCCGGGTCGATCTTGATGGAGAAGCCGAGGCTTCGGCACATGTCGAGCATCGTCGAGTTCTCGCGCAGCACCTGACCTTCGACTTCGTCGAGGCCCTCCACCTTCGCCCATTCGATCATGAGGCGCATCAGCGTCCAGCCCAGACCAAGGCCCTTGAGATCGGAGCGAAGGAGAATGCCGTACTCGCCGGTCTTGTGATTGGCATCTGCATGGACGCGAACAGCGCCCATCATGTCACCTGTCTCTTCGTCGAATGCAACGAAGGCGATGGCGCGGGCATAATCGAGCTGCGTCAGGCGCGCGAGGAAAGTGTGGCTGAAGTCACGGACAGGCGCGAAGAAGCGAAGGCGGAGGTCTTCGGGCGTGATCTTCTCGAAGAAGCGCTTGAACGCCTCCTCATCCTCCGGCCTGACGGGGCGCACGAAGGCCTTGCGCCCGTTGCGCAGCGTGATCGTACGCTCCCACTCCTTCGGATAAGGCCGCACGGCAAATCGCGGATGCCCACTCCCCTTTCGCACTTCAGGCGCGACGAGCACGCGTGCGTCGACGGCGATGACACCGGTATGGTCAGCGAGAAGCGGATTGATGTCGAGTTCGCGGACCTCCGGCACGTCGGCGGCAAGCTGCGCGAGCTTCACGAGCGTCAGCGCAATCGCCCGCTCATCCGCAGCCGGCACATCGCGATAGGCCTTGAGACGGCGCGACACGCGCGTGCGTGCAATGAGATCGTCCGCGAGTTTCAGATCGAGCGGCGGCAAGGCGAGCGCCCTGTCGTTGATGACTTCGACGGCCGTGCCGCCACGACCGAACACGACAACGGGACCGAAGGACGGATCGTCTGCAAGACCCGCAATCAGCTCGCGCGCCTTCGCGCGGCGCACCATGGGCTGAACCGTGACGCCCGTGATGGAAGCATCCGGCCTCAGGCGCGCGGCGCGCTCAAAGATATCGGCGGTGGCCCTGCGCACCGCTTCTTCCGTCGTGAGATCGAGCTTCACGCCGCCGATATCGGATTTGTGCACGATATCGGGTGAAAGGATCTTCACTGCCACCGTTCCGCCTTCGGCAAGGATGGGCTGCGCGGCCCTGGCTGCCTCATCGGGTGTCTTGGCCAAGGTCACGGGGGCGGTGGGAATGTCATAGGCCCTCAGCAGCGCATTGACTTCGAGCGGATTGAGCCAGCGGCGGTTCTGCGCCAGCACCTCTGCAACAATCGCGCGAGCCGCCTCCGGATCGGGTGAGAAATCATGCGGCAGGTTGTCAGGTGTTTCCATCAGCTCTGTCTGCGCTTCGCGATAGCGCACGAGCTGAAGGAAACCGCGCACTGCATCGGCCTCGGTGGCAAAATGCGGAATGCGGGCTTCCTCGAACACGCGCGCGGAATCCGGATCCTCACCAATCCAGGCCGCGAAGACCGGCTTCTGCTGATAGCCTTTGGCGCGATGACGCTTGATGACCTCGGTCACGGCCTTCGCGACATCGGCAGCACCGGCCACCGCCGTGGGAACGCTGAGAATGAGAACGACGTCGTTCTCCGGATCGGCGAGCAGGACTTCGAGAGCGCCTGCGTAGCGCGCCGGATCCGCATCGCCGATGATGTCCACCGGATTGGATTGTGACCAGGTCGGCGGGAGAAAGGCGTTCAGCTTCTCAAGCGTCTCCGGCGAGATATTGGCAAGCGTTCCGCCCAGGTCGATGAGCCGGTCTGTCGCCAGAACACCGACACCACCGCCATTGGTGAGAAGCGCAAGTCGCTTTCCCGGGAAAGGCTTCTGCCGCCCAAGGGTTTCGGCCGCAGAGAACAGCTGATCGAGATCGAGGACGCGCAGCAGACCTGCGCGACGGAACGCGGCATCATAGACCGCATCGGAGCCCGCCAATGCACCCGTATGCGTCGCAGCCGCCCTCGCGCCCTGCGCGTGCCGCCCGGCCTTGATCACCACCACAGGCTTGATGCGTGCCGCAGCACGCGCCGCGGACATGAACTTCTTCGCGTTGTCGATGGACTCGATGTAGAGCAGGATCGCACGCGTGCCCGCGTCAGCCGAGAAGAAATCAAGACAGTCGCTGAAATCGACGTCCATCTTGTCGCCGAGGGATACGACGGCGGAGAAACCGACCTGCCGTTGCGCCGCCCATTCCACAAGACCGACCGCGACCGCACCCGATTGAGAGATGAGCGCGAGGTCTCCGGGCTTGGCGTTATGGGCCGCGAAGCTCGCGTTCATGCGGGCACGCGGAGAGAGAATGCCGATGCAATTCGGCCCGACGATCCGCAGACCGTAGCGGCGCGCGGCGAGCCTCACCTGGCCGGACAAGGAATCTGCGCCATAGCCGAGGCCGGCCGTGGCGATGATGGCGGCGGCCACGCCTCTCCTGCCTGCATCTTCGACCACATCCAGCACGTTGCGGGGCGGTACGGCGATGACGACGAGATCCGGCGTTTCAGGAAGCTTGGCGATTGAGGCGAAGCAGGGCCGATCCTCGACCTGCCTGTGATGCGGATTGACCGGATAGAGCGCTCCCGTGAACCCTCCCTGGATCAGGTTCCTGAGGAAGGTCAGCCCCAGCGAGCCCGGGCGCGGGCTGGCACCCACGACCGCAATGGACCGGGGCGAGAACAACGTGTCGAGGCGATAGGTGGACATGAGCGATCCTTCGTCTCGGGGAAACCTTGGAGCAGCTTCCCAAAGCTAACGCGGAACGCTCGACGGTCAAATGTTCTGGATCAAACACACCCTCGTGGAGGTGGCTACTCCGCCAGCACCCGCGTCGGCGGGAAGATCACCTCCACGAGCGTGCCCTCGTTGGGATGGCTCGAGATCTGCAGAGCCCCACGATTGGCTTCTACGAGTGCCTTCGTGAGAGGGAGCCCCAGACCCGTGCCGCCGGGCTTTCGGGAGGTCGCGATCTGGCGGAACGGTTCGAGAGCAGCCTCGACCTCTTCCTCCGTCATGCCGATGCCCGTATCCCGCACCCGGAACGCCACTTCGCCTCGATCGGTCATCGCGGTCGAGACGATCACCTGGCCGCCGGCGTCAGTGAACTTGATGGCATTGGAGACGAGGTTGAGCACGATCTGGCGCACGGAGCGCTCATCGGCCACGACCGGCGGCAACTTCGGTGCAAAGCTCGTGCGCATGACGATGCGGTCGCGCATGGCCTGCGGCTGAAGCAGGGTGACGCAGGATGAGACGAGATCGTTGAGATTGACGCCGGAGAACGACAATTCGAGGCGCCCTGCTTCGATCTTCGCCAGATCGAGGAGATCGTTCACGAGGCTGATCACATGCGAGCCTGAGGCGTGAACGTCGCGGAGATATTCCTTGTAGCGGTCGTTCCCGATGGGTCCGAAGCGTTCCTCCAGCATCACCTCGGCAAAGCCGATGATGGCGTTGAGCGGTGTGCGGATCTCATGGCTGATCTTGGCGAGAAGATCGGATTTCTGCGCACTTGCCTCTTCCGCTGCGCGCTTGGCGCCGACGAGCTCGCCTTCCGCCTTCTTGAACGTCGTCATGTCGCGCAGAACGGCGCAAAATTTGCGGCGCTCGCCTTCGCTCATATGACCGCCCACTTGGCCGATGGTCATGAAGAGCGGAATGGTGCCGCCCTGCCGCTCGCGCCCCAGAACCTCGCGGCCATCGTTGAGCAGGCTCGCCACGCCCGGCGAGCGAAGTCCTTCGAGATAATCGAGAGCCGCCTTGTGACTTTCGGGAGCGAGCAGAATCGTGACGAGACTGCCCGCCACTTCGCGCTGACGATAGCCGAACAGCGCCTCGGCCGAGCGATTGAGCGAAAGAATGCGGCCCGTCTCATCGAACAGGATCACACCATCGGTCGCCGTATCGAGGATCGCCTCCAGCTCCTGCACACGGCTGTCCTGCGGGCGCAGTGCGCTGTTGTCCTGGGCGAAGGACTTGCGGATGAGCATCAGCTCAGCCTGCTCGCCATTCCACTCCACCTCCGATGTCCGCACGCCGACGGTGATGTTTTCGCCATGACGGGTCGTGAGCGCGAGCCCTGCATCCTCCTCCGCAGAGGAATTCAGAGCCGGAGAGCCGTGGAAGAGCTGCATGATGCCGCCGTCAGCCGTCACCTGCCCGACATCTTCATAGCCTGTCAGATCGAGAAGGAAGCGATTGGCAAAGAGAATGTGTTCGCCCCGATGGATGAGAATGCCGACGGGCAGACGATCGAGGATGCGATCGCCATTGTCGGAAGCAGCAGGTGCAGCCTGCGCTTCCTCGCCGGATGCTTCAATCTCGTTGGTCTCTTCTTCCTGCGATGCTCTTTCGTCAGGAGCAGATGCCGCTTGGAAACCTCTCTCTTCCAGGCGCGCGCCTAAGGCCCTGGCAATCTCACGAAAGGCATTGCGTTCCGCAGAGGACAGACTCGATGTGGGAGCGGGGCGCGCCTTCTCGTCTTCTTTCTCCGACCGCGCCGCGCCGTCCGTTGCTGCGGACTTCTCGGCAGGCTTCGTGCTGGCGAGCGCTTCCGCCACCCTGTTGCGCAAGTCGGCGAACCAGTTCTCGTCGTCCTGAGGTGGGGCAGAGATACCCTCCTCTTCCCTGACCTGGGCCTCCTCCGGCGGAGCGAAAGGGAGGGCTGCATCCGTCAGGAAGGCATCGGCATCGGAAGCAGAAGGTCCGGAATCCTCCGGCTCGCGCCTCTGGTCCATGCGCAGCAGACCGAAGCCACGGAACCCGATGAGCTCACGCCCGGCTCCGAAAACCGGCATTCCCGCCCAATCGACCGGCACCCGTTGAGCCTGTTCATCCAGCGACCAGAAGATGGTTCGCCCGCTCCAGGTTTCGCCACGCGCGAAGAGACCTGCGATTTCCCCTTCGGGATCGGAGACCACCGTGTAGGTCAATTCATCCCAGGTGCGTCCCACAATATCCCCTGCCCGCGCGCCGACGGCCTCGGCCAAGCTAGGCGACACCTGCGTGAACCTCGCCTGCGCATCTGCCTGCCAGACGAAGCGGATGGAGCCGCGCGGCTTTTCCCCAGAGGTCAGAGCTTCTTCGGAAGGAGGGCTGAAGATCTGGGAGGTAGGCTGATTGTCGGACTTGGAGACCGAAGATGCGCTCGGGCGTTCGAAGCCTTGAGGAACGGGCCCCAGAAGCGTCGTCACCAGGACCTCCTCCCCGCTCTCCAGAACCGCCAAGCGGCAGGCACAGGGAACAGGCTGCCACGGACGGATCGGGTTGAGGCGCAGTCGTTCAAGGCGCGCTCCCTCGCGGGGAGCGGCCCCTGCGGCCAGAGCCTTCAGGCGGTCGCGGGCGCGAAGATCAGGAATGAGATGGCCCGTCTTGTCGGCGAAGGCCTCACCAAGCCCTTCCGCAGCCGGAGAGGTCCAGAGCAGCCTCTCGACCAACCGGTCCCAGACGAGCACGGGCGCGCCGGGCCTCGCCATGAGCCCTAAACCGGGCTCGGCGGCAAGCCGCGCGATCAGCGCTTCGTACTGGTTGAGAGCCCCGTTCATGACGGCCTCGATCTGCTCCACCTCGGAGTTATCTTATTGAAGGGGTTTTAGACGAATGTTGGCAAGGAGGCAGCAGGCTTGAGCCCTTGAATCCTTTTACTTTGAGGTAACCTTAATTGTTCAGGTCCAAAGCAGTTGATTTCGCACCGCACAATGTGATATTGCACTGCACAAATGCCGTAAGAGGAGCGACCCATGGCAACGAACCCGAACCAGAATTACGAAATCCCGGCCGAAATGCGCGACTTCGCCGAAAAAAGCGTCGAGCAGGCTCGTAAGGCCATCGACGGCTTCATGAGCGCCGCGCAGAAGACCGTCGACACCTTCGAGGGCTCGGCGAACACGGTCCAGGCCAGTGCCAAGGACGCCACTCGCAAGACCTTCACCTATGCCGAGCAGAATCTGGCGGCGGCTTTCGACCTCGCCCAGCGCATGGTGCGCGCCAAGGATATGCAGGAAGCTATGCAGATCCAGGCCGAGTTCGTCCGCACGCAGTTCGAAGCCATGCAGACGCAGATGAAGGAATTCGGCTCGATTGCCCAGTCTGCGATGAAGCAGCCTGGCTCGAAGAAGTAAGCTCCTTCTCTCAGAAAATCCTCACGAGGACGTCACGATGACGGAAACCAAGAAGACCAGGACCCGCAGCGCCAAGAGCGCTCCGAAGGCCGATCTCGTCGAGATGGCGGCAGCATCTGTCGCCGAAGTGACGGAGATCGTACAGGCTGCAGAACCTGCACCTGCCCCCAAGCCCTCCGTCTCCGCCAAGGCAAAGCCCCAGGAGAGCGAGCCTTTCGTCTTCGCCTTCCGGGATCAGAGCGAGGCACTCCGCCAAGCCCTGCGCGAGGCGGTTGCCGTTTCCGCCAAGGGCGCCCTCGAGGTGAACGACAAGATCATCGAGGCTCTGCAGACGCAAGGGCATGCAGCCCTCGATCTGTGGCGCACGGTGATCGACAATTCCCGTCAGCCTGGTGGCTTCAACGCCCAGACAGGTGCGGCGCGCGAGGCTTTCGAGACCGCCTCCGCGCAGTGGAAGGATGTTGCCGAAACCACGGCACGCTGGATGACCAAAAGTGTGGAGCCGCTTCAATCGGCTCTGACGCGGCATCATCGCTGATCGCCTGCTATCGGAAATCAGTCGCATACGATAAGGCTTGGCCATGACCGGCCAGGCCTTTTTTCATTCGCCCTCCCCTATCCCCGCCGTGATCGCCGTCGTCATTCACGAGGGTCAGGCCCTTCTGGTGCGAAGAGCCAACCCGCCGGATACAGGCCTCTGGGGCTTTCCGGGCGGCAAGATCGAATTCGGCGAGACGGTCGCGGAGGCCGCCACCCGAGAGCTTCTGGAGGAAACTGGCATCGCAGGCGAGGCGCAGGGCGTCATGACAACGCTCGATATCCTCGTGCCGTCCTCTGACGGCACCATTCGCCAGCATTATATCCTGATCGCCGTCCGCTGCCGCTGGATCTCCGGCGACGCTGTCGCCGGAGATGACGCGCTCGAGGCAAGCTGGTTTCCCATTGCCGATCTCGACCCGAAGACGCTGCCCATGAGCGCGGATGTGGATGTGATCGCCCGGCAGGCCGACGCCATGAACAAGGCAGATAGCGCCTGATCTGCCCCACAGACAAGAAAAAGCCCCGCCTTTCGGCAGGGCAGAAGTTTTCTTTGTCTCTAAACTTTGAGCCAGGAGCTCGAATTCAGCACTGCATCTACTCGCGAAACATTCACCATAGCAATTACCCCGGTCGCGCATGGTTTATGGAAAGTAAACGTTCATAAACTGTCAATCATGACGACAGCAAAAACAAGCAATCATATTGCAGTATTACCTCTTCCGAGCTTAGTACACCCGGACAGGCAATTTATGCCTAGCAAGTTTCGATGTAACAACGGATTTCAGTGATGCGTATCTCTGCTTTCGCTCTGCTTGCTGCCACTGCAGCTCTCGCCATTGCCGCTTCGGGCGTGCAGGCAGCCGACCTCCCGTCGCGCTATTCTCCGGCTCCCGCCTACAATGCCATCCCGGCCTTCACCTGGAGTGGCTTCTATGCAGGCGCGAACCTCGGCTACGGCCGAAGCACCGGCGCCAGCCAATATTATGATCCCGCCTTCAACGTCACCGGCGGCGGCCGCAAGAGTGGCTTCGTTGGCGGCATTCAAGGCGGCTACAATTACCAGCTTGGCATGTTCGTGGTCGGCGCCGAGACCGATCTCCAATATGCCGCTGTCGGCGATAAGGGTGCGACCTACCGCGGCACCCATTATTCGGGCGACTCCAACGGCTATTTCGGCACGGTCCGCGCCCGCGCAGGCTTGGCTTTCGACCGCGCACTTGTGTTCGGAACCCTCGGTTTCGCCTACGGTGAAATTGGCGGCAACAAAGCTCTGGACGGAGCGCTTGGCTATCGCCATGACGACAACATGAGTGCCGGCTGGACCATGGGCGGCGGTCTTGAATATGCCGTTACCGACAACTTCACCGCAAAAGTCGAAGGTCTCTATGTAAACCTCGACACCAGCGACAGCTACGCCCTGGCCAACCGCGTCAACATCCGCCGCGACACGGAATTCGGCGTGCTCCGCGCCGGCCTCAACTACAAATTCAACTAGAGCATTTTCGGTGAAGTGGATCCGGTTCACCGTCAAAAATGCGGCCCAGCAACAAAGAGAGCTGATTCCATGCCAAGAGAGACAGCTCTATGCTCGCGTGCAACATTCGACTCGAAAGCCCGGTGGCAACGCCGGGCTTTTTCGTTACGCGGATCGCATTTGATATCCGAAACGGCAAAGCGCCCTGAACGTTATCTCATAAGATGCCCTTGCGGCTTCGCCCATTTACCCATTTTTTAGGGTTGCTTTATGCCTTAAGGCAACGCAATGATTGAACATTATTCTGATAACACATTGCTTCCTGCGACCTCGCAGGAGGTCAACGTACATAAACAGACGGCCGCGTCGCGAGTGCGGCGGGGCAGATTTTAAGAGTGCAGCTATGCGTTTTTGGGGCCGTTCATGGCTGCGCCAGCGTTTCTCCGGCACACACGGGCAATTGCATTTTCAGGATCGGCAACCCTCTTCTTTCGAGCGTTCGAACTATGCCCACGCCTTTGTGGAGAGCACATCCGACTGCGTGTTCTTTCTCAACCGCGAATGGCGTTTCACCTTCTTCAACCCGCGCGCAGCCATAGAGCTGAATGTAAAGACCGATATTATCGGTCAGTGCATTTGGAAGCAGTTCCCCGAGACGAGAGGCACGGTCTTCGAAGAGAATTGCCGCCGCGCGATGGAAGAGCAGTCGAGGCAGATCTTCGAGGTTTATTTCCAGCCCTTGTCTACCTGGTACGAGGTGCATGTCACACCCGTGGAAGATGACCTCATGGTCATCTTCCGCAACATCAATGAGCGCCGCGCCGCAGCCGAAGCCCTTCGTGTCCAAGAACGGCAACTCGCCACCGTTTTCGGCCAGACCATGGTTGGTATCCTGCACCGGGATCTGAAGGGGCGAGTGCTGATGATCAATCAGCGCTACTGCGACATCGTGGGCCGCAGCAAGGAAGAACTCGACGGCTTGCCCATGCAGGCCTTCACCTATGAAGAGGACCTCGCTTGGAACGTCGCCCTCTTCCAAAAGCATCTCAGGACCGCAGAGCCTTTTCAGGTTGAAAAGCGCTACATCCGCCCCGATGGCACACCCATCTGGTGTGCGGTAAATGTTTCCTTCGTCTGCGACGATGCAGGAAGACCCGTCTCGATCATCACGGTCGCCGAAGACATTCACGCGCGGAAGATGGCGGAGGAGAAGGCTCTCGAAAGCAAGGATCTGCTCCAAGTCGTCATCGATAGCATCCAGGACCTGATCTTCGTGAAAAACCGGGAGGGATGCTTCGTCTTTTCGAATCGTCAACTGACTGAGGCCTGTGGGCCGGTCGAAGGAGTGCTGGACCGGGAGTTCTTCTCACGGGACCCAACCGATATTCACGCGAGATCAGATCGCCAAGTGCTCACCACAGGGGAACCTGTTACGATCGAGGAGGATATCCCGATCGATGGCACGCCGCGCAAGTTCCAGACCGTGAAGGTGCCTTGGCGGCAGAATGGCGAGATCGTCGGCGTCATCGGCATCTCTCGCGATCTGACGGAGCGCCTGGAAGCCGAAGCCGAACTGATCGAAAGCAAGCGACAACTCGCAACGCTGATCGATAACCTGCCTGGCCTCGTCTACAAATGCGAGATCGCCGCCCCATGGCCTTTCTCCTTCATCAGTGAGGGTGCAGAGGCGCTGACAGGGTATACGGCCAGCGAGTTCATGGAGCGGCACCTCAACTGGGGGGAGATCGTTCATCCGGATGACATGCAGATGCTGAATGATGCCATCCTCGGCAGCATTCCAGAGAAGCAACCCTTTGACGTCGTTTACAGGATCAGGGCCCTATCCGGGGAAACCCGCTGGGTTGTCGACCGCGGGCAATGCATCTTTGACGCGTCGGGCGAGCCCGCCTTTCTGGAGGGCATCATCAGCGATGTCACCGCGCAAAAGGAGGCGGAAGAGAAGATCATCTGGGCAGCTCATCACGATCCCCTCACACGTCTTCCCAACCGCGCACTATTCCAGGTTCGCCTGAGCAAGGCCCTGGAGCAATCGGCAGCCTTGAGACGCAAGGTCGGCCTTCTGATCCTTGATGTGGATCACTTGAAAGAGATCAACGATACTCTCGGTCACGACGCGGGCGACGCCGTTCTGCAGGCAGTTGCCAACAGGCTCAGCGCCGCTGTTCGCCCCATTGACACTGTCGCCCGCAATGGCGGCGACGAGTTCGCGATCATTCTTCCGGAAATCGATGGCGAGCAGGATATCAGGACGCTCATCGCACCCATCCTGGAGCAATTGCAGAAGTCACTTTCCTATGCGGGACGCGCGCTCGACTGCCGGGCGAGCATCGGCGCCTGCATCTGGCCGGATCATGCACAGGAAGCCGACGACCTGCTGAAGCAAGCAGATGTCGCGCTCTACACGGCCAAAGCCACCGGACGCGACAAGGTGGTTGTCTTCGAGCCTTCCATGCGGACGGAGGCGCAACGAAAGGCGGAGATGCGAAGCAATGCCCGAGGGGCCATCGATGCGCGCAGCATCGAGCCTTTCTATCAACCGAAGGTGCACCTGAATTCGGGCACTCTCGAGGGCTTCGAGGCCCTCCTCAGGTGGCGCAATCACCGCGCCGGCATCGAACTTCCTGGAAGCATTCAGGCTGCCTTTGACGATCCACAGCTCGCCGTTGCTCTCAGCAAGCAGATGCACGACATGGTCTTCGATGACATGCGTCGCTGGCTGCAGGACGGAATCCCATTCGGACATGTGGCGATCAATGCGTCAGCTGCCGAGTTCAGAGACATGGAATTCGCCGACAGAATTCTGGCGCGCTTGCACTCTGCCGATATCCCGAACTATTGTCTCGAGATCGAGGTGACCGAAACGGTCTTCCTCGGACGCGGCGCGGAGTTCGTCGAAAAGGCTCTCCGCACGCTGAGTGCAGAAGGCGTCAAGATCGCGCTCGACGACTTCGGAACGGGCTATGCTTCGCTGTCGCATCTCAAGCAATTCCCCGTCGACGTCATCAAGATCGATCGCTCCTTCGTTCATGACCTGGCGAGCAATCCTGACGATCCGGCCATCCTCCAAGCGGTTCTCAACCTTGGCAAGAGCCTTGGAATCACGACGGTCGCGGAGGGTGTCGAAACGGCCGTACAGGCGGCTTTCCTGCGCAGTCAGGGCTGCGACCTCGGTCAAGGCTTTCTCTTCGGCATGGCAAGCCCGAGCAGTTCCATTCCCGATCTGGTGGCATCCTGGGAGGCTGGCCCATTCAGTATCGCTGAATTGGACACTCGTTTCCTGAAAGACCGGAAACTACGTCGGCAGGAACGGTAACGCCTCACACGGAGCCGGGGCCGCACGATGCTCATTCTTTAGAGGAGCGCATCGTTTGGAGCGGAAAACCGGGTCCACTTTTCGCTGACGCGGCCCTTCGGGTCCGCACGATGCGCTAGGAACCCGTTTTCTTTCGCAGGCGCGATATCCCTGTCTCGCTTTGCTTGAGGGCCACCAAGCGTCGGGCGGCTGTTCCTCCCGGCGCTGAAGCATAGAGCCTCTCGTTCAATACCTCGATCTGCCAGCGCTGCAATTCGAGCAGGGCCTTCAGACTTCGGACATGCGCTTTCAGTTCGAGAGCGTCCTGTAAGGGATCTGGTCCACGAGCTTTCATAGGACCACCCCTGACGTTTCTGGGATGAATCATGGCTGAACGCGAAATCTTCTTGGGGACTTAGAGTCCCGACCGCAATGAGATAGACCGATATTCATTCTTCTGCTGGCCGGAATAGCGATCCCGACCTGCAACGGCACGCAATAAACCGAACGCCGACGTCCATGGGAAAACAAACCCATGCGCGAGCCCGTGCTATAATCTGTGGGCTTTCTGTTCTCGATGGAACTATCTTACATTTTCTGCTCGGGAACAAGGTGCATGACGACGCAGGCGCTGCTTGTCGATTGAGATCCAGAACGAAGGAACCTGGAAGCATCCGTAACGGTTGCAATGATATCCTGATCCTTCGAAACGAGTTTTCTGCATGCCCGAAGAACGCCACGAAGCAGAAGCGGACACGATCCTTGCACAGATCTCCGGGGCACAGGATCATGAGGCACCTCCGCAAGCGCGCCGCCTGCTTGCCGAAGCTCTGGAGAGAGCGGAAAGGCGTGGCCGTGAGATGTTCGCAAGATCGAAAGAATCAAGCGGCTAAGATTTCCACCCGATCGAACGATTTCTTCCTGCGACACCGGCAGCAGGAACGGCTCGTTAAGGGACACGTTGCCTATGTGTGGTACAGCACAGCGGCAAGGTCTCGGGCGTGGTGATCTTCCGAGGGTTGGGAGAACAGATCGATGCGTTCATGGGTGGCGATTTTCCTGCTCGGCTTTATTGGAAGCTTTTCAAGCTACACTGCTGCCCAGGCAGATGATGCGAACACCCGTATCGCCGCCCTGCCCTATTCCGATTGCCTTTCGATCATTGCCGAAGCTTCCCATGAAATGGACGAGGCCCCCGTTCAACTGATCAACAATGAAGAAGAGACGAGCGTTCGGATCAATGCCTCGGACGGTTTCGTCACGATCACCTGTCACCGCAACACCGATAAGATGGTCCTGACCAAGAGCCCTGTTCCGAAAGCGGCAGGGGTGACGGCTTCTCGCTGAAGGGCGTGCTTGTCTGGTGCCACCGCTGTCGCCGCGCCATCACTTCAAATCGATCTTTCCAAAACAGGAACATTCATCAGGCGCAGCTTGTAAAGCCTCCCAGCGCTTCGCTGATTACCTTTAGCGCATCGTGCGGACCCGCAGGGCCGCGTCAGCGAAAAGCGGACCCGGTTTTCCGCAATCAACGATGCGCTCTCTATAGAGGGGAGCATCGGATCGAATCCCAAAAGTGAAATCCACTTTTTTCGTCCGATGCTCTAGGCCTTCTGACGCCCTGCATTCAGGGACGGAGTTCCTGTTATCCGCCAGAGAAGCCAGATCTGCGGCATATATCAGACCCTAAGAGCTGGCGCTCATCGAATGCGCAAACAGGGAGGTGGAAGCACCGCTCAGCCATGCTCACCGTTCTCATGTGAGCAACCCTCGAACCTACGAGAGCTAAGTGCTTGATTTTGATGGTACAGCCGCCCCGGCTCGAACGGGGGACCCCCAGATCCACAATCTGGTGCTCTAACCAACTGAGCTACGGCTGCACGTGAGGCAGGGTGTAATCGCGCCCGCGATCAATTTCAAGGCTTCTTTGAGGTCGCAGAGGCAGAAATGACAACGGCGGGCCGTTTTGCCCGCCGTTTCAAGAGGTTAAGCCTGCAAGACCTTACTCGGCGGTGGCTCCGGCAGCCTTGAGAACCGGGGTCCAGCGTGCCACTTCGCTGTTGACGAGCTTCTGGAGACCTTCCGGGGTCCGTTCCTCGGCGCTCGGGAGAACACCGCCGAGTTCCAGCAGGCGCTTCTTGGTGTTCTCGTCATCGAGGGACTTCACGAGGGCGTCGTTGAGCTTCTTGACCACATCCGCGGGCGTGCCCTTGGGGGCGAACACGGCGTTCCAGGCGCTGACCTGATACTCACCGAGGCCGGCTTCCTTCGTGGTCGGCACGTTGGGCAGAACCGGCGAGCGCTCGGGCGTGGCAATCGCGAAGGCCTTGATGTTGCCGCCCTGGATCTGCGGGGCCACATTGACGATCTGGTCGGTCATGTAATCGACCGTGTTGGCCATGAGATCGTTCAATGCCGGGCCCGTGCCGCGATAGGCCACCATGGTGGGCTTCGCCTTGATGATCGAGTTGAACAGGATGCCCGTGGAGTGAGAGACGGAGCCCACGCCCGCATGGGCCATGTTCACCTTCTCGGCATTGGCCTTCATGTAATCGAGGAAACCCTTCAGGTCGTTGGCCGGGAAGTCCTTCTTGGCCACGATGACGATGGGCGTGCCGGCGGCCATGCCGATGGCAGCGAAGTCTTTCGTCGGATCGTATTTCAGATTCGGATACAGAGCCGGCGCTGCGCCATGGGTGCCCATGTGACCCATCATGATGGTATAGCCATCCGGCTGGGCTTGCGCGGCACGGGTGATGCCCGTGGTGCCGCCGGCGCCGGCCACGTTCTCGATCACGATCTGCTGACCGAGCGTGCGGGACATGTGGTCGGTCACGATACGGGCCACGACGTCGGTCGGGCCACCGGCTGCGAAGGGCACGATCATCGTGATCGGACGGGTCGGATAATTCTGAGCCTGCGCCCCCGTTGCGGCAAGGCCGGCGACGGCGGCAAGGGCCAGTGCGATCTTCTTCATCAAATTCCTCCCAAGGAAAGTTATGAGCTTACATTGTGGGCACGTGGCCCCGAATGCAAGCTACTCGGTGAACACCTCGTCCCTCCCCTTTCGTATGGAGGGCAGGAGCGCGATGACGAGCAGGATGGCCGCCACGGCCAGGAGCCCTGCGCTGACCGGACGCTCGATGAAGGTCTCAAGCGACCCGCGCGACAGGATCAGCGCACGGCGCAGGTTCTCCTCCATCAGCTTGCCCAGCACGAAGCCCAGCAGCATCGGCGCAGGCTCGAAGCCGAACTTGATCAGCATGTAGCCCACGAAGCCGAAGAGAGCGATGAACATCACGTCCGTCGGCAGCGAGTTGATGGAGTAGATGCCGATGCAGCAGAACATCAGGATGGCCGGGAACAGCAGGCGATAGGGCACTTTCAGCAGCCGCACCCAAACGCCTACCAGCGGCAGGTTGATGATGAGCAGCATGAGATTGCCGATCCACATGGAGGCGATCATGCCCCAGAACAGATCGGGGTTCTTGGTCATCACCTGCGGGCCCGGAATGATGCCGTGGATCGTCATCGCGCCGACCATGAGAGCCATCACCGCGTTCGGCGGGATGCCCAAAGTCAGCAGAGGAATGAACGAGGTCTGCGCACCGGCATTGTTGGCGGATTCAGGACCCGCCACGCCCTCGATGGCGCCACGGCCGAAGCGGCGCGGATCCTTGGCGATCTTCTTTTCCAGAGTGTACGACGCAAAGGGGCCGAGCACGGCACCGTTGCCGGGCAGGATGCCGAGGATGGCGCCGATGAGCGTTCCGCGGATCGCGGGCTTGTAGGATTGCTTGAAGTCGTCCTTCGTCGGCAACAGACGACCGATGGCTTGCCGGACCACGTCGCGATGCTCGGTATGATCGAGATTGCGCATGATCTCGGCGATGCCGAAGATGCCCATGGCCAGCACCGCGAAATCGATGCCGTCCGAGAGGAAGGCGAGACCGAAGGTCATGCGCTCCTCGCCCGTCTCGAGATCGAGGCCGACCGTGGAGAGCAGGACGCCGACCACGATCATGGCCACAGCCTTGAGGATCGACCCACGTGCGAGCACGACCGCGAAGACTAGGCCCATGACCATGAGGGAGAAGTATTCGGTCGGGCCGAAGAGCAGGGCAAGGCCGGTGAGCGGCTTGCCGAGAGCCGCGATGACAAGGGTCGCCACCGTGCCCGCGAAAAACGAACCGATGGCCGCCACGCCGAGCGCCGCACCCGCGCGACCTTGACGGGCCATCTGGTGGCCGTCGAGAGCCGTCACCACCGATGTCGCTTCACCGGGAATGTTGACGAGAATCGCGGTGGTCGAACCGCCGTACTGCGCACCGTAATAGATGCCCGCGAGCATGATGAGCGCGCCGGTCGGATCGAGGCTGAAGGTGATCGGCAGGAGCATCGCGATGGTGGCGATGGGACCGACGCCGGGCAGAACGCCGATCAGCGTGCCGACGAGGCAGCCGATGAAGGCCGAGAGGATGTTCTGCAGCGAGATGGCGACGGAGAAGCCGAGACCGAGATTGGAAAACAGATCACCCATCAGATCCTCCCGCTATGGTCGGCGACATCGATCGTCGTGCGACGGCCACGGGTCGTCACGAACACAAGACCGGCCAAAACAGCCATGACGGCGGCAATGGTGCGTAAGATGGCATTCTGCGACCAGTCGGCAGGGAACAGTTCGGCCAGGGCCCGCGGGAACAGCGGAATCGGCAGGTTGAGCAAAGCACCGTCGCCGAAGAGCACCATGCAGAAGGGCGTCAGGCTCAAGCTGAGGATCAGAAGTTCCCTGAACCGCGCCTCAGGCGTCGCGAAGCCGCCGATGAGGATGGCGAGCGGCCCGGCCACCATGAGGCCGAGCCCTGGAACGGCGAGATCACCGAAGGCATAGCCGCGGATCGTCACGGCGAAGGCCAGGATTGCCCACATGATGAAGAAGGGCCCTCTGATGCTCCAATGCTCCAACGGCTCGCCATCCTTGATGAAGGCGAAGACGATGAGGGCAAGCGCCGAGAGGCCGACACCGAAGGCGAGCCAGCGGGGCAGCATGGCAGGCCCCATGGCGTTCAGGGTTCCCTGACTCAGGTCCTTGGTGAGCCAAAGTGCCAGAGCCGCGAGAAAGAGCAAAAAGAGCCCGCCGGCAAGACTTTGCGGAGCCCGGACCGGCCCATGGCGCGAAGCCACCCCCGAGCCTTCGTGAGAAGCAGACATGAACGACCTCCCGAACGGACGCCTTGGGGCGCCCTCCTTTTCATTCGCTATGTGGCCCAAGGCGACGACTTGGATCAAGCGCCTGTACCGTAAGGCTTTAGTCTTCTCAACAGGTCCCGCTCACCCGTTCGAGAGCCTGGATTCAGGGAACGAAGCCTGACAAAAATCCTTATAGACACGAGCGCGCCTCGGAAAGCATGGACGGCATGACTTGATCGACCGCTTCGGCTTGTCTAGAAGTTCGCGCTGATAGCCAGGCCGGGCCCCTCTGGTCGCTCCCTTTGAGCGGCGATGTCGGACTGGATGAACCAGGGTGGCCTGGATTCGTTCAAGCAGACGATTTGCCCGATTTTGAGGCCAGAGGCCGGCTCGGTCGGCCGAACTGGTACGGGACAAGTATCTTCTCGAACGTATCGCATGCGCTGCTCTTCAACCGACAGCGAGGCAACGCATGTTTGAACTCTCACAATTCTTCGGACCCGAGATTGTCGCTTTCCTGATGGTGATCGGCATCGACCTGGCGCTCGCCGGCGATAACGCCATCGTCATCGGCCTAGCGGCCGCTGGTCTGCCCAAGGAACAACGCAACAAGGCCATTCTCATCGGCGTCCTGGCTGCTACGGCCCTGCGTATCGGTTTCGCGCTCATCACGACCCAGCTGCTTCAGATTGTAGGCCTTCTCCTCGCCGGTGGCATCCTGCTGCTGTGGGTCTGCTGGAAGATGTGGCGCGAACTGCGGACCTCTCACGAGGAAGAAGAGGCAGCAGAGGAGGCGCTTGAAGGAGCGGACATCAACAAGGATGGCACCATCGCCGGCGGCGCGCCGCGCAAGACCTTTGCTCAGGCTGCCTGGCAGATCGTGATCGCCGACGTGTCGATGTCCCTCGACAACGTGCTCGCCGTGGCCGGCGCCGCCATGGAGCATCCCTACATCCTGATGTTCGGCCTGCTGCTCTCCATTGCCCTCATGGGCCTTGCGGCCTCCTTCATCGCCCGCCTGCTCCAGCGCTATCGCTGGATCGCCTATCTGGGCCTTGCGATCATTCTCTATGTGGCTCTCAAGATGATCTACGAAGGCTTCCTGGAGGTGTATCCTGTTGTGACCGCTGCGGTCGGCTGATACGCTCAAGCACTCGACCATCGTCACCATTGACGGCGGGGATGCGGGAGGGCAGAGAGCTTGACTCTCATGTCCTCCTCTCCCCGCCCTTTCTTTTCTCTGGCAGGCCTTCGCTACGGCGCCCGCGCCGCACTGCCTGCTTTTCCCGGCTTCATCATGTTCTCCATCGCCTTCGGCACGGCGGCGGCCCAGAAGGGTTTGTCTCTTGCGGAAGCGATGGGCCTGAGCGCCTTCGTCTATGCAGGCGCATCGCAGATGGTGGGGCTTGAGATCTGGCAGAGGGTTTGGACGCCCACGACGATCCTCACCATCATGACGGTCACCGCCGTCGTCAACTCGCGCATGATTCTGCTGGGAGCCACGCTCCAGCCCTGGCTGCGGCATGAGCCTCTTGCTCGGAGCGCCCTCAATCTCTTTCTCATCACGGAAGCCGGTTGGCTCATCGGCACGCGCTATCACAACGAAGGCGGACGTGACGTCGGCGTGCTTCTGGGATGTGGCCTCACCCTCTGGCTGGTATGGCAGATCGCAACGATCATCGGCTTCTTCGCCGGCGCGCTCGTGCCCGAGCCGAAGCGTTTCGGGCTCGATCTCGTGATGCCGATCTTCTTCAGCGTGATGCTGGTACCACTCTGGAAAGGACCTCGCACCGCCCTCCCCTGGCTTGTGGCGGGCTTCGTGTCGTTCGTTGTGCACGCCCTCATGCCGGGTTACGGGTTCATCATCGCGGGCGCATTGGCCGGCGTCATTGCAGGGATGCTGATCGAATGAGTGAGTTCAGCGCCTTCGTCGCGAGCCCCTGGGGCGCGGTCCTTGCGATTGCGGCCATGACGCTCGTCACGTTCCTGTGCCGAATTGGCGGCGTCGTGCTCATGAGTCACGTGCGGATCACACCGCGCATCGAACGCGGACTTCGCGCGCTGCCGGGCTCCATCATTCTCGCAACCATCCTGCCCATTGCTCTCGACAACGGTTTTCCCGCACTGATCGCGCTTGGCGCTGCTGTTACTGTGATGGCGCTCACGCGCATCGACCTTCTCGGCCTTGCCGCGGGCCTAGGCACCCTCTCCGTCATCCGGGCTTTTCTGTGAGCTTCTGAGCCGCAGGCGAATGCGATACATCAAGCCGTCGCGGACATTGCGATAGGCATCGAGCACGTTCTCGCGCGAGCCCTGCGTGATGGTGGGATCGGGCGTCGGCCAATACTCCACCTCGGCAGCGATGGTGCGCGTCAGTTCAAGCGCCGCGTGATGTGCCTCCGGCGAGAGGGAGATGATGAGGTCGAAATTGAGACCCTCCCATTCCTCCAGCTCCTCCAAGGTGCGCGGCTTGTGCTTGGACGCGTCGATGCCGATTTCGGCAAGGATGGAAACCATAAAGCTGTCCGGCTCACTTTTGCGGACTCCAGCGGACTGCACATAGATGGATTTGCCGAAGTAGTGGCGCGCAATCGCCTCGGCCATAGGCGAGCGAACGGAGTTCATCGCGCAGACGAACAGAACCGAGTGGATCCGCTTCGGGCGCGCTTGGTCCACGCGTCACCCCTTCCAGTGAAGCGCGAAGATCAGCGTGAAGAGGCGGCGCGCCGTGTCGAAATCGACAACGAGCTTTCCGTCGAGGCGCTGCCGCAAAAGTTCTGCGGCCTCATTGTGCAGCCCCCTGCGTCCCATGTCGATGGCCTCGATCTGCGCAGGAGATGCGGAGCGAATGGCCTGATAATAGCTGTCGCAGATCATCTCGTAATCGCGGATGACCTTTCGAAACGGCGTCAACGACAGATGGTGCGAGACCAGATGCGTACCGTCCTGCGCCGTCACCTCGAAACAGAGCTTCTTCTCGATCAGCGAGATGCGCAAGGCATAGGGGCCGCCGTCATAGTTCGGCAGCGCGAAGGTGTTCTCTTCGAGGATGTCGTAGATGGCGATGGCCCGCTCATGCTCCTGATCGGGACTGCCGCGGCCGATGGATGCCTCGTCGAGGGTGACCGCCACGAGGCGGCACCGCTCCTTCGTTGTGCTCGACATCCCCCCTCCGACAAGCCTTACAGGTTCAGGCGGATCGCTACGGACCGTGCATGCCCCTCCAACCCCTCAGACCGCCCGAGGGCGATGGCTGCGGGGCCGAGAGTCCGCAAGGCGCCCGGATCGCACTTCAGGATCGAGGTTCGCTTCATGAAGTCAAGCACGCCGAGGCCGGAGGAGAACCGGGCGGAGCGCGCCGTGGGGAGAACGTGATTGGGGCCGCCCACGTAATCGCCGATGGCTTCCGGCGTGTGGCTGCCGAGGAAAATCGCGCCCGCATTGCGTACCTGGGCTGCCAGTTCCTCCGCATTTTCGGCCTCGATTTCGAGGTGCTCGGGCGCCAAGCGGTCGACGAGCGGAATGGCGTTCTCGAGCCTGTCGATCAGGATGATGGCGCCGTAGTCACGCCAGCTTGCGCCGGCGATCTCCGCCTTCGGGAGGGTTTGGAGCTGGCGCTCGACCGCCTGTTCGACGGCATCGGCCAGGGTGGCGCTGTCGGTGATGAGGATCGATTGCGCGGCGGGATCGTGCTCGGCCTGCGCCAGCAGGTCGGCGGCGATCCAATCGGGATTGGCGTGGGAATCGGCGAGGATGAGAACCTCGGAGGGGCCTGCAATCATATCGATGCCCACTTGCCCGAACACACGGCGCTTGGCGGCGGCCACATAGGCATTGCCGGGGCCGACGATCTTGGCGACAGGCTTCACCGTGTCGGTGCCATAGGCCAGGGCCGCAACCGCCTGCGCGCCGCCGATCCTGAAGACCTCGTCGACGCCGGCGAGACGCGCTGCCGCCAGCACGAGAGGATTGGTTTCGCCGCGCGGGGTCGGCACCACCATAGCGATACGCGGAACGCCCGCGACCTTTGCAGGCACAGCGTTCATGAGAACGGAAGACGGATAGCTCGCACGTCCGCCTGGAACGTAGAGGCCGACCGATTCAATCGCCGTCCAACGCCAACCGAGCGTCACGCCCATGGCATCCGTCGTCAGCGAATCTTGAGGACGCTGCGCCAAGTGATAAACCTCGATACGCTCCTTCGCGAGGGCAAGCGCATCGAGCGCCTCCTTCGAGCACTGGGCTTCCGCCGCATCGATCTCCTTGTCGGAGATGCGCAGCGTCTCGGGCTGCAGCGCCAGTCCATCGAAGCGGTAGGTGTAGTCGATGAGAGCCTCGTCGCCCTTGACCACCACGTCCTCGATGATGGCGCGCACCGCCTGGTCCACGTCCTCGGACACCTCGCGCTTGGCTGAGAGCAAAGCGGCGAAGGCTGAAGAGAACGAGGTCTCCCGCGCGTCGAGCCGTTGAACCATCACAGACGCTCCGCCTGCTCAAGATCCTTATGCTCTGGGCGGCTTTCGGCGGCCCAGACCGGACCGGTATCTTTCATCTGCATTTCGATGCACTCCAGGTCCACCTGGATGGCTCCACCGTCGGCAAAGATCAAGGTGGCGGTGCCCGAAGGGGCGTCTCCTTCCTCGAAGGCAATGGCAAGAAGGTTAAGAACGGTATCCTTTTTGGTCTGGTCGATGCCGCGCACGCGCACCGCCTTCACATGCTCGAAATGCATGCAGGTCAACCGGCGCTGGGGAGTGGCCGCCTCCCAGTCGTAGCGCCGCACCTGGATAGCGAAGCGGCGCTCCTTGGGGAGATAGACGATATCGCCGACACGCAGAAGCGAATCCTGCAGGTGGGCCGAGATGACGGCAAGATCTTCCGGGTCTAACGCAACGAGTCTCAGGAGGTCCATGGCCCTAAACCTATGTTGAACTTTGATGTTTAGGTAGAGAGCCGCAGTCCCGTGCGCAACCTTTCCCCTGCCGTGATGCTCGGACTTTCCGCCCGAGGCGCGACCCTCGCCGGCCCTGCGCCGGTCATCTCGTGCGGGAGAGACACAGTGCGCTTCAATCGGAATGGCGGGACAAGCCAGCCGTGACGGTAAGAATGTCATTCCCAGCCGGAGATGGCGAAAGCCGTCGGAGAGGAAGGGAATCCATGGCGCTGCTCTTGAAGGTGGATCCCCTTCCCGGTCCCGGCGGACCACCGGGGATGACAGGAGCGGGCTCATGGGCAGAATGTCAAAGAACCAAGCGGACAAGCACCATTGTCCTCGCGGCGTGTCGGCCCGAGGGTGTGGGTCGAGGGGAGGCGCGAGGAGCGGTCCGGCTCGATCTGTGAGGTGAAGCGTGGAACCGAACGGCTCCTCGCGCACGGCTTTTTTAGGCGGACAGGCGGCGCGGTCCCAGCAACTGCCCGAAGCGGACCCCGCATCGCTTTCAGCGGGCGGCTCCGGACCAATCCTGAACCCCGGGCACAGCCTGGGCCTCCCGTCACACGAGCCTGCGTTCACCTCCCGCACGGGACCGCTCCCGACCCCGCAGCTTACGACGCCTCGCGAGCGCGCCCCCGGCAGGTCAGGATGCAGCAGATGTAACTCAGTTTAGGCATATTGTCAAGAACAGAGCGAGAACATGTTCCGGCTGCACCCTCCCGCCTGCCGCAGCCTCTCGCGTCATCCCCGGCCTTGGGCCGGGGATCCCGCTACGGTGCGGCGCTGTTCCAATCGGCATGGCCGGGACACGCCCGGCCATGACGAGGTGGGGTGGCACAAAGCAACAGGACCGGAGTGCCCGGGGCGATACCGGATCAAATCCGGGGACAGCCCGAGGCGGGGCAAAAGACGCGCTTCGGACATGACAGCTTCAGGGAACCGGGCCAGCGGGCGCGGCGTGAGGCCTCCGCCCGATCAGCCCCGCAGGCGCTCGATCTCGGCGCCGCAGCGGGCGAGCTTGGCCTCAAGGGCCTCGAAGCCGCGGTCCAGGTGATAGACGCGGTTGATGGTGGTCTCGCCCTCGGCCACGAGGCCAGCGATCACCAGGGACACGGAGGCGCGAAGATCCGTCGCCATGACGGGCGCGCCCTTCAAGGTGGGAACGCCATCCACATAGGCGCTGTCGCCGTCGAGGCGGATATGAGCGCCAAGGCGGGCCAGCTCCTGCACGTGCATGAAGCGGTTTTCGAAGATCGTCTCGCGGATGCGCGACGTGCCGTTGGCACGGGTCATGAGAGCCATGAACTGGGCCTGCAGGTCCGTGGGAAAGCCCGGGAATGGATCCGTCGTCACGTCCACGGCCTGGATGCCATTACCGTTCCGGCGGATGCGGATGCCGTTAAGGGTAGAGGAAACCTCGGCTCCGGCCTGGCCGAGGACGTCCAAAGCAGCCTGAAGATATTCGGCGCGGGTGTTTTCCAGAACCAGATCACCGCCGGTCATGGCCACCGCCATGGCATAGGTGCCGGTCTCGATGCGGTCGGGCATCACGTCATGGGAGGCGCCGTGGAGGCTGGAGACGCCTTCCACCACGACCTCGGAGGTGCCGGCGCCCTGAATCTTGGCACCCATCTTGATCAGGCAATTGGCCAGATCCGCCACCTCGGGCTCGCGGGCGGCGTTGCGGATCAGGGTGGTGCCTTGAGCAAGCGTGGCCGCCATCAGGGCCACATGAGTGCCGCCGACCGTCACCTTCGGGAAGTCGATCTCGGCGCCATGGAGTCCCTTGGGGGCCGTTGCGACCACATAGCCGCCTTCGATCTCGATGGCAGCGCCGAGCTTGGCAAGCGCCATGATGAGCAGATCCACCGGGCGTGTGCCGATGGCGCAGCCGCCTGGCATGGAAACCTTGGCGTGGCCGAAGCGGGCGACCAGCGGGGCAATGACCCAGAAGCTGGCACGCATGGTGGAGACCAGCTCGTAAGGGGCACAGGTATCGATGATGTTCTTGGCCGTCAGACGGATCGTCTGGCCGGTCTCGGAGGACTGGCCGGGCCTTCGGCCAGCGATGGAGTGATCCAGGCCGAAATTGCTCATGATGCGCAGGAGCGAGGAGATATCGGCGAGCCGCGGCACGTTGCCGAGCTCAAGCGGATCCTCCGTCAGCAGGCTCGCTATCATGAGAGGCAGGGCCGCATTCTTGGCGCCCGAGATCGGGATCAACCCATTGAGAGGCGCGCCGCCCCGGATGCGAATGCGATCCATAAACTCTATTCCCCTTAAATCTTGCGAGCCTAACGCTATGCGGACTTTAAGCGTTATAGGCTAGTCTGACGGCTTGTCGCGCTCAGCCGAAACGCTCAAGCTCCCGCTTTCGGTTCCAGTCGATGTTGACGCCGCCTTGGCCGCCTGCTGCCGCCCTCTGGCCTGAGCCTTCCGTTTTCTCAGATTTTCCTTTAAAGCCGCCTTAAGCCGTTCGGCTTTGTCCTGCGATTTCACGTCAGTCATGGTTCACGCGACCCATCGTCGCCTTTTTCCATAAAGGCTTCGCAAGCGGCTCTCAACCGCAATATCACATTCCCGGACTTTGACCGGGATCAATGTCGTCTGGCATAATGACTGCGTAAATCCCGGGGCATTGCGTTGCCCACCCGGTGAGATGATGAATTACCAAGATTTCTTCACGTCAGCCCTCGACCGCCTCCAGGCGGAGCGCCGCTATCGCGTTTTCGCGGATATCGAACGCAAGGCGGGCCACTTCCCCCATGCCACTTGGCACAGCCCCGAGGGCCCGCGCCCCATTACGGTCTGGTGTTCCAACGATTATCTCGGCATGGGCCAGAACCGGGATGTGACCCGTGCCATGGTGGAGGCCGCCTGGCGGCTCGGTACCGGCGCCGGCGGCACCCGCAACATCTCCGGCAACAGCCACCCCATCGTGGAACTCGAAGCGGAACTCGCCGACCTCCACGGCAAGGAGGCGGCTCTCGTCTTCACCTCGGGCTACGTGTCGAATCAGACCGGCATCTCCACGCTGGCGAAGCTCATTCCCAACTGCCTGATCCTCTCGGACGCCCTGAACCACAACTCCATGATCGAGGGTGTGCGCCAGTCGGGCTGCGACAAGGTCATTTTCCGCCATAACGATCTCGAGCATCTGGAAGAGCTGCTCAAAGCGGCCGGCGACCGACCCAAGCTCATCGTATTCGAGAGCGTCTATTCCATGGACGGGGACATCTCCCCCATCCACGCCATCTGCGATCTGGCCAAGCGCTACGACGCCATGACCTATCTCGATGAGGTCCACGCGGTGGGCATGTACGGTCCCCATGGCGGCGGCATCGCCGAGCGGGACGGCGCCATGCACCGGGTCGACGTGATCGAGGGCACTCTCGGCAAGGCCTTCGGTGTCATGGGCGGATATCTCACCGGCACCAAGGCCGTGATGGACGCCGTGCGCAGCTTCGCCCCCGGCTTCATCTTCACCACCGCCCTCCCCCCGGCGGTGGCTGCGGCCGCGACGGCCTCGATTCGCCATCTGAAGGCCTCCTCCAAGGAGCGGCAGCTGCAGCAGCGCCAGGTGGCCCGCACCAAGGCGGTGCTGAGCGGCCTCGGCATCCCGGTCCTGGACACGGTGACCCATATCGTGCCGGTCATGGTGGGCGATGCGGAGGCCTGCAAGGCGGCCTCCGACCGCCTCCTGGAAAAGCACGGAATCTATATTCAGCCGATCAACTATCCCACCGTGCCCCGCGGCACGGAGCGCCTGCGCATCACCCCCGGCCCCTTCCACACGGACGCCCATATCAATGCTCTGGGCGCTGCGCTTGTGGAAGTTTGGACCGCCCTGAAACTTCCTTTCGGGCCAAAAGCACAGGCAGCTGAATAAAAGATCGATTTCAATCTTGCGCATGGGGCCGCGCTGTGGCAGTAAGCGGCCCTCTTCGTTGGCGGGCTGCCGTAGCTCAGTGGTAGAGCACTCCCTTGGTAAGGGAGAGGTCGAGAGTTCGATCCTCTCTGGCAGCACCATCCTCTCATTCGGGATTACGCCCGCTCCAAGCAGGGCTTCAGGGTTCAGCCACCCGATTGGGACACACGGGTGGTCTGCATGATGCCTGCGATGACACGTCCCGCAAGCACCCCAAAATTGGCATTTATGAATTCCGCAGGCATGTGTCCGGCCGGCTGCGCCCGCTCATCTACACGTGCGAGACAAGGCGCGACCTCATAACCAAGACCCAGACCTTGTCCGCGAGCGGCACCCGCCACGGCCGAGGTTGAAGCGCGATTGGAACATCAAGACGTTCAAGCGATGCGATCTGTCCCGCACCTGAGGGCGCCGGACCGGGCCACATGCCGGTCAGTATGTCAGAGAACGTCCGGAGGGAATCAAACCGATACCCGAGATCCGGAGCGGACAGATCTTCCCGCAGTCTCGGCGCAGCCGATGACGAATGTCTTGAGCTCTCCGGGGAATGCTCGCAGGTAACGCCGCTATAACTCGCGGAGCGGTCGGGCGTTCAGCAGGAAAGACGCAAACCGGCCGGCGATGATGGGATGAATATCGACCTCGACAATATCAGCCCAGGTGAGGACAGGAAAAGTCGAGCGGCCGCGAAGCACCTTCTTGGCAACTGGTCCGAGCTCCTACTCCTCCAGCGTCCGCCCAGGAAAAAAGATCCTAAAGGATATCGCGGCTGCCGCTCTCTGCTCTACAGTCCTGTGACAATTGGTTGAAGCGGATCGCCATTCGCGAAGGCTTCGAGGAGCGAACCCAGTTTCTTATGATCCCGCAGATACGGAAACGTCCCATGGTCAGAGTTCAATCTGATGATTTCGGCAGGCGTTAGTGCAGCGATCTCCTCAGCCATTGAGACATCGAAAGAATTTTTCGATCCTACGAGAATGGTGATCCGGCTGTCAGTGTTCCGCGCCAATACGTCACTTAAGTCGCCGCATTGAATGCTGACCTCGCTCATGTGGCGGGCACTCACACTGCCCGGGCGGTTCAGAACATACTCAGGTACGGATGCCAGAATTCGATCCGCGCCGATATGAAGCCCGAACCCAAGCGCACCAAAGCCACCCATGGAATGACCAAGGCAGAGGATCTCATGATCACGATGCGCCTGCTTGACAGCGGCCAGGAATGCCCCGAGTTCGGCATAGCTAGATGCAACACCCGGAATGCCTGTCTGATACCACGTGTTCTGCCCCGGATTCAGAAACAGTTTTTTGCAATCGATCCCACTCAGGAACGACGAGTGCGAGCGAGTTCCAACCTGCTGATTGATGTAGGCAAAGACAATGAGAAGCGTCTTGCGAGGCGACAGGCCTTCGTAAATCAGATGGCCTGTCTCTGATTTCGTATCCTGGAGGCGGTTCCATTGGTGATTCAAAACCGGATTGATGACGTCCATCTCACTGTCCGCTTATGCAAAGATATGAATTCGTTGAGCCATATGGCCGTCTGAGGCGGTCAGGCCGCAGCCTGAAGCCGCCTCAGAGCCAGTGACCGTGAGCATCATTCATCAATCAGCACGCCTCCATAGCGCACAGCATTGCTCCATGCCTTCTCGAGCCGCATCAACGTTTGATAAGTGATTTCCAAATCTCGGACTTCGTCTTCGCTGCGGCTGACGAGCCGATGATACATCCTGTCGATCCGCCTGATCGTTTCGCAAAGAGCAATGCCCTTTTCAGACAGCCGGACACGAGCCGAACGCCGATCCCTTTCGGATGTCGTTCGCACGATATACTCACCTTCGACGAGCCGCTTGAGGATGTACGAGGCATTGGACCCGAGATAGTAACCGCGCTCGATCAGTTCACGGACTGATAGATCAGCCGTTCCGATCGTAAACAGCATCATCACCTGAGATGGGCTTAGATCGGTAATCCCAGCTTTGATGAGGTCGGTTCGCACGAGGTCGAGTGAGCGCCGGTGAAGCCGTTCGATGACCCTGACGATATCAAGGTGCGTTACTCCTTCCTTGGAATCCTGTTCAGCCTGTCGTTGGTCTTCCTCATGAGAAGGCCTCATGCTCACCTTCTGGACGGTCGGTAGTGCAGTGGTGACGCCGAAGTCCAACTCGTCATGAGTGAAGTCCCTAGATTGAGAATTCGCGCTTTCTGGCATTGTAGTTCCCGAGTTCGAGGAGATAAAATAGTTCGAATTTTGAACTATTTCTGGGTGAAATTATCGTTCTTGTAATTGAACGGATTCACCTCTTGGTTCTGTCACCCATCTTTTCTAGGGAATTTCCTCCACGACATTTTTTATTGTTTCACGAATCATACTTTGTGGGTAGACGACCCGTTATTCATTCCTCATATTTCTCTTCCAAGAACTTTAGGGCCAAATTTAGGTTTGGCCAGTGATGCCCTCTTTGGAGCTATTTCTGCATGCAGAAGCAGACGGCCACGACAGACCCCGCGGAACTCGTCCATCAGGGAAGAAAGGCATTTGTTTCAGGACTCGCCTACGCAGCCATTCTGAGCGCGGTCATCAATATTCTTCAACTCACCGTGCCACTGTTCATGCTCCAGGTGCATGATCGGGTTGTGAACAGCCAGAGCACCGACACATTGGTGATGCTCGTTGTGGTCGCGGGTATCGCGCTGACAATTTATTGCATTCTCGATTACGTGCGCGCGCTGACCTATCAGGTCATGGCGAGCAAGCTCGTCCGAAAATTGAATCTGCCGGTTCTCCAGGCTGCCGTATCTGCCTCGATCACGAAAGGCGTCTCTCAATCGGGGCAGGCGATTCGCGAGCTCAACGAAATTCGGACATTCGTCACCGGAAGCGCCATCAGTGTTCCGCTGGAAGCCTTCTGGTCCCCCATCTTTCTTTTAGTCCTGTTCGCGCTTCACTGGCTTTATGGTTTGGTGGCATTGATTTCGGCCGTCATCATTATCTCCCTGAGCCTGTTTTCAGATTTTCTGATTCGGAGATCCATGAAGCGTGCCAATGAATCAGCAGTTCGGAACATTGGCGAAATCAGCGGCAGTCTGCGTCACGCAGAGGCGATTGAAGCTATGGGCATGCTACCGGCCCTCGCCCGCAGGTGGCGTCAATCCCAACTCCATACCCAGGACCTTCTCGACATCACAACCCGCCGCAGCCGGGCTTTGAGCTCGGTCACACGCACCTGTCGCTATGCAATGCAGATCGCCGTTCTGTCCACCGGCGCGGTGCTGGTGATCAGGCAGGAGGTCAGCGCCGGATCGATGGTTGCCTCGAGCATCATCATGGGACGCATGCTCCTGCCGTTCGACTCGATGGTCGATGGCTGGCGCCAATGGGTCCAGGCAATCCAGGCGTGGAATAATGTACGAGACCTTCTTGAGAACCAAACTCCCAAACGTGAAACCAAACCCACACCCCGGACTCAGGGCGAGTTGACCGTCGATCGCCTGGTCTATGCGCCGCCCGGATCGGATGTTCCGGTGCTCAAAGGCCTGACCTTCAATCTTTCTCCAGGTGAGGTTCTCGGCATCGTCGGTCCCTCGGCCGCCGGCAAATCGACGCTGGCCCGCCTTCTCATCGGCGTGACGAAGCCGACGACCGGCGGTGTCTATCTCGATGGCAACAACGTCTATCTCTGGGAGCGCGATTCGTTCGGCGACATGGTCGGCTATCTGCCTCAAAGCGTGTCGCTGCTCGAGGGAACAATCCGAGACAACATCGCCCGGATGCGAGACGTGGATCCGCGTCTCGTGCTCGATGCGGCCCGCATGGCCGATGTCCACGACATGATCGGACGTTTGCCTCTCGGCTACGATACCCATCTCGGTGAAGGCGGTTATACACTGTCGGGCGGTCAAAGGCAGAGGATCGGATTGGCCCGGGCGCTCTACGGCAGACCGCGCCTGGTCGTTCTCGACGAACCCAACGCCAACCTCGATGCGGATGGTGAGCGTGCGCTTATCAAGGCGATCGAAGCCATGAAGAGCGACGGTGCAATCGTCATTCTCATTGCGCACCGCCCCTCCATCATGCAGGTCGCCGACAAGCTCATGGTCCTGGAAGACGGCAGGATCAGCCAGTTCGGGCCCCGCACATCGGTCGTTGGTGCGATCGCTCCTGGAGAAAAGGTCATTACTGCAACAAGGGGGAAGGCATGAAGAAGGCCGTTGCTGTCATCAGCCGTTCACCATCAGCTCCTGTGAGACACGAACCTGCGGAGCTCAGGGACTGGACAGATCGATATCGGGACGAGGATACGACAGAGCCCTCCTATCGCGTTCCCTTGGTTGCGGGACTGGCGACGATTTTCCTCGGCCTCGGTGGCTTCACCGCATGGGGATATTCGGCCCACCTCGACAGTGCGGCCATTGCGACAGCGACCGTCGTCGTCGATTCCAAGCGCAAGACGATCAGCCATTTGGAAGGTGGTATTCTTAAGACTCTGATGGCTCATGAGGGTGAGATCGTTAAGGCCAACCAGCCCCTGCTGCGGCTCGACGACACGCGAGCCAAGGCGGAACTCGAACAGCTTCGCTCGAAACGAATTGGGCTTGAGGCTCGTCTCATCCGCCTTCGCGCCGAGCAGGCCGGCGCGACCAGTCTGACATTCCCTGAGGACCTGAGGAATGCAGGTGGCCCGACGACCGGCGAGATCATCAGCGCGGAAGAAAAATTCTTTCATGCCCGGCGGGAGATGTACGAACGGAAGATCGATATTCAGCGGAAGGTGATTGCGCAGCAGCAGGCGGAGTTGGAGGCCGTCAAAGCCCAGACCGACGCCAATGCCCGCCAGGCCGAATTGCTCGATCGAGAGCTGAAGGCCGTTGCCAGCTTGGTCGAGAAGGGTTACGCCCCCCGCCCGCGACTGACGGAAATGCAGACACGCGAGAGCGTTCTGATCGGTCAGGCCGGTGAACTAGCATCCCGAAAAGCAAAAGCCGAACAGGCAAAAGCTGCAGCTGAGCTGGAGATTCTTTCAATTGGCACCGATTTTCAGCAGCAGGTTGCCGCTGATATTCAGACGGCGCAGCTCGAACTTGCCGATACGATGGAGCGCATGACCGCGGCTGCCGATATTCTGCGCCGACTGATCGTGACCTCTCCTGAGAATGGGATTGTCACGAACATCCGGTCATATACCCCCGGAAGCGTTGTTGCAGCGGGCCAGCCGATCCTCGACATCGTTCCTGAGAATGAGCCACTGGTCGTCGAAGCGAAGGTCGGCCTGCGCGACATCGATTCTGTTCACGTCGGGGCTCCGGTCCAGATCAGGCTCACGGCCTACAATCACCGCACGACGGTCCCCCTCTCGGGAAAGCTGACCTATCTGTCTGCGGATCAGCAGATGGATGAACGAAACGAGTATGCCTATTTCGTTGCCAGGGCCGAGATCAATCCAGACAGCCTCAAATCGAACCCGGACACCACCCTTTATCCGGGCATGCCTGCCGAGGTTCTGATCCTCAACAAGCCCAGGCGTGCGATCGACTATTTGCTGGATCCGATCACCGAGAGCTTTTCGCGCGCATTCCGCGAAGAGTAACCAGCTCAGCCCTCCGCTGCTACCGTATCTTGGCACACGTTGCCAAGTCCATTGCGCATGCCCGGGCGACGGCATTATGAAACTAATTTAGTTCGATATTAAACTTAAAAAGAAATAGTTTTAGTATTTAAATGTATTCTTCATGTCATAATAAGCCATAGCGCTAAAAATAAGCTCTGGCTGATCAACTTTTACGCAAATCAATATTTACAAACTACCTTTCAGCATCTACCAATTCATCACCGTGCGCGGTTCAGGGCATTTAATGCCACGCATGGTTTTCCTCCCTGCGCAATCAGCGCTTCAACAGCTCGAAACAGCGACCGGACGTGCGGCCGCTCGTTCGGTCTCAACATGAGAGGTAGACGACATGGCGACAATTGGAGGCGGAGCGTACAACGACTCCTTGCACGGCACTCACGACGCGGACGTGATCTTCGGAAACGGCGGTGACGACCTGATTTTCGGTGGTGCGAACAGCGACCTGCTTTCCGGTGGCGAAGGCAGCGACGTTCTGTTTGGCGGCAATGACGATGACTGGCTGTCCGGCGGCGAGGGCCAAGACCTCCTGTTCGGCGGCAATGGCATTGACGCATTGCAAGGTGGCGACGGCGCCGATGTGCTGTTCGGCAACAACGGCGAGGATATTCTGCAGGGCAATGCCGGCGACGATTATCTGCGTGGCGGCAATGCTGACGATATCCTTCAGGGCGGTGTCGGAGACGATATTCTCGACGGGAACGCCGGCAACGACATCCTTCAGGGTGGCGCGGGCGACGACGTTCTCCGCGGCGGCGCTGGCAATGATATCCTGAACGGCGGCGCAGGTGACGACGTCCTACACGGTGGCGCAGGCGGCGACACATTCGTCTTCACCGGCGGCGGCGGCAACGATGTCGTTCTCGACTTCAAAGTCGGTGAGGACATCCTGCAGATTTCGAAGGGAATCAACGGCACCGACGTCGAGTCCGCAGAGGATCTCGCCTCTCGCGTTCAGCAGGTCGGACACGATGCGGTCGTCGACCTTGGAAACGGCGACACGATCACGCTCCGCAACGTGGACGCAGAAGACGTCAACCACAACCCGTCCGACTACTTCTCCGTCCAATAAAGTCCGCGGGTCGGTCGAAAGAAAAACCGATGCCGCGGCCCGCAGCCGCGGCATCGTCATTTTCAACGCTAGCTTGGCTTTAAGAGCATGTCGGAAATTGCCGAATACACGCCATCAACGGAAGTGTCTCATCATCCTCAGGTGTCGAGTCTCGGCCGGAATGTCGTCCTCATCATGTGGGATGTGCCGGAGGCCGTACGCTTTTCATCGCCCAAGCTGACGTCGGACACGGGCGTCGTTTCCCCCCTGGCGTCTCTGCGTTTGGCGCACTCAGGCGGCGGCTCTCGACTGCTTTGGGCTCTCTGCCGACCCGTTAACGGGACACTTGGCGTGGAGTTGTCGACCGGACCGCTTGGCCTGCAGGCACAGGTAACGATCGACTCTGAAACGGTCATTTCCGGTCCTGCTCCGAAAACTCTGTTGGACGGAATCGACAGTTCCGGCCGTCTCGCATTGATTTCCGCGCTCTTCAATGTGTGGAGCGTGATGTTTCACCTGCAGAGAAGCCCGACTTTCATTCGTATCCTGCGCGATATCCTGTCCTATGTCACTCCACATCCCGGGGCTGCGACGGCAGTCGCTCAGGTCGGGGATGAGCTCGTTCTGCTGCGGACTCTCGTTTCAGCGAGCTTCGACAAGATCGATGCCGTCTATATTGTGGGAAACGACGGTCCGACTCGGGTTTCTACCCGGCCTTGCAAGGTTGCGATCGGCAACGGAGAGCGTGAGATCGTCCACTTTCTTGCTTCGCGTTCGGCACTGCCGTTCGGAGAAGCTCATCTGGTTCTCATCGGACCGAGCGGATTGTCGATACGCAAGCTCCTGATCCCTGCCACTGCTCTGCCGTCGATCGAGCGCTGGCTCAGTAAGAATGCTCACTCGGCTCCGAGCCTGCGCGAGCATATTCTGATCGATATTGCGGATCGGTCGCAATCCGGACAGGCTCTCGCACTCGAAGCCCAGCTACGCTCGCCATTGCAGCCCAGACGGGCGGCAAGCAGCCTTAACACGCCTTCTGCGGAGATCGTATCCGCCCTTTCGACGCCAGCCGGCACGCTGGTGACGGGCTGGTATCGTGATCCCGTCGGTCTTCTTTCCGGAATCGATGCGCTCGGACCCGGCGACGACAGCAGGGATCTTACACCGGACCTGACTCGCTTTCCTGTCGAGATTGCCGGCCCGAAGAAGCAGACGCGCCTTCCCGCAACCGGATTTGCCGTACTGGCGCCAGCATCAGGCGCATCGATTCCGATTCTGCAGCCTCGCTTTCGCCTGCGTCTGAAATCGGGCGCCTATCATCCGCTCGTTCCGCAGCTCCAGCCAGCCGATCCGGTGGAGGCGCGCGCCGCAGCTCTGCGGGCAGTGCCGCCTCAGCATGTGGACGACATGTTGCTCGCAAAGACTTTGGCTCCCGTGATAGCCAGTTTGCACGAGCAGTCGCGCGCGAAGGTCGGGAACCCAACTGTCTGCGAGATCGGCGCGCCGATACAGCGACCGAAAGTTTCGGTGATCGTTCCCCTCTACAAGACGCTGGAATTTCTGCGCTTCCAGATTGCCGCATTCGCGACGGACAGCTGGTTCAGGTCTCATGCGGAATTGATCTACGTTCTGGATTCTCCAGAGCA
The DNA here is from genome assembly GCF_052658925.1 of Microvirga medicaginis. Classification (NCBI taxonomy): domain Bacteria; kingdom Pseudomonadati; phylum Pseudomonadota; class Alphaproteobacteria; order Hyphomicrobiales; family Methylobacteriaceae; genus Microvirga; species Microvirga medicaginis. The sequence goes on along the minus strand of NZ_JBQWEL010000003.1, from coordinate 123,042 downwards.
AGCACAAGAGCTGGAACATCTTCTGAGAGGTCTTCATCTGATTTATGCGCTTCCCATGACTCTCGCAATCATGGAGCGCAACGGCGGCTACGCACGTGCGAACAACGCCGGTGTGGCATTGGCTCGTGGAGATTATCTGGCCCTCGTCAATTCGGACATCATACCCACGTCGAGCCATTGGCTCGCAAAGCTCGTCGCCCGTCTCGGAGGACGTCGCCGGATTGGAGCAATCGGTCCCAAGCTCCTGTTCGAGGACGGCTCGATCCAACATGCCGGGATGTATTTCTCCAAAGATCACCGCGGGCGCTGGCTCAATCAGCATTTTTATAAGGGCATGCCCCGAGATTATGCGCCTGCATGTGAGGAGCGGATTGTGCCAGCCGTGACAGGCGCTTGTCTCGTCACAACGAAGTCCGTGTTTGAGGCTGTCGGCGGCTTCACCGAGGATTATGTGGTCGGAGATTACGAGGACAGCGATCTCTGCCTCAAAATCACCATGACGGATCGTAGGATCGCATATTTCCCGGACATCGAGCTCTATCACCTTGAGCGGAAGTCGATGTCCCTCAACACCGAATACATGCGCGGCATCGCCTGGCAGTACAACTGCGCTCTCCATGCGGAACGTTGGGGAGATCTCATGTCCGCGCTGATGCAAACGTCCGTACGCCCACGCAAGGTAAGGAACGCCGCCATATGAATGCTCAGTTCGACATCAGATCCGACTCCACCCAGATTTCTTTCGAGGCATCGGACAACGCACAGCTGTCCCGGCTGTTGGATGAGATCGCGAGGAACGAGGCCTTACCGGCTCCGGCGCCTGAAAATGTGTTTGTCGGGGATGGTGACTACAGGGCTATCGGTCTCGAATACCTTGGACACTTCGTCCATATCGGCGGTCTTAAACCAACTCACCGTGTTCTCGATATCGGCTGCGGCATAGGCCGCATGGCCGTTCCTTTGACCCAGTTCCTCGATCCGAAGACCGGAACCTATGAGGGCGTCGATCCGGTCAATGAAGGGATCGAATGGTGCGTTCAAAACATCGCGTCGGCTCATCCGAATTTCCGCTTCTGCCGGCTTGATGTCGCACATGAGCTTTATAATCCCGGTGGAACCATGGCCGGCGATCAGGTCGCGCTTCCTTTCGCTGGCAACAGCTTCGATTTCATTGCGATGGTATCCGTAGCGACGCACCTGCCGGCAAAGGAAATCACTGCCTATGCCCGTGAAGTCATGCGCCTTCTTGCGCCCGGAGGGCGACTGTTCCTGACCGCATTCTTGGTGGATGCAGAGGATCTGTCCCGCCCGACGGCCCGCCCGCGTTTCATCAAGGGAGAGGAAGACGGCACGTGGATTGCCGATCCCGCTGCTCCGCTTGGAGCGATCGGGTTCGACAATGGTGTCGTCCAGGACATCCTCAAGCGCTCCGGTCTCGATATCCAGCGGGTCAGCTTTGGACATTGGCGTGGCATCGGGAGCACGCATTACCAGGACATCATCATCGCCGTGAAACCGGAGTAAGCCGCTTGACCACGCGCATCCTCGTTGTTGCCCATAATCACCCGGACTTTCACCCCGGCGGCACGGAAATATTCGCGCATGATCTGTTCCGTGCGTATCGGTCACGCCCCGATGTGGAGGCCCTCTTCCTCGCCGCCACAAACCATCTCCATCGTGAACAGCGTCCCGGAACCAGCTTCCAGTCCGTTGGCGATGCTCCTGATGAAGTGATCATGTGGAGCGGGCATTTCGACCGCTTCTACCTGAGCCAGATCGACAGCTATGGAACCGTTCCCCATCTCGTGAGCCTGCTGGAGGAATTCCGCCCTGACGTGGTGCATATTCATCACGTGCTCCTCATCGGGATCGAGTTCATCGCACTCGTCCGTCGGATCCTGCCGCATGCCAGCATCGTGATGACCCTTCACGATTATTATGCCATCTGCGCCCATGACGGTCTGATGATGCGCACCAAAGGACGCGAGCGGTGCACCCGGGCAAGCCCCGGGCGCTGCAACAGCTGCTTCCCGGACATTTCGGCTGATCGGTTCCTGCTACGCGAACAGTTCATCAAGACGTTGTTCGGACAGGTCGACCGCTTCATCGCGCCAAGCCAGTTCATCAAGGACCGCTTCGTGGCCTGGGGACTTCCGGAATCCTCGATCGAGGTCGTGTCCAACGGACGGCCGCCGGTCGAAGCCGCTCCGCATCGCGTGTCCACGGACGGCCGTCGTCCCGTTTTCGGCTACTTCGGGAATCTTAACCCCTGGAAGGGCGTTCCAAGCCTCTTGAAAGCGGCGCAGCGGCTCATTTCCAGCGGCATGGACGATTTCGAGCTGCGTCTCCATGGAGGTGCCCTGTTTCAGGCCAAAGAATTCGTCGAGGAGATTGAAGACCTTCTCGATCAGACGGATCCGCAGGTCGTTCGCCTCGGCGCCTATCGGCGTGATGAACTGCCTGCTCTGATCGCCGCGGTCGACTGGGTCGTCATGCCGTCGATCTGGTGGGAGAACGCGCCTCTCGTGATCCAGGAAGCGTTCCTGCACCGACGCCCTGTGATCGCCAGCAATATCGGCGGCATGGCCGAGGCTGTTCGTGACGGCATCGATGGCCTGCATGTGCGCCCGGACGACCCCATTTCCCTCGCGAATGCCATGCGCAAGGCGATGGATACTCCAGGTCTCTGGGACACGCTGGTCGCAGGCATCAATCCGCCCCCCGACATTGCAACCGTGGCGGAGCGGCATCTTGCCGTTTACCGCGGCATTCGTGAATCGGCCGAAATCATCGAACTGAAAGTGAATGCGGCATGAGCACACCCCAATCAAAGAACGCAGTCGCCATCACCGAAGCCCCTCAGGCGACGCAGATCCAGGGACGCTTGGATGCGATTGAAGGGCGCCGGGTCTTCGGCTGGGTCTGGGATCGCTCCCGCCCGAACGAGCGTCTCTTGATCCGCATCCTTCTGGAAGGACGGATGGTCGCCACGGCTACGGCCGACATGCCACGCGTCGATCTTCGGAGAGCCGGCATTGGCGATGGCGGTCACGCCTTCGAAGTCGAGCTTCCAGAGGCTCTCGCAAGCCTGTCGGACAATCTCACCGTGGTCGCGGTTTTGCCGTCGACGGGGGAAGAGGTTGTCCTGCAATCCCCCAGCCAAGACGAACGAACGGTCGAGGCCGCGCTGAACGGTCCCTTGAGCCGTGTTCTCGACCGCCTTGAACTGCTCATCGAAGCCCAGCGTCGATCTCAGCTCATGCAACGGGAAGCCGCCGAAACGCTGCGGAACACATCCAGGCAGGTCGATGAAATCGTCGGTCAGGAGGATGGTATCGGGGCGGCACTCGAGCTCGTTCGGGCCAATCAGACCGAGCTTTCCGAAAGGGTTGCCGGCATCGAAGTTTTTCACCTTCGGTTCGACAAGGTCCTGGCCGATTTCGATAAGCGCATCGAAGAATTGACGGCGGCGGCCGACAGACCCATGCGCCGTGCAGTCGCGCTCCTCATCCTCTTTGGCGGCCTGTCTGCCGCTTCGGCTATCGCGACATTGGTGATTGTCCTGCGTCAGGGTCTCTCATGACGCGAGCTGTCGTTGATGATCGCACCACGGCCCTGAAAAGAGGCTCAACAGTAAAATTCGACGGGGCAGATCCATTGAAAGAACTTCCTCATCTTCCGATTGACGGCGAAACCGCTCTGGCGACTCCGATCGGGGACGATCTGGCACTCATCAGCGGCGTTGCGGACGCAATGCCCGACACCGTCGAGGTTCTCCTCAATGGCGATCCGTCGATGACCATGAGGGCGGGGATCATCAGCTGGCGACGCAATGGCGCTCCGGCAGAAGCCGCCATCGGTTTCGTTGCCGTGGTCCCGATCAGGCTTGCCGCGAAGGTGCGCCTGCGATCGATCGTCATCCGCAGAAACGGACAGCCTCTTCGCTATACCCTCGCTCGGCCGGCCATTACGGTCCCCAACCTGGTCCAAATCCTCTCGGTCGATGCCGGTGAGCATTTTGCCGAGGTTGCAGACAGAATCGCGCAAGCCCTTATGGCGGGAAAAACGAGCTCGGCACGGTCGTCCGCCGCGCTCGCAATCCTGTCGGCTGCGGCCCGAAACGATGGTTGGATCGAGGTCATTGGCCAGATCGATACGGGCGAGATCTTCCTGCAGGGATGGGCTCTTGGGCTGCCGACGGATTACGTGCGCGCCATCATTTCACAGGACGGCTTTCTCGTCGGTGAGTTGAAAGCCGCTGCGGTCGAGCGCGAAGATCTCGCCGGAAGAGGCAAAGGGTTCTTCGGCATACTCGATATGGGCAAAGCCAGTGTCCAGCCCGAGAAGATCCAAAAGCTCTTCTTCCGGAGCAAGGATGGATGGCGGACGCTCGACATGTACGAGCGACGCGTCCTTCTGCCCACGACCGATGTTCCGGCCCATATTCGTGACGGATTGGTCCGGGCGACGGCCAACGCCGACACGCTCCGGGTGCTTCGGCGCGCAGGAGAGCGGTTCGATGGCCGGGACACGGTCTCGCATCTGATGGAGCCTGTCCGTCTCGGCATGGACATGGTGGTCGAGGTCCCGGGTGCGGGCATGCTGATTGCGGGTTGGATGCTCGACCCTGAAGGCCGCGCCGACTCGGTCATCCTGCGGTCCGGGGGAGAATATGCGAGGGTCGATGACGCCTGGACCCGGCTCCCGCGGCCCGATGTTTCGGCGGCATTCCAGCAGAACGAGCTCTTCGCGGGACGTCTCGATCCGCGTCGGATCGATGATGGTTTCCTGGCGTTCGTGCCGGGACTGTCCTGTTCTGGTGATGCGCCGGTGTATTTCGAGATCACGATCGCTGACAGCGTGGTGTTCTATCCCCTGAAACCCATCTGGCACCTGTCCCGTCAGGCCCTTGAGCGGCTCGTTGCGCCTCTGGACCCGAAAACAGCCGCAGCTGGAACGGCCATCGAATGTCACATCGGTCCGATGATGCAGGCCCTTGCGGCTCCCGCTCCTCAGATCGTCGAGACGCGCAACTTCGGCTTCAACGATGCAGGAGCCTCCAGGATCCTTGTGGTTGGGGCAGGACTGGATGCCGAGGAACTGAGCGTTGCCCTGGTTCTTCTGGCACTCGATCCGGAAACCCGTGAGGTGCCCATGATCGTCTCGGCCCCCATCGAGGCGTTCGGCAGCATCGCTCCCGAGGCGGAGCGTCTTGCACGCTTTTACGGTCTCAAGATCCGCGTGATCGGGTCAGAAGGTGTCCAGGATTCCTGCGATGCTTTCGAGGCTGCCGTTCAGGCAACGGAAGCCGATGTCCTGGTATTCCTTTCGGCAAGCGTCCTGCCGCGACAGACCGGCTGGTTCTCCACGATGGAGCGTGCCTATCGCGCCCGCAACGGGAAGGCCCTTGTGAGCCCAACCATCGTCTTCGAAGACGATTCCATTCGCTTTGCCGGGACCTGGCTCGACGCCGAGGAGCCGAAGCTCGTCGACCGCTATATCGGATACCCGAGCGATGTCGTGCATGGGTTAAAGCCTGCGGAAGTCATGGCAGGTTCCACTGAATGCTGCATCGTCTCCAGAAGCGCTATCGAGGCGGCTGGCGGCTTTACACGCTCATATCTGGGGCCGAGCGACAAGGGGCGCGATCTTTGCCTCAAACTGCGGCTCGCGGGAACACCTTCGGTGTGGTTGCCGGAGGTCGAGATGATTTCCGCAGAGAGCGACAGCAGCGGATTGCATCTGCCTATGAGACGCCTGGCTCAACGAATTGATCACTGGAGCTTCCACCGCAAGTGGTCCCTCCTCGTCAACAACATGGGATGATGATGATGTCCAAGCATTCTCCTCGCGTTCTTATCGTGTCCCATGGCCACCCGAGCTTCTCTCTCGGAGGCGCCGAAATCGCGGCCTATAATCTCCACAAGGGCCTCAATAAGATTGGCGGCGCGGAATCCCGCTTTCTTGCACGTGTCGGCTATCCGGTCGTGCGTCATAGTGGAACCGCTCTGATGAGCCTGCGCCAGAAGGGCGGTGATATCCTCTACCATGCGGACGAATACGATCATTTCCTGATTTCCAATCGCGGCACGGAGGAACTTGAACGGGATTTCATCCGCGTCTTGCGCGACTTGAAGCCGGATGTCGTGCACTTCCATCACTTCATCGGCTTGGGGCTTGAGACAATCTACTCGGTCCGCAGTGCCTTGCCGGACTGCGTGATCGTGGTGACGTTCCATGAGTTTCTCTCCATCTGTCATCATCACGGCCAGATGGTGAAGACGGGCGGAACCAAGCTCTGCCATCGAGCTTCGCCCTCGGATTGCAATGCATGCTTTCCCGAGATCTCGCCCGCTCGCTTTTTGCGGAGAGAGCATTTCGTCCGCGGGTTGCTGGAAGTTGCGGACTTCTTCGTCTCGCCCAGCCAGTTCCTCGTCGACCGATATGTGGATTGGGGGCTTGATCCTTCCCGGTTCATCGTCATCGAGAATGGCCTCGACATCGATCAGCCCACGCCGGCGCGGGAACTCGCTGCATCAGGACGCAACAAGCGGCCCCGAAGGTCTCGTTTCGGTTATTTCGGGCAAATCACTCAGTTCAAGGGCGTCGATGTTCTTCTGGACGCCGTGACGCGCATTCCGGAATCCGTATGGGGCGAAGATGCCCAGCTGATGATTTTTGGCGGCAATCTCGAGCGGCAGCCGAAACCGTTCCAGGAGAAGATCGAGAAGCTCGTGGAGCGTGCCAGGAATCGCGTTCGCTTCTATGGCGCCTACCAGAACAGTGAGATGCCGCGCCTCATGAGGTCCATCGACTGGACGATCATCCCCTCCATCTGGTGGGAAAACTCGCCCATCGTCATCCAGGAATCGTTCTTTCACGGCCGACCGATGATCTGCAGCAATATCGGGGGCATGGCGGAGAAGATCACCGACGGCGTCGACGGTCTGCACTTCCGCGTCGGATCATCGGAAGACCTCGTCGACCGCATGACGGAAGCCCTCACGAATCCCGGGCTCTGGGAACGCCTTCGCGCCGGGATCAAGCGTCCCATCACCTATGAGGAATGCGCGCGGCAGCACCTCGATCTCTACCAAGCCATCGCATCCGAGAAAGCCCCCAGGGCGCCAGTTGCCGCGCTGACCGCATGACATGGTTCGGCAGACAGTTAGAAATCGGGAAATCCAGGAGCTCTCCTCAATGAAACGTATTCTCGTCATCAGCCCGTCGGGTGAGGTCTATGATCACGACAATGTGCGCTGGTACAATTACAAAGACATTCAGCGCAGCATCAATCACTACCATAATATCGGCGATGCGTTTGTTTTCGACTCCTCTCTCAAGCTGCTGAATTACGACAAGCTCGATGCGCTTGAGATCGCCAACCCAGACCTTTCCGATATCGATCGGATCAATGCTGAATACGATTATGTCTTCCTGCGGGGATCGAACTACATCCACAAGGACATGAAATGGGAGCGCGCCATTGATGTCCTGAGGAAGCTCAAGATCCCGGTGATCGCCTGGGGCATCGGCGCCCAGGCTCCGGTCAAGGGCAAGATCGAGATCTCCGACGAGACCAAGGCCGTGCTTCGCCTGATGGCGGATTCGACGACCTCCATCGGCGTACGGGGAGCCTACTCGGCGCAGGTTCTTTGGGATCTCGGGATCAAGAACGTGAGGATCGTCGGTTGCCCCACCGCTTTCCGGCGCAATAATCCGGATCTGGAAATCAAGCTGCCGGCGCTCGACAAGGTCAGGACAGCGGGCATTACGCTTCGCCGCGAGGTCTCGCAGACCTATGCGCAAGATATCAAGCAATACCTCACCTTCCATCGTGATCTCGTGAAGAGCCTTGCTGCGCGCTTTGACGTCGTCCTGATGGCACAGGGCGAGGTTGAGGAAAAGAAGATCGTTTTCGGCACGCTGGACCAGAAAGAGGAGGCGTTCGCCGCCTTGAAGGCCAATCCGTGGGTCAAGGACTGGTATCTCGATGAAACCATGGAGAAACTGCACCGGGAGCGGCTGTTCTATTCCGATGTCGTCGCATCCTATGAGGACCTTGTCCAGCAGAAGGACATGGTTCTCGGCTACCGGCTGCATGGCAATCTCATGGCTCTCGCGAACGGCGTGCCGTCCATCTACTTCACATATGATAGCCGAACGGTTGAGTTCGCCGAGACATATCAGATCCCGAACTTCGATGTGTTCTCGGGCAAGAAATTCTCGCTCGAAGAATATTGGGATCAGTCGCTCTTCGACAAGTTCAACCGCGCCTATCGCTTCATGTATCGCGAGATGCGCCAGTTCCTGGTCGAGAACGGGGCTGAAACCAAGATGATCGATGTGATGAAGAAGCCGGGGAAGGTTCAGCTGAAGGCAGCCTGATCGCCTTCATACGAAGGAGGATGGTCGCATGCATTCGGATGTGCATGGCGACTGTCCCTCTGTCCGCCTTGCATCATGAACAGGAGCAATAGGTAAGAACATGACGGTATTGGTAACCGGCGGCGCCGGCTATATCGGCAGTCATATGGTGTTGGCTCTGGTCGATGCCGGACAGGATGTCGTCGTACTCGACAACTTGAGCACGGGATTTGCGTGGATGATTCATCCCAAGGCCCATTTCGTGCAAGGTGACTGCGGAGACGAGGAGCTTGTATCCAGGATCATCCGCGACCATGGGATTGATGCCATCGTCCATTTCGCGGGCTCGATCGTGGTCCCGGATTCCGTTGCCGATCCTCTCGGCTACTACTTCAACAACACCGTGAAGGCTCACGCTCTGATCCGGGCTGCTATCAGGAACAAGGTGAGCCGTTTCATCTTCTCCTCAACGGCGGCAGTCTATGGAGATGCCAAAGAAACTCCGATTTCCGAGGCAACCGTTCTGAATCCCGTATCGCCCTACGGCACGTCGAAGCTGATGACGGAGATGATGCTGAAGGATACGGCCGCGGCACATCCTTTCCGCTATGTCGCCCTTCGCTATTTCAACGTGGCCGGAGCGGACCCCCAGTGCCGCAGCGGCCAGTCCAGCCAGCGGGCGACGCATCTCATCAAGGTTGCGACGCAGGCTGCCCTCGGCGAACGATCGCATCTTGCGGTCTTCGGGTCTGACTACCCGACTCCGGACGGCACCTGCTTGCGCGACTACATTCATGTTTCGGATCTCGCGCATGCGCACATGCTGGCTCTCGATTATCTCCGCTCCGGGGGAGAGAGCGCCGTTCTCAACTGCGGCTACGGCCGTGGCTATTCGGTGCTTGAGGTTATCGAGGCGGTGAAGCGGATTTCAGGTTTTGACTTTGAGGTTCGGATGGAAGGCCGCAGGGCGGGAGATCCAGCAGCCCTGATTGCCGGGGCGGACCGTATTCGCCAGACCCTGGGATGGAAGCCGGCTCTCAACGACCTCGAGACGATCATCGCTCATGCTCTGGCCTGGGAGGCGCGCCTCAAGAAGCAAAGTATCGCGGCCGCCTGACAGCGCAGCACGCTGACTCTGGAAGCAGTCACCGCTGCTGCCGATGATCGACCTGTCACCCATTGAAGCGAAGAGCTATTTCAAATGCTTGATACCATCGTTCAGAAAGCCCCTTCCGAATCTCAGCTGCAAGCGAGGCCGCTGAAGACTCAGCCTTTGAGAGTTGCGATTCTATGGAAGTATCCGTCCCTGGGTCTCTACTCCAATTCCGATTTCGACACGCTGTATAGTGGGATCGGGCAGAACAACGGGAACTTGGCCTTCGTCTATGCAATAGCGAGCCATATCGCGAATCCCGTGAAGTTTTTCGGCTGGAGCACCACCGCAGATGAGCTGAAGGAGAATGCCGATATCATCGTCATTCCCTGTGCCAATCAGCTCGGCCGACATACCAATTATGGCACCATGGCTGAAAACTTGGCGAAGTCCGGCCTTCCGATCGTGGCGATCGGCCTCGGCGCTCAGGCAGACGGCTACGAGCATGACATCGAGTTGACCGAAGGGACCTTGCGCTGGGCCCAAGTGATCGGGCAGGCAAGAGCCTCGTCCACCGCCTCCAACATCTACACGAGGGGCGCCTACACCAGTTCTCAGCTTGACAAGATCGGGATCACGGGATCGCTGCCCGGGGGCTGTCCGTCTTATTTCACGAACCAGGAGCCCGGTCTCGGGCATAAGATTCATAAGAACTGGGCCGAGATCGACCTGCCCCGTTCCATCTCGGTCGCGGCAGGTCACCAGGCCTGGATGAAGACGCGGGAAATCGAGCATCAGCTTATCAGCCTGATGATGGACCCTGTCTCGCCCGGCCAGTATGTCATCCAGTCCATGGGCGAGATGATCAAGATCTCTCGTGGGATCTTCGATGGCATCGAAGAGCATGCCCTTAAGGGGATCCACAATCATACCGTTCCTCACTACTCTTTCGAGGAATTCAAAGTGTGGTGCCGCAACTACGCCCGCTCGTTCTATGACGTGCCGGCCTGGATGGATTCATTGCGCCGGCACGATCTGACAATCGGGTCACGCTATCATGGCGTCGCGCTTGCCTTGCAGGCGGAGCGGATGGGGCTAACCGTCACCATCGACTCGCGGACACGGGAATTGTGCGAGAACACGGGCGTTCCCCATATCTCCGCCGCCGAGCTGACGGCTCCGATCACGCGCTTCAATCTCAAGAAGCTGATCAAGTTCGATCCTGTTGCCTATGACAAGCATCGTAGCGAATCCGCAGCGAAATATCTTGATTTCCTCGCGGGGAATAAACTCCAGCCGGCTCCGTTCCTGAAACGTATCGCGGCTGGAAAGTAGCTATCTGTTGCGTCCCTCGCTGTCGCGGCGGAGGGTAAGTCGATCGCTGGCTGCCCTCCGCCCCGAGGTCTCAAACCGCTCGCTCTGTCTGAACGGATGCTTCCGTTGAGCGCGCTTGAAAGGACCGCGAATGAGAACGTTGACGATCTCGCGCCGGAAAAGTGCCGTTCTGAAACTTGTGACATGGTCTGCAGCCTTGATGGCCATGATCGGAACTGTGGCGACCGCAAAAGAACCCGTCACGTTCGCTGTCTCGCCGCAGCCTGAGGTCGTTTACGACTACCAGACGCAGCGTTGCGACTGGCGCTCGATCCCCGATTCACCTGCGAGGGCTTATCGGCGTGCGGATGGCTCCATCGTCCTGATTGCGGCTCATTTCCGCAACAGGATCTTCGAAGGCAGCAGCTTTGACGACCTTCAACCCAGGTGCTCCGTGCTGTCTCAGGGCAAGGAATCGGCCGATCCGATGGAGTACGACGACCGTTTCTGGGTTCAAAGCCTTATACCCCTTGGCAATGGGCGCCTTCTTGCTCTCGCAAGTCAGGAATATTCCGGACTTCGCCATGACGGCGTCTGCAGGAAAGGCGTCAACAAGCCTGAGTGCTGGTATCTTGCGCTTGTCGGGCTCGAAGCAAATGACAATGACTTTTCGTTCGAACTCCTGCCGCGTAGTGAAAGGCTGATTGCCGGATCGAACAAGCCATTCGATCCTTCCGTCAATGCTGCGGGCTTTCTAACCCTTACCAATACCGTTTTCGACGGAGACTATGCCTATTTCATCGCATGGACCGAGGATGCAGCAGAACCGGGAGGGCGTGGGAACTGCTTGTTCCGCGCTCCTCGCAGCGATCTCAGGACAGGTTGGCGTATGCTGAGCAGAGGCGAATTCGTCTCTCCGCCCAACCCATATCCGGTGAGAGGCAAGCCCCCTGTCCAAGCCAAGTGCGATCGGCTTGGTGGACCTGACATGCTTGGTAAGGTCCGTTCGCTTGTCTGGCTCGAGACCAAGCATACATGGCTGGTGGTCTGGTCCACGCGGGTGAACAACATTGGGGGTATCTACTATTCAACCTCGCACGACCTTCGGAACTGGTCGCCTGCCGCTCTGCTCTCTCCTCTCGAGCCTCCGTGGGGATCAGATGGGAGCGGTACGTTCTACGACTATCCTTCCATCATCGATCATGACAGCGAATCTCCCATTTTTCAGTCAGTCGGGGACAGCTTCCATCTGTACGTCACACGTCTGAATTGGGAGCAGGACCGCAAGCGGATGGACAGAGACCTGGTACGATTCAAAGTGACATTGGATTGAGAAGCCATGACGGCAACGTCATCACCGGCTTCGCCTTTCACCGACACGGCCGCCCAGGTCCGCTGCGTTCCAGAACGGACCTATTCAGGAGAGCCATCAGTCTCTTCTCTCTCTGGCCAGGTGTTAAGCACCTGCGCGACCTCGGATGCTGCCATCGGCTCAGCGTAGAAGTGCCCTTGAGCATTGTGGCATCCCATCTCTCGCAGTCGCCATACTTGCCCTTCCGTCTCCACACCCTCGGCTGTCACTTGGAGCCCCAAGCTTCCGCCGAGACTGACAACGGCGCCCACGATCGCCGCGTCATCCGGATCCTGTTCCAGGTCCGTAATGAAGCTGTGATCGATCTTGATGTGATCGACAGGAAATCGCTTGAGATGGGTCAGAGACGCATAGCCGGTTCCAAAGTCGTCGAGTGCGATCTGAACGCCCTGCCGATGAAACCTCTCCAGGGTATCTGCCACCAGACCGGACCGGCCGTCGAGAAGCACCTTTTCCGTGACCTCGATCTCCAGATGTTTGGCCGGAACCTTCGCGAGATTCAGAATGCGGAGGACCTCATCAGCCAGATCCGGCTGATTGAATTCCACGGACGAAAGATTGAAGGCAACGCGACCGAAGTCGATGCCGCCATCCAGCCATCGGCGCATGTCGGATACGACCTTTCCGATCAGTCTTTTGCCGATGGCTGTCGCTAGTTCAGGGTCGTCAAAGACAGCGCCGAAGGTACCGGGCGTGAGGATGCCCCTGTCAGGGTGCATCCATCGGGCAAGGGCCTCCAAGCCGACAACTCTTCCGGTCGCAAGGCACACCTTGGGCTGGTAGAAGGGAACAATCTGATTGCGGGAGACTGCCTCTCGCATATCTCTCCCGAGCATGAGCCGCTGTTCGGCCATCAGCCTCATCTCAGGAGAATACGTAGCGACCCGGTCTCGGCCCTCGGCTTTGGCGCGATAAAGCGCAATATCCGCATCCTTCATGAGTTCGGCGGATGCGAAATCATGATCCGGGAAAGCGGCAACTCCGATACTTGCCCGGCTTACAAGCATCCTCCCTGCATATGTGAACGGCTGACGCAGCCTTTTGAGGATGCTTTCCGCGAGATGGGCGGCATGGCTCAGCGTCAGCGGCTCGAGAACCAGGACAGCAAATTCGTCTCCACCAAGTCTGGCAACCATGTCCTGCTCCCGGACCATCATCGACAGCCGGATGGCCGTCTCCTTCAGCAGCGTGTCACCGGCATCATGGCCGAGCGTATCGTTGACATCCTTGAAGTCATCGAGATCGATCAGCAGGAGGCTGACGCTGGTCCCGCGCTGGCGAGCTGCACCCAGAGCCTGCTCGAGGCAGCGCTGAAACAGGACGCGATTGGGCAGACCGGTCAGCGAGTCGTGGTTCGCGGTTCGCCATACCTCCTCCTCGGCCGCCTTGCGGTCGGTAATATCGAAGGATACGCCCACGACCCGATTGGGGCCGGCCCTCTCTCCGCGCGAGGCCAACCAGAGCGTTCTTCCATCGGGCAGCTGATACTGGAACTCCATGGTATCGGAGCCTGACGTATTGATCCTGTCGATGAAGCTCTCTCGCGCGAGACGGTCCTCGGGACGCACTCTCTCGAGAAACTCTGACAGGGGACCGGAAGCGACGCCCAGCAACTCGACCGAGTTCTCGGAGCGCGTGACATGGTCGGTCACGAGGTTGTGCTCCCAGGCGAACATGCGACCCGCCTGCATGGCCAGCCGCAGCCGCTCTTCGGTCGCGCGCAGCGCATCCTCGGACAGCTTGCGCTGCGTCACGTCCTGAATCATTCCGATCTTGCGGATGGGCTGCCTATTCTCATCGAGGATTATTCTGGCATGGGAGGCGATCCACCGCACCTCTCCGTTATCCGCCCGGATGATGCGATATGTGCCGCTGTAGCTGGGGCCTTTTCCCGGAATATCGGCGAAGGCCTTGCTCTCGACGGCGGGACGATCATCAGGATGAATAAGATCGAGAAAGCTCTCCTGAGTGGCGGGAACATCCGTAGAGACGCCGAGGATTGCACGTGTCTCGGCTGTCCATTCCAGGGCGCCCGTGATGAGATCCGCATCCCAAATCCCCAAAGAAGCCGTCTCGACAGCGAGGCGGAGCCGTTCCTCGCTTGTCCTCAGTGCCTCCTGCGCCTGTCTTTGCTCATGAACATCCGTGATAGTCCCGACCCACTCCCGGACAGAGCCGTCGGGATTCCTCAATGGCACGGCCCGCGACAGGACCCAGCGATACTCGCCGGTCCTGTGCCGGACTCGGAATTCGTTCTGAATTGCCTGTCCGGACGCCAAGGCCTCAAGCCAGACTTGGGTCAGGGGCTCGCGGTCTTCCGGATGAACGGCCTCAAGCCAGCCATAGCCTTCATACTCCTCCGGCACCTGGCCGCAGAACTCCTCCCAACCCCAGCCTCTCAAGATCGATCCATCGGGAGAGGCACGCCAAATCATTGCGGTGGAGGCCTCAACGAGAGCGCGGTATCGCTCTTCGCTTTCGGCCAGGGCCTTTTCGGCCTTCTTCCAATCGTGGATGTCGGTATAGGTCCCGATCCAGCGCTCAAGTTGACCTCGCGAGTCATAGACAGGATTGGCGCGGCCAAGGACCCAACGATATTCGCCGGAGCGATGGCGAAGCCGATGCTCGATCTCACAATCGGATCCGGTTTCGAGTGCGCTCTGCCAGACCGCCAGGACAGCCGCTTGGTCTTCGGGATGAACCAGACTTAGCCAAGCATCTCCTTGAACGGCATCCGGAGATATGCCCGTGAACTCATGCCATCGGCTGTTATGGTAATCGTTGTGACCATCTGGGCGGGCCGACCAGACCATATGAGGCAGAGCATCGATATCGATCTGGTGCGCCTCGTCGCCGACGCGAGCGACGCCTTTGAAAGAATTACCCTGCTCGAGCGCTATAAAGTTACGCTTGATATGATGATTTGACATTGCATGGCTGTCTGGCTGGGAATTGCCGTTCTTCTTTCAAAGCAGAGATACGTCATCGCGATGAAGAAAGCCTGAAGCACGAGCTATTTGATAAGGCTGTGACAGGCCTCCGGAAGGCCGCATCCACCCATTGGCGCGGTGAAGCCCTCCCTCATGCGAAGGGTCACGTCAATCTCATTCCATTACCTCTGGCGTAATCGACGCCATGCCGTGCCCGGGCCATGGTCGTCATGCCGGAACTGATCCGGCCAGCCCTCAGGAGACTTCTCATGTCCGACGCCGCAACCATCGCCAACCGCTACATCGCCCTCTGGAACGAGACCGATCCGCAACGCCGCAGGGTCTTGATGGCAGGTCTCTGGAACGAGACCGGCACCTATCTCGATCCTCTCATGCAGGGGCAGGGCCACGACCAGATCGATGCCTTGATCGCAGGCGTGCACGGGCAGTTCCCCGGTTTCCGCTTTGCCATCTTGGGCCACCCCGACGGCTACGGCAATCAGGTACGCTTCTCCTGGCAGCTCGGCCCGGAGGGCAGTGACGGCCCCATCAAGGGCACCGACTTCGCCACGCTCGAGGGCGGCCGCCTCGCCCATGTGATCGGCTTTCTCGACCAGGTGCCGGTGGCGGTCTGAACCTCCAGCAACCTGACGACGACAGAGTTTCAAGGCCGAGGATCGTACGATGCCTGTAACCTACCTGATCAAGTTCGACGTCCTTCCGGAGCAGCGCGACAGGTTTCTTGCGCTGCTCAACGGCGTTCTCGATGCGATGCGCGAGGAACCCATGTTCCACCAAGCGATGCTGCACCAGGATCCAGAGTCGGCTGATCGGTTCATGCTCTGCGAGACCTGGGAAAGCCATGAAGACGTCCTGGAAGTCCAGCTCAGCCGACCCTATCGTGAAACCTGGCACCGAGCCCTTCCGGAGCTTCTTAGCCAACCCCGCGACGTCTCGATCTGGGAGCCGTTGCGCACGGATATTCAGCGGGCCTGAACGGAACCCGCGCTCCGATCGACGACCTACGCACTCAACAGGTGGAGTCGGATCGAAGCTGATGGTCTTTGCTACCGAATGTCGGATAGTTACCGATCAGACAAGCAGAGCTGTCCCGGGCCCCATCATCGTCATCAGGGGCCGAGAGATATGTTGTCAGCCAAGTCGTCGATCTTCGCTGCCATGATGAAGTCATTCTCGTGCAGCCCTTGAATTTTCTTGGTCTGAAGGGACACCGTTGCATAGCCCCAGCCGAAGCCGACATCGGGGTGATGCCCCTCGGCCTCGGCGAGTTCAGCAACCTTCCTGACAAAGGCGAATGCTTCGGCGAAATTCTTGAACCTGTAGGTCCTTTCGATCCGCCGCGCCTCATCCAAGATCGACCAATCAGGGATCTGCTTTTGGAGCACCGCGACCTTGTCTGACGTCAGCGGCGGGATGCCTCCCTGGCAGGGTGTGCAGGTCTTTGTGACAAGGCTTGTTACGGTCACAATCTCCTCCATGTGGAGAATTGAATGTCGCGGGATCTTAGACGAGACACTTGTCCAATGTGCTTTCTCGCTCCAGCCATGTCGGCACCGGCAGGTTCTTGGAGCGGAGGAACTCCGGGTTGAACAGCTTCGACTGGTAGCGCGTGCCGTAATCGCACAGCACGGTCACGATCGTATGACCAGGACCGAGGTGTTGCGCGAGACGGATCGCTCCGGCGACATTGATTCCGGAGGATCCGCCCAAGCACAGACCTTCGTGCTCCAGGAGCTCGAAAATGATCGGGATCGCCTCCTCGTCCGGAATCTGAAACGCCACATCCGGCCTGAAACCCTCAAGGTTCTTCGTGATACGCCCTTGGCCGATGCCCTCGGTGATCGATGATCCCTCCGATTTCAGCTCGCCTCGTGTGTAGTAGCTGTAGAGGGCGGCGCCCATCGGGTCCGCAAGACCGATCGTGACCTTGGAATTGCGCTCCTTGAGCGCGATCGCGACTCCGGCCAAGGTGCCTCCTGTCCCCACGGCGCAGATGAATCCATCCACTCGTCCCTCCGTCTGAGTCCAGATCTCCGGGCCGGTGGTGACGACATGTCCATCACGATTGGCGACATTGTCGAACTGGTTGGCCCAGATTGCGCCGTTCGGCTCGCTCCGCGCCAAGTGCTCGGCAATCCTTCCTGAGACCTTCACATAGTTGTTGGGATTGGCATACGGCACGGCTGGCACTTCGATCAGCTCGGCGCCGCAGAGCCGGAGCATATCCTTCTTCTCCTGCGTCTGTGTTTCCGGAATCACGATCACGGTGCGGTAGCCCAGCGCATTTCCCACGAGGGCAAGGCCGATTCCGGTGTTGCCTGCCGTTCCCTCGACGATGACTCCTCCTGGCCGGAGAAGCCCCCTCCTTTCGGCATCCCTGATAATGAACAACGCCGCGCGATCCTTGACCGATTGTCCCGGGTTCATGAACTCGGCTTTGCCCAGAATCGTGCACTCGGTCAGCTCGGATGCCCGCTGCAGCCGTATCATCGGCGTGTTGCCGATCGCATCGACGATTCCGTGATGGATGGACATGTTCAGCGCTCCCGCCCCTATTGGCTTTGCACTTGCATTCTGGAGCCCCAGGCTAGTCCCAGACGGCGTACGGCAGTGCATCGAGTGGGATCTTGAGATACCGAGTTCCGTTGCTCTCCGGCGCCGGCAGTCGACCGCCAGTCATGTTCACTTGCAGCGCGGGCAAGATCAGCTTCGGCATCGGCAGCTTCGCGTCGCGTGTCTGACGCAACGATGCGAATTCATCTTCGGTGCGGGCTTGCAGGAGATGAACGTTCTGAGCCTTCTGGCTGGCAACGGTGCTCTCCCAGGCCGGCGCCCGTCCGCCGGGCATGTAATCGTGGCCAACGAACAAGCGGGTTTCATCGGGCAGGCTGAGGATGCGCTGGATCGTGCGCCACATGGCCCTCGCATCCCCACCGGGAAAGTCGCAGCGCGCTGTGCCGTAATCGGGCATGAAAAGCGTATCGTGAATGAAAGCCGCATCACCGACGACATAGGTGATGGAGGCAAGGGTATGCCCCGGGGAGAAGAGGACCTTCACGTCCATGGAACCGATCTGGAAAACATCGCCGTCGGCCATCAGGCAGTCCCATTGCGAACCATCCGCAGGGAAGTCGACGAGGTTATAGATCTTCTTCCAGAGCCGTTGAACATCCACGATGCGCTCGCCTATGGCGGTTTTCGCTCCAGTCCGCTCCTTCACGTATGCGGCGGCGGAGAAATGATCCGCATGCGGATGCGTATCGAGGATCCACTCGACTGTAAGATCCTCCTTCTTCACAAGCTCCAACAGGGCATCGGCAGACATGGTCGCAACCGAACCCGACTTTTCATCGTAATCGAGCACCGGATCGATGAGCGCGCAATGACGCGTCACCGGATCGGAAACGACATATTGAATGCTGCAGGTGCGCCGTTCGAAAAAGGCATTGACCTGTGCGCGGCAGATAGAGCGGTCGAGAGCCGATTGGGGTAAACTCGCTATGCTCATTGCTCCGACTCCCGATATGCGGCGCGCTCGATCGATTGGGCCGAACAACCGTCGGACCCAATCGATGCTGTCCTCAATCCGATCTGTCGGCCCCGGCCGCTGCCGACCGATGGAAAAATTGCTGTTCAGGCCTCCGGCTGCGGCACAATCCGAATGTACGGTTTCGGTGCCTTCCAACCCTGCGGATAGATCTGCCGGGCCTCGTCATCCGAGACCGAGCCCGCGATGATGACATCCTCGCCCTGTTTCCAATTCACGGGAGTTGCGACCCTGTGCTTGGCCGTGAGCTGGAGCGAATCGATGACGCGCAGCACCTCATCGAAATTGCGGCCGGTGGTCATCGGATAGACGAGAACGAGCTTGATCTTCTTGTCCGGTCCAATGACGAAGACATTGCGCACCGTCTGGTTGTCGGCCGGTGTACGCCCTTCCGAGGTACCGCTCGTGCTCGCCGGCAGCATGCCATAGAGCTTGGAGATCGTGAGATCGGGATCTCCAATCATCGGGTAATTGGGCGCGGTCCCTTGCGTCTCCTGAATGTCGGCGCTCCACCGGGCATGATTGCTGGTCGGATCGACGCTCAGCCCGATGATCTTGACGTTTCGCCTGTCGAATTCGGGCTTGATCTTGGCCATGTAGCCCAATTCGGTGGTGCAGACGGGAGTAAAGTCTTTGGGATGGGAGAAGAGCACGCACCAGGAATCGCCGATCCATTCATGGAAGCGGATACGCCCTTCCGTCGTCTCAGCTTCGAAATCCGGTGCAACGTCGCCGATCTGGAGTGTCATATGAACCTCCTGCCGCAAGCGCGCCCCCGTGCCAGTGACCGAATATACACGTCAAGGATACGGCGGTGAAGCCATAAGCTGTTGCAGCCCTTGGTAGCGCCGAGCCTTCTCCAGGGTCGAGAGATAATAGGTCAGGTGCTCAGCCCGAAGTGCTGCCTGCGTCGCGCCAATTGCGGCCAAGGTGACGGCGACGGTTGCAGTGCTCACGGGGTGCGTTCGGAGGACTGGTGACCCAGTGCGGAGTTTGCACGCCGCTGGAAGCGGGTGAACACAAAGCGCTGCCGGACCTCCGAAGGGGTATGATGGTCCTCCTCGAAGGCATCCAGAAGCTCGAAATCTGCTCCGAGAAGGCTCGCGATCATGTCTTGGTCAGCCCGAAAGACAGGCAGGCCGCTGCACCGCTCGGGCCCGCTTGGGGCGAAGCCCGAGATCAGGGCGAATCCGCCGGCTCTCACCGCACGGCGGAGCGCATCCGCATAGGCGGCGCGCTCCTGCGGTTCCGTCAGGAAATGGAGCACCGCCCGGTCGTGCCACAGATCCACCGCGAAATCCGGCCTCCATGCAACAATATCGGCCGTAATGAAGCGGACCGAATGCGCCTTCTCGCCGAGGCGGGCCCTGGTTCTCGCCAGGGCCGTGGCCGAAATATCCAGCACGGCGATATTCGTGAATCCCTCTTCGAGAAGGGCGTCCGGCAGCCGGGACGCCCCTGCTCCGACGTCAAGAATGCAGGCCTCCCTCGGCAGGTTGCAGGCATGGATCAGGCGCAGCGAGGTTTCTGGCGTGGCCTGAAACCAACTGACCGCGTCTTCCGCCTTGGTCGCGAAGATCCTGTCCCAGTGCTCCTGCCGCGTGTCCGGCATCAGGGCCTCCTCTAGGCTGTCTGCGTCCGCGGGCGACGTTGTCGAAGAGCCTATGGCTCATTGTACCACCGTTCTCATCGCCCATGTTGCGGATCTCACCAGTAACCCTCGTCGCCACCGTTCCATCGCACTCTCTTATCGATCCCGGGCAGGCGCATGAAGTTGCATCCGAGCCGTCCTTGCCTCATCCGGCAAGAGTCAAGCGCCACAGCAAAAGGATAACGGCCAGTGCAAGAACGCCTGAAATGCATTTCCAGAATACGACAGGGTTGCGCTGGGCTAAGGGCGGGCGACCTGTCCTCACGAGGGCCGGATTGGGATGGCGCAGATCAAAGATGAATTCCGAGACGGCATCGTATCGCTTCATGGGGTTCGGATGCACGGCCTTGCGCAAGGCCTGGTCCATCCAGTCCGGCACCTGCGGGTTGATCTCCGATGCCGGGATGTAGCGTAGCCGGCTCTGCTGTATCGGGCTGCGTGTCTTTGGGACTTCGGCGCCATAAGGAAGTCGCCCCGTGAGCATCTGGTAGACGATCACACCCAACGAGAAGAGGTCAGAGCGCCAGGTGCCTCTCTCCCCGACGAAATACTCCGGAGCCGTGTATTGCACAGTGCCGAGGATATCATCACGGACCGCCTCCGGCGCAGCCTCGACGACGCCAGCAACCCGAGTGGATCCGAAGTCGATGATTTTCACCGTACCGGTTTTGTCGATCATGACGTTCTGCGGCCGCAGGTCCTGGTGCAGCATCTCGAGACGATGAAATGCGCGCAGGCCCTTGGCAATCTGCTCGGCAATGTCGCGGACGGTCTCCAGGTCCGGGCGCGGATGATCGATCATCCACTGGGCCAGCGTCTGGCCCTCGACATGCTCCGTCACGACATAGAGGTGGCTCCGCTTACGAGAATGCGGCCGAGCCTTGAGGACATGGGGGCTGTTCAGCCGCCTGGCGATCCACTCCTCCATCATGAAGCGCTTCAGATAGTCGGCATCGTGCCGAAGATCGATTGATGGCACTTTGAGAGCCACGGATGCATCGGTCCGTGTATCGAGAGCCAGATAGATGTGACTACGGCTGCTGGAATGAAGTTCACGCAAGACCCTGTAGCCGTCCAGCAGGCTGCCTGCTTGCGGGATCGGCGGTGGCGTGAGATCCGTGGCATCGGCCATGAACTCGCCTGCTTCCCCATCGGGCACGGCTTCGATCCGTACGATCTGAACGGTCAGGTTGTCGCGGCTCCCTGCGCGCAACGCCTCTTCCACGATCATGCGTGCGGCACGGTCGAGGTCGTCCGCATGTGCGTTGATGGCAGTCGCAATCGCGGGACCGCTGACATGCTCGTGCACACCATCACTTGAGAGGATGAAGAGATCGCCCACCCGCAGCGGCACAGCATGATAGTCGATTTCCACAATCGGCTTCGCACCGAGAGCCCGAGAGAGATAGCTCTGTTGAGAAGACACGATGAGGCGGTGATCGTCGGTCAGCGGCTCCAGAGCGCAACCGGCCAACCGGCTCACGCGGCAATCCCCAATGTGGAAGATGTGAGCAAGGCGCGATTTTAACACCATCGCCGTAAAGGTGCAGACATATCCCCTGTCCATGTCGCTGGCGTACTGGCCGCGCCGGGTTTCCGCATGAAGCCATGAATTGGTCGCGCTGATCACTCGTTGCGCCGCCGTTTTGACGGACCAGGCGTCGGAGGTGCAGTAGTAGTCCGTGAGAAAGCTTTTAACCGCGGATTCCGCGGCAATGCGACTCACGGAACTCGTGCTGATCCCATCGGCGATCGCGATGGCGATGCCCTTGAGAGCGAGGACCGGCCCAGTCGGGATCAGGGCACCATGGAAGTCCTGATTGACGTCCTTGTGCCCTTTCTCGGAATGTTGCCCGATCGAGATCGTGAGTGGGCGCGTCATGGGAACACCGGGAATGGAAACCCCGCTCTTGAGCGGGGCTCCGGTCTACGTCTGGTCACTCGGCCGGGAAAGCGGCCATACCCACGCCGAGATCGGCTTTGCGCTTCGCGCCGGTACGCACATGGGTCGAATAGAGAGTGAGGCCGACGAAGGTGAGGCCGCCGACAAGATTGCCGATCACGGTCGGGATCTCGTTCCAGATCAGATAATCCATGATCGAGAAGTTGCCACCGAGCAGCAGGCCCGAAGGGAAGAGAAACATGTTCACGACGGAATGCTCGAAGCCCATGTAGAAGAACAGCATGATCGGCATCCACATGGCGATCACCTTGCCCGACACGGAAGTCGAGATCATGGCGCCGACGACGCCGGTCGCTACCATCCAGTTGCACAGCACGCCACGGATGAAAAGAGTGAGCATGCCAGCCGCGCCGTGGGCGGCATATCCGACAGTCCGGCCCTCGCCGATGGTGCCGATCTTCTGGCCGACCACATCTGGGGCCTGGGTGAAGCCGAAGGTGAAGATGATCGCCATCATGACCGCGACTGTGAAAGCGCCTGCGAAGTTCCCGACGAAGACGAGGCCCCAATTGCGCAGGATACCGCTCATGGTCACGCCCGCACGTCGGTCGATGAGCGCGAGAGGCGTGAGCATGAGAACTCCCGTGAGCAAGTCGAAGCCCATCAGGTAGAGCATGCAGAAGCCCACTGGAAACAGGATCGCGCCCGCAAGCGGCTGGCCCGTTTGAACGTTGATGGTGACAGCGAAGACGGCCGCGAGCGCCAGGATGGCGCCGGCCATGTAGGCGCGGATCACAGTGTCCCGGGTCGACATGAAGATCTTGGATTCGCCGGCATCGACCATTTTGGTGACGAACTCGGCAGGTGCGAGATAAGCCATCGAAGTTCCTTTCGTGAGTGTCGAGCAGCCGAAGTCCAGTAAGTGGCTGCGATGGGGTTTCCGTCTGAATTGGCTCGTTCTGAATTCTCAAGCTGCTTTCGCCATGAGGGCGGAGGCTGCGAGCAGGATGCGCGTGCCGTTGATGCGCAATGGAATTGTGTGAGCGCAGCCGTGGTCCGCGCCCTGCGCCTCGCCGCTCTCCAGGCTGATCACCCAATTGTGCAGCGGGCACGTCACGGAATGACCATGCACGATGCCCTGCGACAGAGGACCGCCCTTGTGCGGACAGCGGTCGCGCAGCGCAAACAGCGTGCCGTCCGCCGCCTTGAACACCGCGATGTCGCCTCCGGGGGCCTGCACGACCCGCGATCCGAGAACCGGCACGTCATCGACCGCGCCAATGTCAATCCACTCGCTCATTCCGCTGCCTCCGCCAGGGTGAAGTTGGCCATGGGGTTGAACTCATGCGCATCGCGTCCGGCCGCCCGTTCGGCCCACGGATCGATCTGCGCCTTGCGCTGCGAGACCTCGAAGCGCTCGAACAGCGCGCGGCGCTTTTCGCGGTCTTCGACCACGATCGTGCGGATCGCATCCACGCCGACCCGCTCGGCCCATTTGTACATGCGCTCGAGATGATGGCCCTGCTCGCGATAGAGCTGAGTCAAAGCCGCAATGACCTCGATGCACTCGTCTTCCTCAGCGATCTTGCAGAGCAGTTGCGTGCCCTTGATGTGCAGACCGGCCGCTCCCGCGAAATGGATCTCGAATCCTGAGTCCACGCAGATCACGCCCACATCCTTGCAGGTCGCCTCGGCGCAGTTGCGCGGACAGCCGGAGACGCCCATCTTGACCTTGGCGGGCGTCCAGGAGCCCCACATGAACTTCTCGATCCTGACGCCGAGGCCGGTGGAGTCTTGTGTTCCGAAGCGGCACCATTCCTTGCCGACACAGGTCTTCACCGTGCGCAGCCCCTTGGCATAGGCATGTCCCGAGACCATGCCGGCGTCGTTGAGGTCGGCCCAGACAGCGGGAAGATCCTCCTTGCGCACGCCCAGGAGGTCGATGCGCTGACCACCCGTGACCTTCACCGTCGGGATGTTGTATCTCTCGGCCACGTCCGCGATCGCCCGCAATTCCCGTGGGTTCGTGAGACCGCCCCACATGCGTGGCACGACCGAATAGGTGCCGTCCTTCTGGATGTTGGCGTGGACGCGTTCGTTGATGTAGCGGGAGCGGCCGTCATCCTCGTATTCCTCCGGCCAATCGCATAAAAGATAATAATTCAGAGCCGGGCGGCATTTGGCGCAGCCGCAGGAGGTCTTCCAACCGAGTTCCTGCATCACCGCTGGGATCGACTTCAATTCCGCCGCGCGGATGAGGCGGCGCACCTCGTCGTGGCCGAGATCGGTGCAGCCGCACAGGGGTTCAGTGGCAGCACGGGAGAACCCGTCCCCGAGGGTGAGCGCCATCACCTGCTCGACCAGGCCGGTGCAGGTGCCGCACGAAGCGGAAGCTTTGGTATGCGCCCGCACGTCGGCGAGCGTGGACAGGCCCTTGTCGGTGATCGTCTGAACGATCTTGCCCTTGCACACGCCGTTGCAGCCGCAGATCTCCGCATCATTCGGCAAGGCTGCAACGGCCGCCATAGGATCCAGGGGAACGCCTCCGGCATAGGATTGCCCGAAGATCAGCGTGTCGCGCAGCTCCGACACGTCACTCTCCTTGCGCAGGAGATCGAAGAACCAGGAGCCGTCTGCCGTCTCGCCATAGAGCACCGCGCCGACGATGCGGTTGTCCTTCAGAACGATGCGCTTGTAGATCCCGCGAGCTACGTCGCGCAGGACGATGTCCTGCCGATCCTGGGCGTCGCTGAAATCCCCCGCCGAGAACAAGTCGATGCCGGTCACCTTCAGCTTCGCGGCCGTGACCGATCCGGTATAGGCGGCGCTCGCATCGCCTGCGAGCTGCGCGGCGACGACCTTGGCCATCTCGTAGAGCGGCGCGACAAGGCCGTAGCAGGCCCCCCGATGCTCGACGCATTCGCCAACCGCGAACACATCCGGGTCGCTGGTGCGCATGTCGTCGCCGACGAGAACGCCCCGGTTCGTCTCCAGGCCCGCCTCCTGGGCGAGAACTGCGTTAGGCCTGATGCCGACGGCCATCACGACGAGATCGGCAGCAAGCTCGGTGCCGTCATCGAGCCGGACGCCGGCGACCTGCGTGTCGCCCAGAATAGCATGGGTGTTGGCCTTGCAGCGCACCGCGATGCCGCGCTCCTCCATCGCACGCTGCAGGAGATACCCCGCCGACGGGTCGAGCTGGCGCTCCATCAGCGTCGGCATGAGGTGCAGGACCGTGACGTCCATGCCCTGCGCCTTCAGGCCGGCCGCCGCCTCGAGACCGAGCAATCCGCCGCCGATGACCACGGCCCGGCCGCCATTTCGAGCCGCCGCCAGCATGGCCTCGACATCATCCAGGTCGCGGTATGTGACGACTCCGGGCAGGCTCGCGCCGGGGATCGGGATGATGAACGGCAGCGAGCCCATCGCGATCAGAAGCTGATCGTAGTCCGCCGTCGTTCCGTCTGCGGCCGCCACACGCTTCGCGTTCCGGTCGATCTGCACGATCTGCTTGCCGCGATGCAGGATGATCCCGTTGGCATCGTACCAGGAATCGTCGTGGATCAGGATGTCTTCGTAGGCCTTCTCGCCGGACAGAACGGGCGAGAGCATGATGCGATTGTAATTGACGCGCGGCTCGGCGCCGAAAATGGTGACCTCGTAAGCTCCGGGTGCGCGAGTGAAGAGTTCCTCCAGCACACGGCCGGCAGCCATTCCGTTTCCGATCACGACAAGCTTCTTGGGCATCCCAGTCTCCCTGAGAATGTAGAAATTCCACGACGCCTGCTTCCTGACACGACAACGCAAGCACAAAACCGCCGCGTGAAGGGACCACGTGCTACTTGCGCAGCATCCAGGCCATTCATGCGACGTCGTTGTCGGAGCAGTGCCAGGTGAGAGGCAAAACCCGTCTGATCAGCGTCGATCAGACGGTCGGGCGGGGTCTTCGGACTTCGTTGTCGCGACCCGCGATGTCCTTGAAAGCTACCGAGTGCCCGCTTTTTGCTCAAGACGATATGTTGAGCACCATGGCTAACATCTGGTCAGACTTATGCCCTTCGAGCGATCATCGTAACGGCTATCGCTCCTGGTATTTCTGCCGATCTACGAAGAAGCAGAAGACGGAAATGGCCCATGGCGACATGAGGCGGAGCGAAGCGCTAAGAGGAGGATTTGCCGGCTTCCTGTCTCTTCGATAAACTCCGGTCAGCACTCGGACATTTCTAACGTATCTTTTCATGAACCTTTTCATTTTCGGCCCCGGTTACACTGCACAGCAATTCATCGGTCCTTACCGGCACCGTTTCGCACGGATCAGCGGCACGTTTCGCTCCCCTATGAAAGCCGAAGCGCTGAAGGCTTCCGGGATTGTTCCTTACTTCTTCGATGCCGAGAGATATGATCCGGACATTCTCGGTGAGATCGGTCGCGCCGATGTCCTGCTTGTCTCGATACCGCCTGCCTTCGGATCCGATCCCGTCCTGAAATCATTGTCCGATGCAATCGTGTCGGCCCCGCGCCTGCGCTGGATCGGATATCTTTCAACTGTCGGCGTTTATGGCGATGCGAACGGCGCTTGGGTCGATGAGAATACTCCGCCCAGCCCTGTCAACGAACGCTCCCGCCATCGGATCGCTGCCGAGGAACAATGGCTCGATCTTGGAAAAGACGCACCTTTCTCCGTCCAGATCTTCCGCCTTGCCGGCATCTATGGACCAGGACGCAACGCGCTGCTGAAAGTCGCGGATGGCACGGCTCAGCGCCTCATCAAGCCTGGACAGGTTTTCAACCGCGTTCATACTGCCGATATCGCGCAGACGCTGATGGCGTCCATCAATCGCCCGAGCCGTAACGCGATCTACAATGTCGCTGACGACGAACCGGGCCCTCCTCAAGACGTGATCACGTATGCGGCTCACCTGTTAGGTCTTGAGCCGCCCCCGGAGGTGCCGTTCGCAACAGCCGATCTCAGTCCTATGGCCCGCTCTTTCTACCAGGACAATAAGCGGGTTCGGAATACGCGCATCAAGAACGAGCTGGGAGTGAGCCTTCGCTTCCCCACCTATCGCGAAGGCCTCGAGGCGCTCCACGCCGCTGGCGAGGGCGCAATCATTGGGTGAGATGATCAGACGAGAGGAATGGCGCTGGCAGTCAGCGTCTTGCCAAGTGCAACGACCATGGGCTTGAGATGAAAGCTGTCCTGCGGCATCGCCGCAACGGGCCAACCAGCCTCCTCAACGGCCTGCGCCGTGATCGGACCAACGGCAGCAATCAGAGCCCGCCGCATCGCCGCATCGAGTTGCACTGTTCTGCCGAACCGTCGCGCGACTTCCTGAAGCCGCCGCACCTGCGCCGTGCTGGTGAAAGCGATCAGGTCGATGGCTCCCGCAACGAGATCATCGACGAGGTGGGCAACCCGCTCATCCTCTTCTTGCGAGGCATAGCGGTAGCAAAGAATGGGATCGGCCTTGGCGCCGGCCTCATTCAGAAACGCGGTCAGCAGATGCTCGCCTCCGGGATAAAGCTGCACGTCGACGCAAGTGCCACTCAGATCCAACGCGGACAAGGTCGCGATCAAACCGGCCGTGGTGGGCTCCTCTGCCGTTACATCCGGTACGAGACCGATGCTACGCAGGACCTTGGCAGGCTTTGGTCCACGCACGATCTTGCGCGTCAGCCTAAGACCGGTGATCACTTCGGCCTCGATTCCGCTGCGCCGAGCGAAACCCAGGAGGCGGCTCAGTCCCTCCCCCGTATAGAGAACAAGGCTGTCGTGCTGTCCTTCGGCAAGCCGCTTGAGCCATGACTCAACAGGTGCGGCATCCTCAACATCGTGGATCGACACCAACGGACAACGAACGGTGATTGCGCCATGCCGTTCAAGCATGTTCACGAACAGATCGAGCTCGCGGCTCTCAGGCACAGCGATCCTTCGACCCTGCAGCATGATCTGTCCTCCTTTTTCTTACGCTTCCGCCAGGAGGCGTTGGGCCGACATCGGAACGCCCCGAAGGCTCGACTGACCGGCCCTGCCGAAGACGCGGCCGATGCCGATGATGACAGGCTTCGAAGGATCACGTCGGTCGCTCGCTTCGCCGAGCTCCGAAATGGGTCCTGCCCAGCGCTCGTCGCTCCGCGACACGTTCGACACCATCACTGCCGGAGTGTCTGGCGAGAAGCCTTCTTCGATCAATCGCGCTGCGATTGCACCCGCTGTTCCTCCAGCCATGTAGAAGATCGTCGTCGTGAGAGGATCCGCCAGGCCGCGCCAATCCAGGGTGTGCGGAAGGCGTCCTGTCCTCGCGCATCCAGTCACGAATCGAACGGATTTCGCCATGTCGCGATGGGTCAGAGATATGCCGAGCGCCGATGCCAGAGCGATACCGGCAGTGATGCCCGGCACGACATCCACGGGAACACCAGCGCTCTCCAAATGCTCGATCTCCTCCCCGGCCCGGCCGAAGATCATGGGATCGCCGGACTTCAGGCGGACCACATGCTTTCCCTGCAGGGCCAGACGGGTCATGAGATCGTTGATGTCTTCCTGTGCGCAGGATGCGCGCCCTCCCCGCTTGCCGACCATGAGGCGCTTCGCTTCGCGGCGGGCGAGTTCGAGAACGTCTTCCGAGACCAGGTCGTCGAAGAGAATGACGTCCGCAGCTTGAAGCGCGCGCACGGCCTTGAGGGTCAGCAGTTCCGCATCGCCTGGTCCCGCACCGACGAGCGTGACGCGCCCCACGGCTCCGACGGGCCGCGATGCGATTTGTCGGAGCACGGCGTCGACACTCGATCCCGTGACCTCCGGCGGGCGGCCCTGGAACGCCAGATCGGCGAAGCGCTCCCAGAATGCACGCCGCGACAGCCCCGGAGGCAGCTGCTCCATGATGCGCTCGCGCATCGTCTTGGCGAGCGAGGCCCATGAGGACAGTGACGGATGCAGCAGCGTCTCGATGCGGCGCCGGATCGCTTGTCCCAGGATCGGCGCGGCTCCGTCGGTTGAGATGCCGATCACGACCGGCGAGCGGTTGACCACCGAGCCGAACTGAAAATCGCAGTAGCCGGGTTTGTCGATCACGTTCATCGGGATGCCGGACCGACGCGCCGCCGAAGCGAAGGCCTCCGCCTCGCCTTCCTCCTCGAGATCCGCGACCGCGAGAGCGGCATCGTTCAGGATCTCGGGCGCCCAACTCCTGCGATGCAGCGTGAGACGGCCATCTGCCGCTCCGCGAGCCAGCAGGGCCTCCATCTCGGTGCAGATCTCCGTTGCATAGACATCCACATGTGCTCCCGCAGCAGAAAGAAGCTCCGCCTTCCAGGCAGCGCCGGGCGATCCGCCGACGAGCACGACACGCTTGCCGCGCAGGTCGAAGAAGACCGGCAGCTTGGCGAGGCGGCCCAAGCGACCGGGCTCGGCTTCGGACGGCTTTCTGATCGACTGCAGCATCGATGACCTCCGGATTCCATGCGGACACAGGTCGTCCACGCCGGCTGCAAAGACCTTGCCTGAACGTAAAAAACGCCGCGTGATGAACCGCATGCCGCTGGAACGGCACTGCAATCGCTCATGCGACGTCGTTGTCGGGAAAATGCCTTTTGAGAAGGCACGCGCGGCCGATCATCGTTGATTGGCCCCGCTCATCAAGGTCGGCCACGACTTCCTTGTCTGACCTGACCCTAAATAAAATGTACGCATTGCACAGAATTTGCTCAAGGCGATTGTTTATGCAGTCTGCGCGTATCATATGCGCTCGCCTGCATAATTCAGTACCAGCAAACCTATCTCGCCCGGATGGCAAAGCCGTTCACATAAGCCGGGATGTCGTTCGCATCGAAAGCGCGCCCGTCAATAAACCTGTGCGGGTCGAGGACGAGGTCAGCGTGGGTGGTGGGAACGACGGTCGGGCCTGATCCTACCCCTTCGACTTTGCTGTCGATGAGAGGAACGGCAGTCGCCGAGGTTGCGAGCACATCGCGGTAGATGTCCGGGCGATAGGCGGCTTCGACCTGCGGCAAGCAGGCATCGTTGTGGGCGACCTGCCCCCAGCGGACCATTTGACTGTAGATCCACCGCGCCTGGCTGATCCAGGGGAAGTTGGCTGCCTGCCCGTGGAACATCAGGTAATTCTCGATCGATCGCGTTCTGCCGCTTGGATCGACAGTGAGCTCTCCCTTGAGAAGCCGCAGGATCATATCTGGCGAAGCGTCCACACAAGTCGGAGCACCCAGCATCTCAGCCAAGCTGCCGTGATTGTCGGGATCGTCGCACCAGCGGGCGGCAGCATCCAGCGCTACGATCAGGCGCGACAAGGTCTCCGGGTTCTTCTCGGCCCAATCGGGACTGACGCCCAGCACCTTCTCCGGGGCGGACGGCCAGATATCGGCCTTCGTGGCCACGATCCGGCCCACGCCCTTTTCGACGGCAATCATGTTCCAAGGGGCGTTGACGCAGAAACCATCGATCGCCCGTGCCGCCATGGCATCCACGGTCAGCGGCGGCGGAACCACCGTCATGATGACGTCGCTGTCCGGGTCGATGCCGCCGGCTGCAAGCCAGAAGCGGAACTCGTAATTGTGGGACGAGAACGGGTAGGTCATGGCGAAGACGAGCGGCTTTTTGCCCTCACGCCGTCTCCGTTCGATCACCGCCTTCAAAGCGAGAGCGTTTGCAAGCGCATCCTCCGAGCCGTCGAGGTCGGCGGTAATCCGCATCTCGCGATACAGTTCGAGCGAGAGCGTGATGCTGTTGCCTCCACGCCCAAGAGCGAAGGGCGTGAAGCAACGATATGGATTCGAGCCGAGACCCAGCTGAGAGGCGACCGGCATCGGGCTCAGCATGTGAGCGACGTCGAACTGCCGGAAGGCCAGCCTGTCGCGGATGTTCGACCATGACACATCCTTGACGAGCTGCAGGTGAATGCCCTCGCGCCGGGCGAAGCCCTGCTCCTCCGCCGCGACGAGCACCGCCATATCGAGGAGCGGGATGAACCCTATGCGCACCAGCCGCTCCAGCGAGGGCCGGCCTGTCTTTCGGGCAGGCGTAACGTTCAATGATCCTGATTGGCTCACGGGATACTCCCCGGATGCTTGCGATTCCCACACGCGACTATTTCTCCAGAAGCGAAGCCGCCGTGACGACGCTCTGCGCAATGTCGACGAGCTTTCTTTTTTCGTTCATGGCCGTTTGTCGAAGAAGCGCATAGGCTTCCTCCTCCGAGAGCTGCCGGGTTCTCATGAGAATTCCCTTGGCACGCTCGATGATCTTGCGGGACGCGAGTTCGTTTCGTGCCGCCATCAACTCACGCTGCAGGCGGTCGAATGCGTTGAACCGGCTGACCGCCATGTCCACGATGGCCTTCACCCGCTCCTTGCGTAGTCCGTCGACGACATAGGCGGACACGCCCGCTTCGACGGCGGCCTGGATCATGCCGTCGTCGGAGCGGTCCACGAACATGGCCACCGGACGGGAGACGAGTTTGGAAACCTGGAACATCTGCTCGAGCACGTCGCGGCTGGGATTCTCGATCCCGATGATGATCACGTCCGGATCGATGGTGCTCAGCCGGCGCAGCATGTGGGTCATCGTGTCGATGACTTCCACGTCGACGACTCCGGCATCCCGCAGGCCGTCAAGCAGAATAGCGGCCCTGATGCTATTCTCCTCGATGATCGCAACGCGAAGGGGCCGCTGACCTGTGTGATGATCTTTCGTCAAGGTGGTGGGAGCTCTCGATGCCGATCCTCGAAGGAAGCATCAAGCAAGTTTCAGGCCAAAGTTGTCCGCAGGAGGATCCGAGGGCCTGAGAACCTTCTGCTCAAATTTTAGGCATTTCCTGCGAACTGACCGACTCATCTCCGCGTGTCGCGCTCGGAAACGCAGCACGGCATCGGAGCGGTGGCTCCGACGCCGTGACGAAACGCTCAGGCTTCCTGCCAGGGTTGGTGATGCCGGATTGTCAGCGCGGGGTGATGTCGAAGCCGAAATACTTCTTCGAAAGCTTCTCGATCGTGCCGTCAGCCTTCGCTTCCGTGATGGCCTTGTCGAACATCGCCTTCAGCTCCGGGTCGCTTTTGCGCAGGCCGACCGAGCTGCCACGACCGAGCATGCCGCCCTGGAAGCGGGGACCTGCGAGAGTCATCTGCTCATTCTCGGGCTTCCCCGCCGCGCCGGTCAGGTAGGCCGTCGATGCCATGATGATGTCGATGCGGCCGGCCGTCAGATCGAGGTCGTGCTGCTCCGTGGTCTTGTACTCGCGGATCTCGGCGGTATCCTTCAGGTACTTGTCGAGGAAGTTCGCGGCAATCGACGAGCCCTGCACGCCGATGGTCTTGCCCTTCAGGTACGGCTTCAGCTTCTCGATTTCTGCAGCGGCGCCAGCCTCGTTTGTCGCGAGCGAGAACACCTGTTCTTTGTCAGGCAGGTTGACGAGAGGGCTCGACTTCAGCACCGCGAAGGTCTGGCCCGTGGTGCCATAGGATTGGGTGAAGGCCATCACCTCCTCACGCTTGGCGGTCGCCGACATGCCGGCCATGATCGCGTCGAACTTGCCGGCGTTCAGCGCGGGGATCATGCCGTCGAAGGACTGCGCCTCGATCGTGCACTCGACCTTCATGCGCTTGCAGAGATCCTGGTACAGTTCAATCTCGAAGCCATCGAGCGTGCCGTCCGTCTTGGTGAAGTTCCATGGGGCGAATGCCCCTTCCGTCGCAATGCGCACTTTCGTCCAGGTCTTTTCCTGCGCCGTCGCAACCGGTCCGAGTGCGAGCGTCGCACCGGCGACCGCGAGTGCCAGGATCTTGCTGATGGTCTTCATAGATTTCCCTCTGTTGATCGTTGTTGATGAGCGCCCATCACGCTCAAGGCTGGTGGGTTCAAGTGGAGATGGGGTTCTCAAGGTGCGACGGATTCAGCCCGGCGGGCCTTCGTCGGGATCGGCGGATCGACATCATCCGGGATCGGATTGACGAAAGGTGTCCCGGCCAGCCGGTCACGGAAATCGGCTTTGGCCGCTTCGATCAGAGCCGGATCGCGGAAGAGATCGACAGCCGTGCCGGCCATGACCTTGGCGGCATGTTCCATGCCCTTATGGGCCGCAGGAGCCTTTCCTTGTGCCACGAGCTGCCAGGAATGGCCCGGCGTCCCGATGGCGTAGGTCGCTCCGCGCATCTGCACGGTGGGAACCACCCAGCTGACGGTGCCGACATCGGTGGAGCCCACGAGCGTTCCATCCCCGCTCTCGGGCGGGAAAATCGTATCGCAGAGCGGGACGCCCATCCGGGGCTTCAGCCCGAAGCGGGCGAAGGAGGATTTGATGTCCTCGTCCGTCAATGTTTCCTGGATCTTCGCTGCGAAGGCCCTGTCCTGCTCGTCGAAGACCGGAGGTCCAAGCCTCTCCAGGTTCCGATGCATCAACTGCTCGAGCGGCGTGTTGCCGACCAGGTTCGCGTCACCGCTGACGATCTCGCTGCGCACACTCGTCTCGGTCATGAGCGCGGCACCTTCGGCGATCTTCTTCACACGCCGGAGCAGCCCTTGCATCTCTGGCAGGTCGCGGGCGCGGATCAGGTAGCGCACCGTTGCATTGGCCTGCACCACATTCGGGGCCGAACCGCCCGTATCCGTGACGGCATAGTGAATGCGGGCCGTGCTCGGCATATGCTCACGCATGTAGTTCACACCCACGTTCATGAGCTCGACCGCGTCGAGTGCGCTCCGGCCGAGATGAGGCGAGGCCGCCGCGTGAGAGGCACGGCCCGTGAAGTGGAAATTGATCTCGTTGCAGGCGAGAGAAATCGGATTGTTGACACCTGCAAAAGGCGCCGGATGCCAGGAGATCGCGATATCGACGTCGTCGAAGACGCCGGCCCGGACCATGAAGCCCTTGGAGGAACCGCCTTCTTCGGCCGGGCAGCCATAATAGCGAACGCGGCCCTTCAGGCCGTGGGCTTCCAGATAGTCCTTCACCGCAGTCGCAGCCATGAGCGCTCCGCTGCCGAGCAGGTTGTGCCCGCAGCCATGACCGTTTCCGCCTGGGACGACCGGCCTCTGCTCAGCAATTCCGGCCTCCTGGCTCAGGCCCGGCAGGGCATCGTACTCGCCCAGAATCGCGATGACCGGACCGCCCTCGCCCGCCTCTCCCATGACGGCGGTCGGAATATCCGCCACGCCGTGCGTTACCCGGAAACCCTGCTGCTCCAGAATGGCTGCATGCTCGGCAACCGAGCGGAATTCTTCATAATTCAGCTCGGGCATCTCCCAGATGCGGTCGCTGAGAGCGAAGAACGTCTCACGCTTGGCCTCAACCAGATTCCAGATGTCCGGGGAATTCTTTGCAGACAAGGTCCGACCTCCGATGCGCGGCATGGCACCCCGGGTCTGAAGCCGATCTGGCCCGAAACCGGGGTAGAGAATATTTGCCAAAATTGGTACCAATATGATGCATGCCGGGAGAAACGGCGCAAGAGGGCATCTGCCGATCAATTTTGCGACCGGCTTGAGCTGTGCCTAAGGATCAGGCAAGGCTTGGGAGAAGAGCCTTCGGAAAAGGACAGAATGGCAGCGATGGACATAGGGACGGACGCACCGCTGAAGAAGGATTGGATGATCCTTGCCGATCTGATCGCACGCGATGTGCGCTCCGGGGTCTTCGCGCCGGGCATGTGGCTGAAGCAGATCGATCTTGAACAGCGCTATGGATACGGCCGCCCCGATGTCCGGCGAGCTCTGGACTATCTCGCCCAGAAGCGCCTAGTGCAGCATGTGCCCAATCGCGGGTACCATGTTTTCCTGCCGGATGGGGAACAGACCGCCCACATTCTGGAACTCCGCGTCATCCTTGAAACGGCAGCCGTCGACAGCATCGTGACCCGTGCGACCCCTGCCGCAATCAAGCGCCTCCGCGATCTCGCGCGACACTTCGATGATGCAATTCTCAACGGGACGGTCCTGGATCAGTACGAAGCCAACCTTGCCTTCCACCGTGAACTCCTCGGCCTATGCTCGAACCCCGAACTCCTGAACCTCGTGACGGAACTGCGCGGACGAACGTCGTCGGCATTGGCCGGGCAATGGAGCACACGAGCACGCGTCGAGCAGTCGAGCCGGGAGCATCATGCGATGATCGAGGCGCTCTCGGCCGGGGATGCACTGCGATTGAAAGAAATCATTGCTCTGCACATTCGCCAACCTCAGCGGGTGTAACAGAGCACGGTCACGAGTCCGATGCCCTAGGCACAGGCCGGGAGAATGAAGGCCGAGATTCCATGCCAAAGGATCACGACAAGCGAGAGGCCGTTGATCAGGATTGCGACATGGCTCATGAAGCGATCCGTCATCGCGACCGATTGTTCCCCCGACTGTCGGTGGCTTTGGATAGACCAGACGAGAGCAATCGCCGTTGCTGCGAACGTGACGAGAGTCGCTGACAGGATCGCCATCGGAACGATCCCGAAGCCGAGAACCGTCGCATCCGCCCATCCGCGTCCGCACAGGGTCGATGTCACTCCATAGATGACGGTAAACTGAACGGCCCATGCGATGAGACCGGCCAGCATCAGAAGAACCTGACCTGTCCGCCGCCCGCTCATCAGATCCCTCCCGTCAGACGCGGGAAGCCGTGGACCACGAGGAGAGCGACCAGACCCTGCCCTACCGTGTAGTACCAGAACAGCATGGTGTTATCGAAGGTCGTGCGGCGCACGCTGTCGAGCCTGCCGGCAAGCCAGCGGGCAATGGTGTAGATCCCCATGACGAAGGTCGTTAGGACGAAGAAGATCTGCAGGGAGATGATGGCGTAGACCGCTGCGCCATAGGCATGGGCCGAAGGGCTTGAACCCGTTCCCCACTGCGTCCAGAGGTCAACGGCGACAGCAGTGCACACGAGCAGAAGCGCCACTCCGATCAGAACTGGCACAGAGCGCGGACGCCGACGGTCAGCGCCGCGCAGCTGCCGGCTGGCGACGGCAATCAGGACCGCGCTGATGCAGTAGAGCAATGCCGAGAGAGAAGGCCAGAGCCAATCGGGAATCCGGACGCCTTGCGGCGGCCACGCACCCGGGTTCACGAGCCAGAGAAAAAGATAGGAGAAGATCAGGCAGGTGAAGACCATTCCTGAGACGACCATGAGGACGATCATCGCCCACCAGGAGTGATTCATCGGTCCGGTGACGTAGACAGGCACCACGATGCCGCCACCGATATCCGCAGGCGGGCGAACCGGACCCGGATCCGTTTCCCAGAGCCACCAGATCACGCAACCCACTGCCAGCACGCCGCAGATGACTGATGTGAAAACGAACTTCACCGTCAGAAGCAGGAAGAAAGCGGCCGTGAACACGGCGGCCAGAATCGGCTGCCAGCCTGGACCCGGAACTTGCAGGATATATTGCGGTCTCGCATCGAAGGGGCTTGTCACCAACGCCTCGCGCCCTCCTGTCGCGGTTCCGGGCAGATAATAGCGGCCATCCTCCACGTCTTTCGACAGGCTGGATTGGTCCCAGAGGGGATCGCGGCTGACGACGGAGGGAATGCTTCGCGTGTTGTAGGTTCCGTTCGGCAGCCACTCGAGCGTGCTGGCGTTCCAGACGTTGCCCGCATTGTCTTCCAACGTGAAGCGGAAGTTGCGCGCGAGGTCGAACAGGAAGACCGCGACACCGGCCGCGATCATGAAAGCGCCGATGGTGGCGACGAGATTGAGCGCGTCCCATCCCAGCTCGACAGGATACGTATAGACGCGCCGCGGCATGCCGGTGAGGCCGGTAATGTGCATCGGCAGGAAGGTCACGTTCATGCCGAGGAACATGAGGCCGAAGACCCAGCGTCCAAGCCGCTCGGATAAAGCGCGCTTGCTCGCGGCAGGCACCCAATAATAGAAGGCTGCGAAGAGCGGGAAGACCATGCCGCCGATCAGCACATAATGAAGGTGCGCCACGACGAAGTAGCTGTCATGCGCCTGCCAGTCGAAGGGGGCCATCGCCACCATGATGCCGGTGAGGCCCCCGAGCGTGAAGACGAACAGGAAACCGATAATGAAGAGCGACGGAGTCGTCAGCTTCATGCGCCCGGATGCGATGGTGGCGATCCAGGCGAAGACCTGGATACCGCTCGGCACCGCGACCGCCGTGCTGGCCGCCGAGAAGAAGCTCAAGGACATCTTCGGCAGGCCCGTCGCAAACATGTGATGCACCCACAGCCCGAAGGAGAGAAAACCCGTGGCGATGAGGGCGAGCACGATGAGGCGATATCCGACGAGAGGCGTCTGCGCCATCGTCGGTACGATCATCGACACCATGCCGGTTGCGGGCAGGAAGATGATGTAGACCTCCGGATGGCCGAAGAACCAGAACAGGTGCTGCCACAGGAGCGGATCCCCGCCCCTTTCCGCAATGAAGAACGGCCAGTCGAAGGCACGTTCCATCTCGAGCAGCAATGTGCCGAGGATGATGGCCGGAAAGCCGATCACGATCATGACGGCAAAGACCAGCATGGCCCAGGAATAGACCGGCAGCTTGTCGAGGCTCATTCCGACCGCACGCGTCTTCATCACGCCCACGATGATCTCGATCGCGCCGGCAATGGCTGAAATCTCGATGAAGCCGATTCCGAGAAGCCACCAGTCGGCATTCTCCGCAGGCGAGTATTTCGTCCCTGTCAGCGGCGGATACATGAACCAGCCGCCGTTCGGCGACAGGCCGAAGAAGATCGTGCCGAAGAACACGAGGCCGCCGACAAAATACGCCCAGAACGCATAGGCCGAGAGGCGCGGGAACGGCAGGTCGCGCGCGGCCTGCATGTTCGGCAGCAGATAGACGCTGGCCGCCTCCACTGCCGGAACGGCGAAGAGGAACATCATCACCGTGCCATGCATGGTGAAGAGCTGATTGTAGAGATCGTGGCCGACGAGATCGTTTTCCGGCACCGCCAGCTGGGCGCGCATGATCAGCGCCAGAATTCCGGCAAGGATAAAAAACAGAAAAGCCGTGCCGACATACCAGACACCGACATAGGTGTTGTTCACGGCCGTGATGAAGCTTAAGCCTCGCGGCGGCTCCCAGGCTTTTTTAAGCGCCTCGAACTCTCCCTTCGGACGCGGCAAGGAATTGGGAAGCTCAGGCTCCTGTTCACCGAAGGATCCGGGGCGCTCGGGTGCATTCATCTCAAGCTCTCCAGATAGCCGGCCAAGGCCCTCAGATCCTCGCCCGTCAAGGAGCCATAGGAAGGCATGCGCACTCCCGGCTTGATGTGCTGCGTGTTGGCGATCCAACCAGCCAATGTGCCGATATTGTTCGGGAACTGACCTGCACCGATCGTGCGGCGGCTGCTCACATGGGTCAGATCGGGGCCGAACTGCCCGTTGGCTTCGGTGCCGCGCACCGCATGGCAGGATCCGCATCCGCCCGCGCGAAACAGTTCGCGCCCGCGTGTGAGCCAGGGAGTTGCCGGCTCCTGGGCCGGCTTCGCCTGCTCTGTCCGCCAAGCCTCGAAGGCGGCCGGTTCCAGTGCAATCACGTCAAAGGCCATGCGGGCATGCTGGTCGCCGCAGAACTCGGCGCAGACGCCGCGATAGATGCCGGTCCGCTCGGCCGTGAAGTTGAGGCGGTTGATGCGGCCCGGGATCATGTCGATCTTGCCGCCGAAATTCGGGATCCAGAAGCTATGAATCACATCGGCCGCCGTGACCGACACGGCGACGGGGCGACCGACAGGAACAATGATTTCATTGGCGGTCGAAAACTCCACCTGATCACCGTCCGCAGGATAGCGGACCCGCCACCAATATTGCTCACCGATCACCTCGATCGGGAGTGAACCCGCTTTTGGGACGTCGCTGTCCCGCATGACGACGAGTCCATAAGGCAGAAGCGCGGAGAGAGTGATGATCGGAAAGGCAAGCCCGCCATAGATGATCGTTCTGCGGCTCCCCAACCATGCCCGGCTCTCGTGTGGAGCGAAGATCGCGTAGAGCAGAAGACTTGTAACACTGAAGAAGATGAGGATGCCGCCCACCGTCATGGTGATGGTGAGCCAATAGATCCTGAATGCGTCGCCTCCGGCTGGATCAAGAGCCGATTGCATGCCGCTGCACCCAGTGAGAGAAAGCGCGCAGACAAGGGCTGCCGCATTCTTCGCAGAGCTGCGCAGTTGCGCATGAAGACAATACCATGTCGCTTCAAGGTCCATCCGCCCTACATGGGTCTTGCGTGCATCGAACGGAAAAGCTTGGCCGTGAGACTTGGTTCCCTCGAAACATCCTGCCGCAGGCTTACGAAGGCAGCTTTCAGCCTCTCTGCTGTCCTGGCCACTCTCCTGCCTATCGAGCCTGTCCTTGCTCACGGTGCGGCGCCCCATGGCCCCGAAGACCTCTGGCATTCCTGGCAGACCGATCCTTTGGTCACGATCCCTCTCATCGCCTCAAGCCTGCTGTTTGCCTGTGGCGTATGGCGATTGCGAGGAAGCCTCGGACGGCTTCTGCCAGGTTTCGGCATGGGCCAGATTCTTTGCTTCGCCGCAGGAACGGCATTGCTGGCCTTTGCCCTTCTATCCCCGCTGGAAAGCCTCTCCCAGCCTCTCCTGTCGGCCCATATGGTCCAGCATATCCTGCTGATCGCCGTGGCGCCCCCGCTTCTCGTTCTCGGCAAGCCGGAGGTCGCCTGGCTCTGGGCGCTTCCGGAAGAATGGCGGCGCGCAATGGCGCGCAATCGCGGAGCGCGATCAATCCTGTCGTTCCTGTCGCCCTGCGCAAAACCGATCCCGGCAGCCCTGATCCATATGGCAACCCTGTGGATCTGGCACAGTCCGGCACTCTTCGATGCCGCCGTTGCCTCCGACCGGCTTCACTGGCTGGAGCATGCTCTGTTCTTCGGCACGGCGCTCCTGTTCTGGCGCGCCGTCATCAAGGCCCATTCGGGACGCGAGGCGGCGGCGGCGGCACTCATCGCCTGCTTCATCACCTTGCTGCAGAGCGGCCTGTTGAGCGCTCTCCTCAGCTTCGCGCGCGAGGCTCTGTATCACACGCCTGATCCGGGCGATTGGGGCCTGACAGCTCTGGAGGATCAACAACTGGCAGGCGCCATCATGTCCCTTCCCATGTGTGCGATCTATCTCGTCTCCGGATTGGTCATGGCGCTTCGCCTTCTGACGCCTCCAGGCCGGGAACGGAGGAGCCCGCTGCCGGTTGCCCCATCGGACCTCCTGAAACAGAGCTCATGATCAGGCACGCCCTCACCCGATTGTTGATCGTTCCCGCCTTCGCAGGACTGAGTGCATGCAGCGACACGCAAGAGCGATCCGCAAACGTGCATATTGCAGGCGGAGATCCCGAGCAGGGACGCGCGCTGGTCCGTGCTTACGGCTGCGGCACATGCCATACGATCGGCGGCATCCGGGGCGCGCGGGGCAAGGTCGGGCCGCAGCTTGAAGATTATGCACAACAGCACCTCCTCGCAGGCTTCTTGCCGAACACGCCGCGCAATCTGATCGCATGGCTGATGGACCCGGTGGCCCTGAAGCCGCAGACTGGAATGCCATCGCAGGGCGTGACGGAGGCCGAGGCCCGGCACATCGCCGCCTATCTCTATTCGTTGGGGGGCGGCGACTTGCAGATCTATCCAGACGATCCTCCCCTTCCGCTTCGCGGCCCCGGAGAGAGAACAGTCGAGATCCCCGGCTCGACGGTGAATCCCACCTCGGAGACGGACCCACGCACGCGACGCATCGTGCCGGATCAGGATCCAGCTCCCCAGTTAAGCCCCTAGGGATCAGCCGATGCTTCCTCGGCGTAACTCGGGCGTACTCTCATCACCGCGATGAAAGCCGCGACCCAGAGACAGATCGTGCCGAGGATGAGGCCTATCTCTGCCCAAGAGGAAATCCCCTTCGGCTGGAGGATCCAGAGCGTATGGGTGCCATGATACAGGAGCGCCAGCGCACTTCCCCCGATCATGGCGGCCCGGCTCACGCCGGAGGGGACCAGCACCACGATTGCACCCAGCATCAACAGATAGGAAGCCGTCAGAAGTCCTTGGTCCCAGGGATCGGAGCGTCTCAAATACCACCCTGCGGCTAGCGGCAGGTTGGCGAGCCAGACGATGATGAACTGCGCAAACCACGTCCAGACCGTCAGAAGAGCCAGTGTCAGCAGCGCACGCTCCAGGCTCGCCATGCGCGTTGGAGAGGCAGGAGCAGGCTTGAGAAAATTCACGAGGATGGCGCCAGCCAAAGCAGCAAGAGCCTGGGCGAGCCCGAAAGCAAAGCCGAACAGGCTCGACCACCAATGCGGCTCGCGCGACAGCACCCAGTCGTAGGCCGCAAAGCTCACGATGGGCGTCAGCAGGGCCAGACCGACAGCACTTGTCCGACGCACATGCCGGGTGCGGATCAGCCAGAATGCCATTCCAGCGCAGACCAGCAGGTAGAAAGCGCTTCTCATCAGGAAGAAGCCGGGGCTCAGGAATGCGGCCCGAAGCGGCGGCAGGTCGGCTCTCTCACTGACCCAGGGAAAGAGTTGATCGAGCCCGAGGGCAGGCGGAATTCCGAGGACGAGGAGCAGAGGCATCGTCAAGGATGCCGCCTCGAGTTCCGCGCGGACCGGAGCAAGCCAGTGCTCGCTCATGAGATGCCCGATCGTCAGCACGATCAGGCTGCCCATCGCAATTCCGGTGAGACCGACGAAGACGATATAGAGAGCCTCCGTTACGCTCATGGAGATGACGCTCCCGGACGCGTCGGCGCACCAGTCTGTGCCTGCAACTGCTTGATATAGTGGGCGATTGCCCAGCGATCCTCCGGCAGGACGCGATCCGCATAAGAGTACATCCGCCCCTTTCCCTGAGTGATCACCGTGACGATCTGCTCAGGAGATAATGCTCTCACACGTTCATCATGATACGAAGGAGGTGGCGGGAATCCTCTGGAAACTACCGTTCCGTCGCCTCTTCCGCTGAGGCCGTGACAGGGCGAGCAGAAGGCCCGGAAGCGTTCTTCGCCTCTGGCGACCAGATCCGGCGTGACCTGCGGCCCCGGCGGCGAGAGTACCGCTTTCTGCGCAGCCGCTCCCCTGGCAATGGTTCCTGGAGGAACGGGGACATACGGTCGTTGAACGGTGCGGGTCGATGCGACGGCATCCCGCTGCTCGGTACCGGTATCGCAGCCTGCGAGCACGGCAAGACTGATGAACCCGATCGCTAGTCGCATGCCGGCACCTCCTGCACTGCCAGAGGCGACAACGATTCCAAGAAGCTTCGGACTGCAGCATCCTCGAACAGCGGATCGACGCTCAGGATGCAGAGATAGAACCGATCCTCCGAGGCCCGCTCGAATCCGGGCACCGCAAAGACCGGATGATGCAGGCGCGGCAGTCGCAGGATCAGAAGCAGACCAAGCAAGGTTGCAGCACCCGCCCAGAGAATGGCGACAATCAGCGTGGATGGAATGAAGGCGGGCCAAGGGTGGAGAGGGCGACCTCCGACATTCAGCGGATAATCGACGACGTTCATCCAATATTGGGACCCATATTGCAGCCCTGCGCCTGTCAAGGCTGCAACGAGCGCGATCCAGGGGATGATAGTTGTGCGAACGCCCATCTCCTTGGCGAGATCCGCGAGGGGAAAGGGACTGAATGCATCGAGCTTCGTAAAGCCGGAACGCTTTGCGGCCTTGACGGCTTCCACCAAGGCTTCCGGCGTCCTGAACTCGGCCATGATGCCATAAAGACGCTGTGTCATGAGGACTTCTCCTCATGCTCGTCATGGCGGGTTTCGAACATGGAGACCACCGGCAGGAAGCGTACGAAGAGCAGCAGGAAAGCTGCAAACAACCCGATGGTTCCCAGGAACAGGCCGGTTTCTAAAAGTGTCGGGCTATAGGCTCGTCCGATCGACGGCAGGTAATCCGTCTGAAGCCCGCCCACGATGATCGAGAAGCGGTCGAACCAGATGCCCACCCCGATGGAAAATCCCACGAATACCCCTGCGATCGTGCTCTGGCGGGCAGTCCTGAACCAGAACAACTGAGGGATGAGGATGCTGTAGACGAGGGCTGTCCAGTAAAGACCGGCATAGTCCCCGATCATGCGGTTGAAGGTGGCCTCCTGCGTGATCGGATCAGCGAGAACGGCAGAGACAAACTCATCCCAATAGAGATAGCCCGACACAAGGGCGCTGGCGAGAACGAGCCTGCCGAGAAGATCGATATCCTCCTCGTCGATATATCGTCCGAGCCTCAGGCCCCAGCGCAGCAGCACTGCGACGAGCAGTACGATCGACAAGCCCTGAGCCAGACCGGTTGCCACGAAGTGGAGCGGTTGGCGCGTCTCATGCCAGTCGGGCACCAGCGTGACAGCGAATTCGAAAGCCACCGTGCTCTGCATGATGAGGATCAGAGGCAGCACGAGGATGGCAACGAGGCGATAGGCGCGCTGGTGATAGGCCCAGTGCCGCACGGATCCGCGCCAGCCTAATGCGAAGATCCCATAGATCCGCTGCACCGTCTTGCGACGGGCGCGATCACGCAGGGTCGCGAGATCCGGGATCAATCCCACATACCAGAGCAGGCTTGTCACGATGACGTGGGTGCTGATGGCCCAGAAATCCCATGTCAGGGTGCTGCGGAATTGCGGCCATACCTGGGTCGTCGCAGGATACGGAAAGGTCCAATAGAACAGCCAGGGACGCCCAAGATGAAAGATCGGGAAAATGCCCGCGCAGATGACGGCGAAGAATGCGACACCCTCCGCGAAGCGGTTGACCGCCGTTCGCAGATCGTGCCGACGCAGGACCAGAATGGCCGCGAAAAGGCTCGCCCCATTGGCGATGCCGATCCACCAGGCGTAGTTGATCAGGTCAAATCCCCAGACGAAGGGAATGTTGACGCCCCAGATGCCGACACCCAGGATCGCGACCGAAATCAGCGTGTAGCCGAGCAGCAGAACGAACACGCCTGATACCGCGAGCGCGATCCACCAGAGCAAACCGAAACGACGGGAGAGAGGAACCTCTGCAACCGGACTCGTGATTGCTTGTGCGTTGCTGCTCATCCGCTATTCCTTCTCCTTAGGCACCTCGATGCGGGCGAGATAGGTGGTTCGCGGCTGTGTATTCAGATTGCCGAGCAGCGCGTAATTGCGTGGGCTTTGCTTGAGGCGGCTCACGGCGCTGCCGGAATCATTGACGTCACCGAACACAATGGCCTGTGTCGGGCAGGCCTGCTGGCAAGCCGTCATGACCTCTCCGTCACGCAGGCTCCTGTCTTCGATGCGAGCATCGGCACGGGCCGCACCGATCCGCTGAACACAATAGGTGCATTTCTCCATGACGCCACGGTCGCGGACCGTCAGCTGCGGGTTCATGGCATCGGGCGAGGCCGTGTAGTCCGTGCCCTGGTAGTCCAGGAAGTTGAAGCGCCGCACCTTGTAGGGACAGTTGTTCGAGCAGGTCCTCGTGCCGATGCAGCGGTTATAGACCATGTCATT
This sequence comes from Microvirga medicaginis, assembly GCF_052658925.1. NCBI lineage: Bacteria > Pseudomonadati > Pseudomonadota > Alphaproteobacteria > Hyphomicrobiales > Methylobacteriaceae > Microvirga > Microvirga medicaginis. The sequence continues at coordinate 78,381 of NZ_JBQWEL010000003.1, read as the reverse complement.
GAGCCCCTCGGAGGAATGCACCGTCGCGTTCACGGGGCAAACCACCTCGCATGGAGCCTTCTCGCAATGCATGCAGGGGACAGGCTGGAAGTACGTGTTCGGGTTGGCGGTCTCCCCACTGTAATAGCGATCTATACGCAGCCAGTGCATCTCACGCCCCTTCGCCACTTCCTCCGGTCCGACGACGGCAATGTTGTTTTCAGCCTGACACGCAATGACACAGGCGTTGCAGCCGATGCAGGCGTCAAGATCGATCGCCATGCCCCAGGCATGTTCGTCATAGGACCATTCCGGATATAAAGACGGCTGCTCTCCCGTTTCCCGAGCGGCGGCTTGACCAGGCGCCACGACGCGCACGATATCGTGCCCTTGAAGCGAGTGGTGCTGCTGCGTGGAGATGAGCGGGATTCGCTCGCCGGTAACTTTGATCTCGCCCGTGGCGATCCATGGCCGATGCGATGGACGGATCGCATAGACATCGAACCCGATGTCGTTTCCGATCCGCCCCGCCTGCCGACGTCCATGGCCGAGAGCCAGTGTCACGGCTCCCGGCGCATGTCCGGGCAGAACCCAGACAGGAGCGCGCACGACGCGACCGTCAACAGTCAGATCGATGGCGTCACCCGAGGACAAATCAAAGACATCCGCCGTCTCGGGAGCCATCAGCGCCGCATTGCCCCAAACCTGTTTCGTCAGCGGCTTCGGCAGCTCCTGCAGCCAGCCATTGTTCGCATAGGATCCGTCCCATACCGACGGATCGGGCGCGAACACCACGTCGATGCCGTCAGACGGAACCGGAGCGGCGGGCTCCGGCTGCCAGTCGGATCGCAAGGGCACGTCGATGGCGGGCAGCGTCGAACCATCGATCACGCCGTCTTCGAGCGAGCGCTCCCAGCGCTCCTCGAACCCGTCTCCCCAGACCTCACGCCAAGTCGCTTGAACCAGGCCGCGACCATCCACATTCTGCCCTGCCATGAGGCCGAGAAACTCCTCGGCACTCAATGCTGGTTTCAGCGGCATCGTCGCGGGCTGCCTCAGTCCCACCGTGCCATCATAGGCCCGCAGATCGCCCCAGCTCTCCAAAGGATGAGCTTCGGGAACATGCCAGTGACAGACAGAGGCGGTCTCGTCGCGATGCTGGCCGAGATGAAGCGACAGAGGAACACGCCGAATGAGTGCGGCTAGATCGATGTCTGCCGGAGCTGTGTAAACCGGGTTGCTTCCGAGAACGACCAGATGGGACACCTGACCGGCTCCGATGGCCTGCGCCAGATCATTCAGTGTCCTGGCCCCGTCGATCGTTGGGCGCACCGGTTCTATGGTGCGGATCGTCGTGCCGAAGGCGCCCAGCCTTGCATTGATCGCAAGCGCAAGAGCATGCACGCGCGCCGGCTGCTCACGCCCGACAGCGACGAGGCTGCGAGAGCCGGCGCGGCGCAACTCGCTCGCCAGCCGGATAACGGAGGGATGCGCTCCCGAGGCCTGCGCAGAATTCGTGTCGAGAGACGCTGCAAGGGCGTGAGCGAATGCTTCGAACTCCCGCGGGCGAAGAGCAATCCGCTCATCGGCACGGACTCCGACAAGACTCGGTCGGGGCTCGACGGCAAAGAGGCGTGGAAGATCCCTCTCCTGCATCCGCCGCCGTTTCTGGTAATCGGCGGCATAGCGCAAACGGCCCGGCTCCTCGGCGAAGAGATCGCCGCCAAGGGTCACGATGACATCAGCCTGTGCCAGATCGTACACGAGATCGACATCCCGACCGAACACTTCCATGGCGGCGTCTCTCCTGCTGCCGTCGTCGATCGGTGAGAACACATGCCATTGGGCAAGGGGAAAGAGCTGCCGTGCCTGTGCAACGAGCCTGTGGAGGGTCGGCGATGACGTGGGCGGCATCAGAACATGCAGCCCCCGCCCCTCAGACACGACGAGCTCGTTTCGCACGGGGCGAATGAAATTCGTGAGCTCCTCCCAGCTTCTCGGGAGGCCGTTCTGGAGCGGCGCACCGGACCTGTCGGGATCGTAGAGCGACAGGATCTCGGCCTGAGCGAACACGTCCGTTGCCCCGAGGCTTGCCGGGTGAACCGGGTTTCCCTCGATCTTGATGGGTCGCCCTTCTTGCGTCTTCACGAGAACGCCCCGTCCAAAGCCGTTCAATGGAAGGGACGTCGCGACCGTGAGCGGCACGCCCGGTGTGTAGCCCGGCATGTTTTGGCTTTGGGACAGAAGAGGAGCATTTCTGCCCGCCTCCCTGCTGTTGCACGCGGCGAGCCCTCCTAGAGCGAAGGAAGCACTCATCAGCTTCAGCAGAGTACGGCGGTCGAGGGACGAGGCCTGGACGATATCCGGGAATTCTGCCTCCATATATCGGCGCATCTCCGGCACATCGGCCAGTTCCTCAAGGCTGCGCCAAAGCCTCGGGCCGCCCTCCGTTGAAAGACGGGTTCTCAAGGCATCGAGATCAAATGGCGCATCCTCACCCATCGTGTCTACCGGTGACATGTGTTGCAGCTTGTGAGACGCCGGGAAGCCTCCCGGTAGAACTCGCGAATATCGCCCGGCAGGTCCTTGCCGTGCGCTTCATAGCCCATGGTGAACACAGCCTCCCGCGGCCGAAGATTCGGAACCGGATCACGATGGCAGTCCAGGCACCATCCCATAGAAAGGGTCTGCGTCTTCGCGGTCTTGGACATCCGATCGACCCGGCCGTGACACGTCTCACAGGCGACACCCTTGCTGACGTGGGCGGCGTGGTGGAAGTAAGCGTAGTCCGGCAATCGGTGAACGGATGTCCACTCAATCGGCTGTCCGAGTGTGAAGCTCGTGCGAACGGGATCGAGCACGCTCGCGCCCACCCACACCTGAGAATGGCACGACATGCAGGTCTGAGCGGACGGCATGCCGGCATCGGCCGCTCGCTCCACCGTGGAATGACAATAGCGGCAATCGATCTTCAAGGACCCGCTGTGAAGATCGTGCCGGAATGGAACCGGTTGTGGTGCGGGCTTGCCTACATTCCAGGCGCCGTTCGAGCGAGCCCAGACATAGGCCGTCGCGCCTGCGGCGACGATCCCCAGGCCGATGAGCACGATTGCCACTCGAAACAGAGTGGTTGCTGCCGGTGTGAAGAGTTGCGCCATCGCCTGTGCCGCACACCCTTTGTTGAGTCAGGCTCATTGGCCTGATCGAAGCTTCGCTGTTGACACAATCGGTTCGGCGCAGCTTCGTTCCCTCACCGTCGCGCAAGATCGGCACGACCGGGATGGGCAAACATTTGGGATCCATCGCCTCTGGCAACGGCCACCAGAGTGATCCCGCAGCTTTTGGCGGCTCTCACGGGGGAGTGCTGCCGGTGCGGAGTCGCATGCTCGTGGATAGGCGTGTCCGTCTCCGCTGCGTCAGATCGTCCAAAGAGTTGAACGTCGGCCTAGCTCACTTTTTGGCCTGAAAGATTTAGGCTAAAGTTCTCAAATCCTAAAGAGCTTCACATTAGGAACGATCAGGATTTCAAAGAATGGGGTATGCACATTGCAGTTCGAAGTAACCTTGGAACACTGAAAGTCTCCACCTGCAAACAAGATCAGCAGAAGCAGCTGCTAAGTTATTTCCTTTCCAATCAATCCATTTTCTAAACGAGACTAAGCCGGCCAATGCCTTCCACCTCGTCCGTCGCCACGACAAGCAGCACCTATATCAACGCTCTTCTGGGTGACCGGAAATGGGCGACGAACAGCCTGACATACAGCTTTCCGACTTCTTCCGCTTATTACAGCGATACCTACAGCAGTGAGTCGCTGAATAATTTCGGTGTGTTCCTGAGCGCTCAGCAGGCGGCAGCGCGTGCGGCGCTCAAGCTCTATTCCTCGGTCGCCAATCTGACTTTCACGGCGATCACCGAGACGAGTTATCGGCACGCCGATCTTCGGTTTGCCCGCTCGGATGAACCCGGCACGGCCTGGGCGTACTTTCCGAATGCACAGGAATCCGGCGGAGATGTCTGGGTCAACAAGTCCAGTCGAATCTACGACGCTCCGCGCAAGGGCAACTACGCTTATCTGACGATCGTTCACGAGACAGGTCATGCGCTTGGCCTGGAACATCCCCATGAGGGCAGGACCATCATGCCACTCAGCCGTGATTCCATGGAGTACACGGCCATGAGTTATCGCTCCTACGTGAACGCCTCTCTGACGTCCGGCTACGTCAACGAGACCTGGGGCTATGCGCAATCGCTGATGATGTACGACATCGCCGCGATCCAGCATCTCTATGGCGCGAATTACGCGACCAACAGCAGCAACACGATCTACAAGTGGAGCCCCATCACCGGCGAACTGCTGATCAACGGCGTCCGACAGGGAGTCCCCGGTGGCAATCGTATTTTCCAGACTGTTTGGGATGGTGGCGGTGCCGACACGTATGACTTCACCCAATACACGACAGGCGTGAAGGTCAATCTTGCTCCCGGAACCTGGACGACCACATCGACGGCACAGCGTGCGAAGCTCAAATGGGACGGAACGAAGCTTGCCATCGGCAATATCGCCAATGCTCTTCTTTACGACGGCGATACCCGCTCGCTAGTCGAGAATGCATGGGGCGGCTCAGGCAGTGATACGCTCAAAGGAAATACCGGCAACAACACCCTGAAGGGTAATGCTGGCAACGATGTGCTTTACGGTTACAGCGGCAATGATGCACTGGTCGGCGGCTCCGGAAATGACAAGCTGATTGGACAAACCGGCATCGACCGTCTGTATGGCAGCAGCGGCGCCGACACTTTCATCTTTTCAACCGTGAGCGATTCTCCGGCACTCACGAAAGATGTGATCTATGATTTCAAACATGGCGAAGATCACATCGATCTGCGGAGCATCGACGCCAGCACGTTGACCACCGGCAATCAGGCCTTCACGTTTATCGGCAGCACGGCGTTCACGGCAAAGGCAGGACAGCTCAGGTTTTCAAGTGGTGTTCTCTCGGCCGATGTGAACGGTGACAAGGTTGCCGATTTTGCGGTGACCATGATTGGCCTCACGGGCATGTCCAAGAGCGATTTCTATCTCTAGCGGGATGCTTCGGCACGATTATCCCTTCCATGGCTTAAGGGACGGCATGCACGGCTGCTCAGCCGAATGCATGCTGTCGTCCAAAGGCCGTTCAAAAGAGAAAGCCTGCAGCTCTAATAGGCTTCACCGTGGTTACTCCCCGCCACATGGCAGAGGCGCAAACGCTCTCAGGCGGGCAACTCCGAGGCCTTGAGGTAAATCTGAACGAGCTGCTCGCAGCCCTCGCGGTCCTCCTCATCGAACCGGTTAGGATGAGGGCTGTCGAGGTCGAGGACGCCGATGACCCGCCCGTCCTTGATCAGAGGAACGACGAGTTCGGAACGGGAGGCACTGTCGCAGGCGATATGACCTGGGAATGCATGAACATCAGGCACGACGATGGAAGTCTTGCGCTCCACGGCCGCGCCGCAGACGCCACGGCCAATGGCGATCCGCACGCAGGCCACCTTGCCCTGGAACGGCCCCAGCACGAGCTCCGAACCGCGCATGAAATAAAATCCAGCCCAGTTCAGGTCGGGGAGGATCTCATAGATCAGCGCCGACATGTTCGCCGCATTGGCAATGGCGTCGGGCTCACCCTCCAAGAGGGCGGCGAGCTGCTGAGCAAGCGAGGCATAAAGATCGCGCTTGCTGGCGGAAGAAGGAAGGGGTTTGGCTTCGAACATGGGACTCACTTATGAGCCCTCGCCCCGCTTGTCCAGTCTGTCCTGCGGGGCTGAAGCCGAGCTTGCCCGGCTGAAGGTTTACAGGACCATTAGATCAACCGTCTCGAAGCCCAAGCCCTCAAGCCGCTGCGCCAGAATGCGCCGGTGGCAATTGGCGGGGTCGCGTTCGAAGCAGAGAAGGCAGATCGGCTTTGCGCCGGCCAAGGCTTTCAGATCCCGGAAGGCTTCCTGCGCTTCTTCCGTGGCCAGAACCTCATCGCAATAGATGCGGCGCATCAGCTCGCCGTCGCCGGCCCGTGCGGCCTGGCGGCCTTCCTTGGGCGTTCCGAGCTTGATGAAGTGCTCGTAGCCGATGCCCTGGTTCGCAAGCGCATCGCGGAGAGCGGATTTCGAGAAACCGCGCTTGCGGGAGAGCGCAACGGCGCGCACATCCGCGAGCGTTTCGATGCCTGCGTCCTTCAAGGTCGTGAGGAAGCGGTCGACATCCGCTCCCTCGTACCCGATCGTAAAAATCTGCGGCTTTGCCATTCCATTTACATGGACGGCATCGGGTGCTGTGGCAAGTCGGGTTGTGTATAAGGTCTCAAGGCCTCCGGTGTGCGGAAGTCCCGAGGCACCTCGAAGTCGCTTGCCGCACCGCGCGACTGCTCCACGCCACGCGGGAATCCGGTGCGGTCCGAATAGTCCTGCATGGGCGGCAGCGGATGCGGGCTTTCGCGGCTGAGCGTCTGCGCGCAATAGACGTCGAGCGCCGTCACACCGGCGACAGCCGCCATGGCGATGCCGACATTGGTCCTGTTCGGGTTGTCGCCCTCGAGCGCCGTGGCAAGCGTTGCGAGATCGAGACCGTCGCCAGCCACACGTCCCCACATCCAGGGCGTGGGATCTTTCGACGCAAGAATGCCGACGCCCGTTGCGATCTCGCGCAGGCCATAGCCCGCAATCAGTCCTTCCTGCCCTTTCATGCCGAGTGCTCGCGCCAGGGCACGAGGCGCGGCGATTTCTGCGATGCCGAGGGCAATCGAGAAGATTCCAAGGCCACGCGCAAGCGTGTCCGTTGCGGTATCGGCATGACCGCGCCGACGGGTTCTTTCGGTTTCGTAGCGCATGATGTTGGCCTTTAAGGTTTGAGCACGACCTTGATGCAACCGTCCTGCTTGTCGCGGAAGATCTTGTACATTTCAGGCCCGTCTTCGAGCCCGACATTATGCGTGATCACGAAGGACGGATCGATCTGCCCGTCCTCGATGCGCCGCAGCAGGTCATCGGTCCAGCGGTTCACATGAGTCTGACCCGTGCGGATCGTGAGACCCTTGTTCATGATGGCGCCGAAGGGAATCTTGTCGAGAAGCCCGCCATAGACACCGGGAATCGAGAGCGTTCCCGCCGGACGGCAGACATAAGCCATCTCGCGCAGGACATGCGGGCGATCCGTTTCCATCATCGCAGCCTGCTTCACGCGATCGTACATGGCATCGACGGTGCCAGCCGCATGCGCCTCCATACCGACGGCATCGATGCACTTCTCCGGGCCCTTGCCGTTGGTGAGCTCATTCAAGCGCTCGACGACGCTTTCCTCGTCGAAGTTGATGGTGATCGCACCACCGGCCTCCGCCATGGCGAGACGCTCCGGCACCCGATCGATCACGACCACTTGCCTCGCGCCGAGCAGGACGGCGCTGCGGATCGCCATCTGTCCGACAGGGCCTGCGCCCCAGATCGCCACCGTATCATCCGGCTGGATATCGCATTGCACTGCCGCCTGCCAGCCGGTGGGGAAGATATCGCTCAAGAACAGCAGCTTCTCGTCCGGAATGCCGTCCGGCACCTTGATATGGGTGGCATCGGCGAACGGCACGCGCAGGTATTCCGCCTGTCCACCTGGATACCCCCCGGTCAAATGCGTGTAGCCGAAGAGGCCAGCAGTGGAATGGCCGAAGGCCTTTGCCGCGATGTGGCCGTTGCGGTTGGTTCGCTCGCAGACGGAGTAGTTGCCGCGCTTGCACTGCTCGCATTCGCCGCAGATGATGGTGAAGGGGATCACGACGCGATCGCCCACCTTCAGCTTGCCCTTGGTTTCAGCACCGACCTCGACGACCTCGCCCATGGTCTCGTGGCCCATGATGTCGCCGCTCTTCATGCCGGGCATGAAGTGGTCGTAGAGGTGGAGATCGGAGCCGCAGATGGCACAGCTCGTCACCTTGATGATCGCGTCGCGCGGATGCTCGATTTGCGGATCCGGAACGGAGTCGCAACGGATATCCGTGGTGCCGTGCCAAACAAGCGCCTTCATCGAAATCTCCTTCCAGCATGCGTGGGGACGGCCAAGCTTGCCGCATGGCCGCCTCGTCATGGGAAAAGACTTCTTGAAGAGCGTTGCGTTCCCGGAACGCGTGCGATTTTCCGGACGTTACCCCAAAAGAACGGGCGCGTTAGACGTGCTCAGGCAGGCTGCGAATGAGTTCAGCGAGCGCAGGCTCGAGCACTTGGTGAGCAGCGTCTTCGACATCGAACCATTGTGCCTGGCGCTGTCCCTTTTCCCGCCAAGACTTGAGCTGCTTGGAGACTGCGAGGGGGTACACATTCACCCGGCAGAGATCGAAATGCGTGGAGCGGCGCTTCCAGTAATCATAATGGCCGAGCGGCTTCGGCTTGATCTCGCCCTTCACGCCGGCCTCCTCCTCCGCCTCCTGGGCTGCAGCCTTGTGCGGCTTCTTGCCCTTCATCGGCCAGCCCTTCGGAATCAGCCAGCGCTTGGTCTCGCGGGATGTGACAAGGAGCACCTCGACCTTCCCGTCCCTGATGCGAAAGGGGAGTGCTGCGACCTGACTGAGTTCTTCTTTTGGCGTCTGGGACATTCGACGAGAGTAGAGTTTCCACACGGTTAGTCTATAACATAGTTTACTTGAGCCGGCTAAGAAAGGCTCAATTCGACAGGTTCTGGGGACATCTCCTTTCCGAAGGCATGCCACCTTCGCATTCTCACGAACCTTCATGAATATGTGACAACAAACCGGCTGCCTTTTTGATCCTTGAGGAACGCCTGAACGCCATGACGACCAATAGCTTGGATATGAGATTTACCGCTGCCTGCGCCATTGCTCGCGAGGCCGGAGTGCTGGCGCGCAAGCGCTTCCTGGAGCGCCCGCGCTCCCAGCGCCCGGATTTCAAGGGCCCGCAAGATTTCCTGACGGCCACCGATGCGGAGGTAGAAGAGCTGATTCGCCGCCGCCTGAGCGAACTCTTCCCTAATGACTCCTTCTTCGGTGAGGAAGGGGGCGGCTCCTTCGAGCGCGATGTCTGGGTCGTGGACCCCATCGACGGTACGGCGAATTTCGCCCGTGGCATCCCGCATTTTGCCATCTCCATCGCTTTTGTACGCGACGGCCAAGTCGAGATCGGCGTGATCTATGACGTGATGCATGCGGAGCTCTACACCGCCCAGCGCGGACGCGGGGCGATCCTCAACGGCGAACCGATCAAGGTGAGCGGATTGACCGATATGCGCCAGGCCACCGTCGAGGCCGGTTGGTCGTCCCGCCTGCCTCCGGAACCCTACATCGCTGTCGTCGAGCGTCTGAAGAAGAGCGGCGCGAATGTGCGCCGCGCAGGTTCCGGCACGCTTGGCCTCGCCTATGTGGCGGACGGCCGGATCGATGCCTATTGCGAGCTGCATATCAATTCATGGGACGCCCTGGCGGGTCTTCTCATCATCGAGGAAGCCGGCGGCTGGACCAACAACTTTCTGGCGAAGGACGGATTACGCAAAGGCAACCCAGTCCTCGCCTGCACCCCGGAGCTCGCAGATGCCCTGACGGCAGCCACGGGCATAGCCAAGGAGCCCTGACGTTGGGCCATGAGTCCAAAGATTCATGGCGGCATCATCAGCTGGGCTCTTGACCGGGCGCTCTTATCGGGGCGAACTTAGCCAACCAACAAAAAGATAACAAAAACCTATGGGAGGAAGACTATGACACTGAAGAAGAATCTCGTTGCCGCCACGATGCTGGCGGGCTCCATGACCGCCCTCTCCTTCCTGTCGGCCGGAACGGCCCAGGCTCAGGGTGCGCTCGTGATGTATTGCGGCGTGCAGGAGGAATGGTGCCGTGCCATGGTCGGCGCGTTCGAGCGTGACACGGGCATCAAGGTCTCCATGACCCGCAAGAGTTCGGGCGAGATTTTCGCCCAGGTCAAGGCCGAAGCCGCCAATCCGCGCGCCGACATCTGGTGGGGCGGTACGGGCGATCCCCACATGCAGGCCGCCGAGGAGGGCCTGACGGTCGAATACAAGTCGCCGAAGATGAGCGAGCTGCAGGACTGGGCCGTACGTCAGTGGGAGCAGTCCAAGCAGCGCACCGTCGGTATCTATTCCGGCGCGCTGGGCTTCGGCTACAACACCGAACTCGCCAAGACAAACAAGGTGCCGGAGCTGAAGTGCTGGGCTGACCTGCTCAAGCCCGAGTTGAAGGACGAGGTGCAGGTGGCCGATCCGAACTCCTCCGGCACGGCCTATACGCTGCTCGCCACCATCGTTCAGCTCATGGGCGAGGACAAGGGCTTCGAGTACCTGAAGGCCCTGCACAAGAACGTCAATCAATATACCAAGTCGGGAGCTGCCCCCGCCAAGGCCGTTGCGCAGGGCGAGACGACCGCCGGCATCACCTTCATGCATGACATGGTGACGATGGTCGTTGACAAGGCCCCGATCAAGGTCGTGGCTCCCTGCGAAGGAACGGGCTACGAGATCGGCTCCATGTCGATCATCAAAGGCGCGAAGAATCTCGAGAGCGCCAAGAAGTTCTACGATTGGGCCCTGACAGCGGACGCACAGAAGCTCGGTGCGGAGGCCAAGTCCTACCAGGTCCCGTCCAACAAGAACACGCCGGTTCCGCCGCAGGCCCCGAAGCTCAGCGATATCAAGCTGATCAATTTCGACTTCGCGAAATACGGCTCCTCGGAAGAGCGCAAGCGTCTGCTGTCCAAGTGGGACAACGAGGTGAAGAACCTGCCGAAATAGGCAGCCGATCCGTTCCGGCGAGACTAAGGCGTTTCGCCGGAACGCTTCTTCCTCACCTGTGAGATTGGAAGTCGGGTTTTCTCTTAAGCCCGCATTGATCCTGACGCGAGAACAGACATGTCACGGGCAACCCTTGGCTGGATCGTTCTAGGCTGGGTCGGCTTTGCCCTCCTGCCCTGGTACGGTTTCGACCGCACGGCGGTTCCAACCTTCACCGATTACGTGATCGGCGGATCGGCTCTCGTTCATGGCCTGAACGGCGCCTGGTGGCTTCTGCCGATTCTCGTGCCGCTTCTGATCAGCCTGCGCCCTGCCGTTCTGCCCTCGCGAGCGGACAATGGTCCATGGCTCATCGCCGCAGGCTCTTTAGGCCTCGCGCTGATCGTGATCGAGGGCTTCACCATCGGCCTGAACGGCTGGACGCTCGACATCCTGAAAACTCTCACCGGCGGAGATGGGCCGAGCCAGGCCGGCATGGGCTATGGTGCCGCCCTCACATCCACGGCCTTTCTCATCATTCTCTGCCACGGGCTTGCCGCGCGCGGATGGTGCCGGGGCGATGCTTTCGTCACCTCCTCCATCGGCATCGTCATCGCGCTCATCATCGTCTTCGTGTTCTTCCCCGTTTCGACGATCCTTGCGAGCGCCTTCGCGGACAACGACGGCAATTTCGCACCTCTCGTGTTCCTGACCAAGTTCATGGACAAGTCGATCTGGGGACTCGACTGCCTCTCAAGCGACCTGCGCTGTGGCGTGGCTTGGAACACCCTGTTCCTCGGCCTCCTCGTGGGTGTCGGCACCACGGCTCTGGGCCTTGCCTTCGCGCTCATCGCCACGCGCACGGCCTTCCGCTACAAGAAGCTTCTGCGCGTGATGAGCGTACTGCCCATCATCACGCCTCCTTTCGTGATCGGCCTTGCGCTGATCCTGATCTTCGGCCGCTCCGGCGCGCTCTCCTCTGTTCTCTGGGAGTGGTTCGGCATCCCGCGTTCACGCTGGATCTATGGCCTTCCCGGCGTCTTCATCGCGCAGCTTCTGGCGTTCACACCCATCGCCTTCCTCGTCCTGATCGGCGTGGTGCAGGGCATCAGCCCGACGCTGGAGGAGGCGTCCCAAACTCTTCGCGCGAAGAGCTGGACAACCTTCGTGACGGTGACGCTGCCGCTCATGCGACCCGGTCTCGCGAATGCCTTCCTCCTTGGCTTCGTGGAAAGCCTCGCCGATTTCGGCAATCCCCTCGTGCTCGGCGGCAATTACGAGGTTCTTTCCACCAAGATCTTCTTCGCCGTCGTCGGCGCGCAGCAGGATCAGGGCCGTGCCGCCGTGCTCTCCATCATTCTGCTCGCCTTCACGCTCGGCGCCTTCTGGCTGCAGCATGCCTGGCTCGGCAAGAAGGTCTACACGACAGTGACCGGCAAGGGCGACGCCGGCATTCCACTGCCCCTGCCTCGCCGCGTGGCCCTGGCATCCTACTTCACAGCCATTCCGTGGGCACTGTTCACCGTGGCCGTTTACGTGATCATTCTGGTCGGCGCCTTCGTGCGCTCCATGGGCCGCGACTACACGCCGACCCTCGATCATTTCCTCACCGCCTTCCGCATCGAGCGAGCGGATTGGGGCCTCTACTTCTCCGGCTCGGCCTGGGATTCATTCTTCGCCACCGTGAAGGTCGCGGCTCTTTCCGCGCCGCTCACGGCCGCCATTGGCCTGCTGACAGCATATCTCCTCACCCGTCAGCGCTTCGCCGGCCAGCGTTCCTTCGAGTTCGGCACCCTGCTCAGCTTCGCGATCCCCGGTACCGTAGTGGGTGTGTCCTACATTCTCGCCTTCAACGTCCCGCCGATTGAGATCACCGGCACCGGCTTCGTGCTCGTGATGTGCTTCGTGTTCCGCAACATGCCCGTGGGCGTGCGCTCCGGCATCGCCACCTTGAGCCAGATCGACAAGAGCCTGGATGAAGCCTCGCTCACGCTCGGCGCCCGATCGGCCACCACCATGCGCCGCGTGGTGCTGCCCCTTCTGCGTCCGGCCATCGTCGCCTCGCTCGTCTATTCCTTCGTACGCGCGATGACGGCGGTCAGCGCCGTGATCTTTCTGGTCACCGCGGAATACAACATGGCGACGACCTACATCGTCGGCCGCGTCGAGGCGGGCGAGTTCGGTCTCGCGATCGCCTATTCCACCGTGCTCATCATCGTCATGCTGCTTGCGATCCTCGCGATCCAGCTTGCGGTCGGCGAGCGGCGTCTGGGGCGCCGTACGCCGAGCACTTCAGCCAGCCCCGTTGCCGCTCAAGCCATTCCATGAACCAGATGTCATCCTTAAGCTCCCTGTCCCGTTCCACGGCCTCCAAGAAGCAGGCGGCGTCGGTCGAGTTTCGTGGCGTGACGAAGCGCTACGGCAGCGTCACGGCTGTTGACAACGTGTCCTTCACCATCGAGCCCGGCCGTCTCGTGACCCTGCTCGGTCCCTCGGGCTGCGGCAAGACCACGACCTTGCGCATGATTGCCGGTCTCGATATGGCAAGCGAAGGCCAGATTCTGATCGGCGGACGCGATGTGACGCATCTCTCCGCCGCCGATCGCGACGTCAGCATGGTGTTTCAGTCCTACGCGCTCTTCCCGCACATGTCGGTGCTGGAGAATGTTGCCTACGGCCCGACCGTGCAGGGCATCCCGAAGAAGGATGCCTATGAGATGGCCATGGAGAAGCTCGAACTGATCGGCCTCAAGGGCCTTGAGAAGCGCGCGCCGTCCGAACTCTCCGGCGGTCAGCAGCAACGCGTCGCGGTTGCACGCGCCCTGGTGCTCGAGCCGCAGGTGCTGCTGTTCGACGAGCCGCTCTCCAACCTCGACGCCAAGCTGCGCCGCCGCGTGCGCGAGGACATCCGCGAATTGCAGCAGAGCCTCAACCTCACGGTCGCCTATGTCACGCATGATCAGGAGGAGGCGCTTGCCGTCTCCGACTATATCATCGTGATGTCGAACGCCCGCATCGCGCAGACAGGAACGCCGCGGGAGCTCTATGAGGAACCTGCGGATCTCTTCGTCGCCGACTTCATCGGCGACGCCAACATCATCTCCGGCGAAGTCGTCGATGATTCAGGGCCGATGGCCAATGTGAAGATTGGCAACCTGAACGTCCAGCTGCCCCGTCGCGGCGCGGGCCTGGGCTCGGTGAAGCTCGCGGTCAGGCCTGATGCTATCGTGCTGGATGAAGGTTCCGCGGCTCCCGGTAAGATCACGGGCACGGTGAGGAAGGCCTCCTATCTCGGCACGCAGATGGAATATGAGGTGGAGAGTCCCATCGGACATCTGTTCGTGGTGCAATACGGCCGAAAGGACATGATGGCGCCAGGCACGCCGATCTCGATGTCCTTTTCCACACAGCGCGGGATTGCGATCATTCCCGGAGCCTGATCTCTATACCGCACCCTCGTCAGGAATGTTGAGGATCGTGCCGCAGGCCTTGCAATGGACGGCATCCCTGTCATGCCGTTGCAGCCCGCAGACCGGACAGGGATGACGCACTTTGTTGGGCCGCAACAGAACCTGCACGAGGCGCAGGAACAGCGTTACGCCGAAGATCATGATGATGACGGAGAGCAGGTGCCCGAGCGTTCCCGTGAGCGTGATGTCGCCGAACCCGGTGGTGGTGAGCGCCGCCATGGTGAAGTAGAGCGCATCAATATAATTGCCGATCTCCTCATTGGTCCAGCGCTGCGTTTCATAGACGAAGCCGGTCATGATGAAGATGAAGACGCTGAGATTGACCGCTGCGATGATCAGCTCCTCGTTTCTCCGGAAGAACGGACTGTCAGTACGCAGGCGTGCGAGAAGCTGGTAGGTGTGAAGCAATCGCACCGTTCGCAGGATGCGCAGGAAACCGATCCCTTCTCCGACGATGGGCGCCAGAAACGACACGATTGCCGCCACATCGGCCAGGGTCGTCGGGTGCAGGAGATCCTTCCAGGGTCTCGGGCTGATCACGAGGCGTGCAGAAAAGTCGGCGAGCACGATGAGGCCGATGACGATATCGATGCCCTGCAGCACCGTGGAGTGCGGCAGGAAGGAGGAAACGACGATGAAAAGAATGGTGACGATATCGAAAACGAGAAGGGCGTAGCGGAAACGGTGAGCCTCCGGCGCGTCCGCCTCATAGAGAAACTTGATCTTGTCGACCGCCCTCATCGGGTTTTCTCGCCATCGTTCTTGAAGAGAGGGTAAGCCACGAGCGACATCATGTTTCCTGGATTGGGGACCCTCACATAATCTATAAGGCAGGCCAGCAATTCTAACAGGGTGCCTTTCGAGCCGAAGCGGCTTACATGATGGGCGCCCTATCCCTCGCGAGACGGAACGATGCTTAAGGCCTTGATTTTCGATATGGACGGCACCCTGGTGCACAGCGACCCCGTGCACCTTCAAGCCTTTGTCGAGGTTCTGAGCCCGGAAGGCGTAGCGATCGACGAGCATGTCTACCGCTCCACGATCATCGGCCGGACCAACGAATCCATCTTCGCCAGCCTCCTGCCCCATCGCACCGTCGAAGAGCACGTCGCCTTCGCTGACGAGAAGGAGGCGGCCTTCCGCCGACTGGCGCTTGATCTCAAGCCTTTGGACGGCCTCTTCGATCTCCTCGACTGGGCGAAGGAGCGCGGGATCAAGGTTGCGCTTGTCACCAACGCCCCGCGCCTCAATGCAGAGCATATGCTCGATGTGTTGAGCCTCACGAAACGTTTTCCGGTTCAGATCACCATCGATCAGGTGGCGCGCGGAAAGCCCGATCCCCTGCCCTATCTCACGGCCCTGGAGCGGCTCGGCGTGCGGGCGGACGAGGCTGTCGCCTTCGAGGATTCCCCCTCCGGCATGAAGGCCGCCAAGGCTGCGGGCCTCTTCTCTTTCGGCGTGCTGACCGGCCTGACCGCGCAGGAGATGCGGGACGTGGGAGCGGATGCGACCATCGAAGATTTCCACGCCCCCATTCTGTGGGATGTGCTGAACCGCAGAGCCGCTGCCCGAGCTTAGCCTTAGGCGGCGTCCGATTCCGGCTTGACGCCCGCCGCCACGTCGAATCGCCGCCGTGCAGCCAGAATCTCGTCCCTGTTCTCGATCGCCCAGGCTCCCAGAGCCCGCACAGTCTTGAGCAGGCTGCAACCCAGCTCTGTGAGCTGGTACTCCACCCGGGGCGGAATGGTGGGGTAGACCGTACGCGTGACGAGCCCGTCACGCTCCAATCCGCGCAAGGTCAGGGTCAGCATCCGCTGCGAGACGCCGCTGACGATGCGGCGTAACTCGTTGAATCTTTTGGGCCCTTCGCCCAGCTGCACCACGACCTGGACGCTCCACTTGTCGCCCACGCGGGAGAGGATCTCCGTCACCGTGTGACAATTGGCGGGCACATGGATGTGACTGGGTGTCATGAAAGTGCCTCCTTGCGCTTCGGCTCGAGAGTTACTTAATGAGCCTCGGTTACAAAAGAGAACTTAACCCTTCTCGCCCCGAAAACAACCTGGGAAATCCCATGAAACCGAAGCTTCACATCGTCATCGCCAGCACGCGTCCTGGCCGGGTCGGCCCGAACATCGCGAAGTGGTTCGGCGAATTCACAGCCGAACACGGAAAGTTCGAGCCTGTCCTCGTGGATCTTGCCGATTTCAACCTGCCGGTCTTCGACGAGCCCGAGCACCCGATGAAGCAGGACTATAAGCATGCTCATACGAAGGCTTGGGCGGAGAGCGTCTCGGCGGCTGACGCCTTCGTGTTCGTCACGCCGGAATACAACTACGCTCCGCCTCCGGCGCTGGTGAATGCGCTCAACTACCTCTCCCGTGAGTGGAATTACGCGCCCGCCGGCTTCGTGAGCTATGGCGGCATCTCGGGCGGGCTGCGCTCTGTCCAGGTCGCCAAACAGATCGTGACGACCCTGAAGATGATGCCGATTCCAGAAGGCGTGCCCATGCCGATGGTGTTCCAGAACCTGGACGAGAACGGCAACCTCAAGCCGCTCGACATCTACAAGACGTCCGCCGCCACCATGCTCGACGAACTTCATCGTTGGACGGAAGCTCTCAAATCGCTTCGGGCCACACGCAAATCCGCGGGCGCTGCCAAAGCTGCGGCGTAACAGGCCTGATCAATCAGCGAGAATGGCGCCGCTGTTCCTCGCGGCGCCGCTTTCTTTTACATGGCAGGACGCACCCGCTTCGGTCCATAGAAGATCACCCAGGTCTTGAAATCCTCCGAGAAGGTCTCGAAGCGATGCGGGACATAGGCTGGCACATAGAGAAGATCGCCGGCCTCGAACGTGACAAGCTCCTTGTCACGGCTGAAGGTGCCGTGTCCTGACGCGATGATGTAAAGCTCATCCCGCTCATGCGGCGGCTGCTTGTCGGTGCCCACAGGCGCATAGAGCTCGATCGTGATTTCCTCGCCCTGCTCGAAGAAGGTCCTGAACGGGCTCTCTGCTGAGAGATGCGCCGCTGCTTGGGCAAGCCTGACCTGAATATCGCTGCCTGAACCTTTTTCCACGGTGCATTCTCCATGATAAGGCCGAATGGAGAAACGGCGCGTCACCGAACCGGGCGCGCCGCTTTTCAGCTGTTGAAGCGATTGAGGACGACGATCAAAGCCGTCCGGCCAGCGCATCCTCGAAGAGCTTGCGGGCGCTCTCCCTGGTGATCGGCACCGGGTTGCCGCCGGCGGTGGGATCGTTGGGAGCCATTTCTGACATCTCATCGAAGCGCGCGCTGTCGACCTTCAAGCCCTCCAGCGTGTGCGGCACGCCGAGATCCTTGCGCAGCTGCAGAACCCAATCGAGGAAAGCCTGGAACGAGGGCTCGAGGCCGATATAGGCGGAAAGACGTTCGATCCTCGGCTCGATGGCTTTGCGGTTATAGACCAGCACGTAAGGCATGAAGACGGCGTTGGTCAGGCCATGATGCGTATCGTAGAGCGCGCCGGTCGGATGCGACAGCGCATGGATCGCGCCAAGGCCCTTCTGGAACGCGGTGGCGCCCATGGCGGCGGCCGACATCATCTGCGCGCGGGCTTCGATGTCCTTGCCGTTCTGATAGGCGCGCGGCAGGTATTCCTTCACGAGGCGAATGCCTTCGACCGCGATGCCGTCGGCCATCGGGTGATAGCCCGGTGCGCAATAGGCTTCGATGCAATGGGCAAGCGCATCGAGGCCCGTGCCCGCCGTGATGTGGGGCGGCATGCCGATTGTGAGTTCCGGATCGCAGATCACGATCTTCGGCATCATGAGCGGATGGAAGATCACTTTCTTGGTGTGCGTGGATTCCTGCGTGATGACACCGGCGCGGCCCACTTCCGAGCCCGTTCCGGCCGTCGTCGGCACGGCGATGATCGGCAGGATGCCTTTGGGGTCTGCACGGGTCCACCAATCGCCGATATCCTCGAAATCCCACATGGGACGGGTCTGGCCCGCCATGAAGGCGATGACCTTGCCCGCATCGAGAGCCGAGCCGCCACCGAGAGCGACGACGCCGTCATGCTTGCCGGAGCGCAGCACTTCGAGGCCCTTGTAGACGTTCGTCTCGACGGGGTTCGGCTTGATGTCCGAGAAGATCACAGCCTTGAAGCCAGCGGAGAGGAGCTGGTCGAGCGCAGCTTTCGTCATGGGTTGAGTGGCGAGGAACGGATCCGTGACGATGAGCGGCGAGGACATGCCGACCGCCTTGCAGGCCTCGGCGAGTTCCGAAATGCGGCCTGCGCCGAAACGGACGGCGGTGGGATAATTCCAGTTGGAGCGGGGAGACGTGGTCATGATGCTTTCAATCAGATCTGACGGAGATGGTAGGATTTCGGACGGGTGAGCGACTCGTAAGCCAAGCGCGACAGGCTTGCACCGCGGCCCGTATCCTTCACGCCTGTCCAGGCGAGCGCGGGATCGAGATAGTCGCAGCGGTTCATGAACACGGTGCCTGTCTCGAGCTTCTCGCCGATGGCCTCGGCCGCATCGACATCCGAGGTCCAGATGGCGGCGGAGAGGCCATACGGAGAGTCGTTCATGAGCCTGATCGCCTCCTCGTCGCTCTTCACCTTCATGATGCCGACGGTGGGACCGAAGCTCTCCTCCCGCATGACGCTCATGGAGTGATCGACACCTGTGAGCACCTGGGGCGCGAGATAGGCCGTGTTCCCGACATCCGCCGCAAACCGCCTGGCATCGATATGAGCCTTTGCGCCCTTCGCCACCGCTTCAGCGTTCTGCTGGCGTACGATATCGGCGAAGCGCTTATGCGCCATTGGGCCGAGCGTCGTCGCCTCCTCCAGTGGATTGCCGAGCACGTACTTGTTCACGAGATCGACCGCGCCTTCCACGAAGCGATCATAATGCGTCTCATGCACATAGATGCGCTCGATGCCGCAGCAGCATTGCCCTGAGTTGAAGAAGGCGCCATCGACCAGGTTCTCGATGGCGTGGTCGATATTCGCATCCTCACGCACATAGGCAGGATCCTTGCCGCCGAGCTCGAGGCCGAGTGAGGTGAAGGAGCCTGCCGCGGCACGCTCGATGGCGCGACCGCCGGAAACGGAGCCCGTGAAGTTGCAGTGATCGACGAGGCCTTGCCCAAGAATGCGACTCGTTTGATCGTGGCTCAGATGCATGTTCTGGAACAGGCCCTTCGGCATCCCGGCGCGATCCATCGCCATCTGGAAGCGCTCGCCCGCGAGCACCGTCTGCGAAGCGTGCTTCAACAGCACTGCGTTGCCGGCCATGAGCGCAGGAACGATGGTGTTGATGGCAGTGAGATAAGGATAATTCCAGGGCGCGATCACGAGCACGATGCCCACGGGCTCGCGCTTGATCATGCGACGGAAGCCCGCCTTCTCGTCATCGGCGGGAATGTTCTGCAGGCTCTTCTCCGCAATGCGGATCATGTAGCGCGCGCGTTCCTCGACGCCGCGGAACTCGCCGCCATAACGTACCGGCCGGCCCATCATCTGGGCAATCTCCGGCACGACCTCCTGGTTCATGGCAAGCAGCGCATCAAGGAAGGCCGACACCTTGCTCGCGCGCTCGGAGAGAGGAACGTTTCGCCATGCAACTTGCGCTTCGCGGGCAGCCGTGATCGCCGTATCGATGGCGGCATCGGACATGATCGGTCGGCGGACGAACTCGCGACCGTCGATGGGGGAAATACAGACAATATCAGTATCAGCCATGATCTTATGTTTGAAAGACGATGGTCGGGTGAGGACCATCGTCTTCTCCTGGTTTGAGCCTTGCAAGTCTTTTAGATGATTTCGAAGTAGCGGGCGAGCTGCCAATCGGTGATGGCCCTGCGGGCTTCCCGCTCCTCCCATTCACGTGTCGCAGCATAATGGTCGACGAAGGTGTCGCCGAAGAGTTCACGGGCAGCCTTGGACCCCTTCAGGCGCTCGGCGGCCTCGCCCAGAGAGCGCGGCAGCGCCCGCTCCTTAGGATGCTCCACCGCATAGGCATTTCCTTCAATCGGTTCGCCAGGATCGACGCGGTGCTCGATACCCCAGAGGCCGGAGCCAATGGCTGCGGCAAGCGCAATATAAGGATTGATGTCGGCCGCCGCGACGCGATACTCGACGCGCTGCGACTTCTCGGAACCGGGAATGACGCGAAGCGCCGTGGTGCGGTTCTCCACGCCCCACGCGGAATCCGTCGGCGCCCAGAAGCCCGGAATGAGACGCGTATAGCTGTTCACCGTGCAGGCGACCATGGCGAGGATCTCGGGCATCAGCTTCTGCTGGCCGCCCACATACCAGCGCATGGCCTCCGACATGTTGTGCTTGCCGTTCGGGTCATAGAATGCACCCTTGCCGGTGTTGAGGTGGCGCAGCGACGAGTGCAGGTGGCCGGACTGGCCAGGCCAGTCACGGGACCACTTGGCCATGAAGGTCGCCATCCAGCCGCGACGCTGCGCGAGAATCTTGGTGTAGGTCTTGAACAGCGCCGCCTTGTCGGCCGCCTTCAGGGCATCATCGACACGGATTGCGGCTTCCAGCACACCGGGACCCGTTTCCGTATGCAGGCCCTCGATCTCGAAATCCATCCTATTCGCGAGGTCGAGCAGCTCGTGGTAGAAATCCGCGTGCACGCCCGAGCGCAGCACCGAATAGCCGAAGAAGCCCGGCGTGATGTTCTTGAGGTTCCTGTAATCCTTCTCGCGCACGGAATGCGGCGTTTCCTCGAAGAGGAAGAACTCGAACTCGGCCGCCGCCGACACGGCAAAGCCCATGTCCTCGGCTTTTTTAAGTACACGCCGCAGCACCCCGCGCGGGCAGGCCGGCTCCGCATAGCCTTCGAATTCTGCGAGGAAGAACGGCAGGTCGTTCTCGAAGGGAATGAGACGCATGGTCTCCGGCAGCACACGCGCGGTCGCATCGGGATAGGCCGTATGCCATCCGGTCAGCGTGGTGTTGTCGTAAAGCTGATCGTTGGAGTCCCAGCCCAGCACAACGTCGCAGAAACCGAATCCCTTCTCGAGGGCGGATTCGAACTTGTCGCGAGCCATGTACTTGCCGCGCATGATGCCGTCGACGTCGGTGAGGCCGATCTTCACGAAAGGCAGGTCGCGGCTGCGCACGTATTGGATTGCGTCGGCAGCGTTCTTGATTGTGGGAGCGGTCATGCTCGAAACCCCAACGAGAAGGATGAAGGGAGCGCGCAGGACGCGCGCTCCCGATCGTGATCAGTAGGACTTGTACTCGGCCTCGCCTTTGGTGAGCGCGAACTCCTCCTCCGGCGAGAGAATGAGCTTGTGGCGTCCATGGACCAGGAAATAGGCCATCATGACCGCATAGTAGATCGCAACGCCGATCACGGCCGTCTGGAACACAGGATCTGTGAACTGGAAGTACAAGGTGATGGCTGCGATCACCATGCAGACGACGGCGCCTGCAATGCCGAACGGGCTCTTGTAGGGCCGAGCGAGATGCGGGAACTTCTTCTTGAGCACGATATAGGACATGCCCTGCATGAAGTAGGCCAGCATCGCGCCTGCGACCGCCATGTTAAGCAGCGTTCCGCCGATCACGGCCGCGCCGGCTTCCGACCCCCTAGCGAACCAGATGATCAGCATCACCGCCAAACCGAGCAGCGCCCCCGTGATGAGCGCGATATGCGGCGACTTGCGCGTGCCGTGCGTGACCGACAGGAAGGACGGGAAGTAGCCGGCTCGCGACAGCGAGTAGATCTGCCGTCCGAAGGCGAAGATGATCGTGTGGAACGAGGCAATGAGGCCGATCACGGCGACAGCCGCCAGGATTTTCGCGATATCCGTCCCGAAGAGGGTGCGGAAACCGTCGAGAAGCGGCTCACCCGACTTCGCGATGCCGAATGAACCCGGTGCAATCCCCGAGTTCAGGAAGACCACGCAGAAGGCGGAGACGATCAGCGTCAGGATGCCGGCGATGATACCCTTAGGCATGTCGCGCTGCGGGTCATGGGATTCTTCGGCGGCCAAGGGCAGCTGCTCGATGGCCAGGAAGAGCCACACGGCAAACGGCATGGTGGCGAAGATGCCGCCGATTCCTAAGGGTAGGAACGGCCCGCCGCCATTCGGCAATTCCGCGCCATCGGGTCCGATGTTCAACGCCCAGCGCGAGAAGTCGAACTGGCCCGAGAGCAGAACGGACACGTAGAACACGGCAAGGCATGCCAGTGCCAGCAGAGTCACGACGACCGTCACCTTGAACGAGAGCTCGACACCGACGACGTTGAGCCCCACGAACAAGGCGTAGCACAAGACCCAATAGACCGGTTGGAACTCCGGCGCCGTGCCGAAGATCGCCGACAGATACGAGCCGATGAAGAAAACGATCACGGCCGGTGTCAGCACGAACTCGATGTTCTCCGCAATGCCCGTGATGTACCCCGCCCACGGACCCATCGAGGTGCGCGCGAACGAGTAAGCACCACCCGTATGCGGCAGGGCCGGGGACATCTCCGCGATGGAGAAGGTCAGGCCCAGATACATGACGGCGATGATGATCGTTGCGAAGAACATGGAGCCGAAGCCATTGGCGAGACCGAGGTTCCAGCCCGAGTAATGGCCCGAGATCACGGCGCCCACGCCGAGCGCCCAGAGCGACCACACACGCGCATGACGTCTGAGACGCCGTGCCTCGAAATAGCTCTCATCCACGGTGGTGTAGGTAATTCCTGCAGCGCCTTGCACTCCTGCAGGTGGGGCATGAACCCCTGGACTTCCTTGTCCGACTGACATCGATTCTTCCTCCACGAATAGTCTGTCCCCTCTCGAGCATCGGACCCAGAAGCGGACTTGCACTTTTGGGACTGATCCGATGCTCATTCTCTAGAAGAGCGCATCGTTTGCGCGGAACCGGAGGTCCGCGTCGGCGATCCGAAGGGCCACGCCAGTGAAAACCGGATCCGCTTTTCGCTAGCGCGGCCCGCTGGGTCCGCACGATGCGCTAGCCATGGCACCTCATGCGCCATGGCTGTCGTCAAAGCGTCTGCGCGCCCTCCCTCAAAAGCGGCGCAAGACGGTGAGCCCACGATGCCTGTCCGTCTTCCGTGCGGATCAGATCATTGCGGATTTCGATCATCAGCGGCGCAAGCCCGCGCCTCTCGGCGTGGCGCTCGAGGGTGTGGAACACCCGGTCCGCCGGCGAATAAGGTTCGTTCATGCCCACATTCAGGGCCGGATCCTTGCGCAATCCGGCTTCGACGCTTTTCGCGAAACGCGCGTCGCGATCGTGGATGAGGCCGATATGCCAGGGACGCTGCACGTCCCGATAGACCGGTGTGAACGAATGGATGGAGACGACGCTGCGCGTCCGCCCCGCCTTCACGCGTGGCTCGATGAAGCGATCGATCGTTCCGTGGAATGCCTCGTATACCTCGCGCACGCGATAGGCGCGCTCGGCCGGATCGAGGTTCTGGTTGGCGGGAATGGCGGTGCGTTCGCTCAGGGTCCAAATGGAATCCGGGGCGGACGGATCGCGGTTGAGATCGAGCACGAGGCGGGAGACGGTGGCATGGATCAGCGGCGCGTCGAGAAGCCGGGAAAGCTCCTTGGCGACTCCAAGCGCACCGGGATCCCATGCGATATGGCTGTCGAGCTGCTCAGGGGTCAGGCCCAGCGTGCCGTAACGATCCGGAAGGTGCCTGGATGCGTGCTCGCAAATGAGCAGGATGGGGGAGTGCCCTTGGGGGTTCTCCACGAGAGCAATCGGCTCCGCCGCCTGGGTGGCGGGTTCCTGACCGGTTGCCATCCGACTCGCATGCACCATGCAGTCCTCCGCTCGCCTGCAAGGATGCAGGTTGAAAGCCTTCGGTTGAACGTTTGGTACGTTTCTTACAGATTTTTCTCGAGTGAAATTTTTGGTACAGCTTTTGGAAACCGTCAAGGAGGAGGGACGCAACATTCCAACATGAAAAATAGCAGCACGATCCCCCCTGTCGATCCGCCGAGCCTGGCCGAGCGCATCCGCCTTGAGATGGATTCCTTCACGCCCAGCGAGAAGCGGGCCGCGCACCTGCTGCTCAGCCATTACCCCTTTGCCGGGCTCGACACGGTGGCGGAATTCGCCACCCGCGCCGGGATTTCCGCTCCCTCGGTTCTGCGCTTCGTGACAAGGCTGGGCTTCAGCGGCTTTCCGGATTTCCAGAAGCATCTGCGCGAGGAACTCGAGGCGCAGCTCCTCTCCCCCCTTGCCAAGGCCAGCCCCTCGGACAAGAGCCAGGGTGCCCCGGCGCTCGCTTCCTTCGCCGAGGCGGTGGTCGGCAATCTGCGCGCAACGGTGGACAACATCGCGCCTGCCGAGTTCGACGCGGTGGTGGAGCTTTTAAGCGACTCACGCCGCCACATCCACTTCACGGGCGGACGCTTCACCGGTGCATTGGCGC
This sequence comes from Microvirga medicaginis, assembly GCF_052658925.1. NCBI lineage: Bacteria > Pseudomonadati > Pseudomonadota > Alphaproteobacteria > Hyphomicrobiales > Methylobacteriaceae > Microvirga > Microvirga medicaginis. The sequence continues at coordinate 53,758 of NZ_JBQWEL010000003.1, read as the reverse complement.
GCTATGCCGAAAGCCATTTCCGCATCGTGCGAAGCGAAGTGGATTTCATTGAAGGCCAGCCGGCGCTCTGGCGCGATCGGATGATCGAAATCGGCAGGAAGGACGTGATCGTCGCCTTCGACATCCGCCGCTATCAGGAGGATGTGACGGCTTTGTGCGAAACGGCGGCAAAGCAAGGAGCGGCGGTCGTGCTGCTCACGGACCCCTGGCTCTCGCCTATCGCCCGCGTCGCCCGACATGTGCTGCCTGCCCACATCGTGGCCCCCTCGAACTGGGACTCGTCAACAGGTCTCCTGCTCATCACCGAAGCGCTCGTTGCCGCCGTGACGAAGCGTTTGTGGGAGACGGCGAAGCCGCGCATGGAGGCGGTGGAGCGGCTGCGCAACGCCAAGCCGTGAGGATTATTCGGCGTCAGCCAGTTTTCCACGCTGCAGCCAGGCTACGAGGAATGGCAGCACGAGGCCGATGCCGAGAAAGCGGACGAGGTGGTGGATGCCGACATAGAGCGGATCGAGGCCGAGGACGAGAGCGAGCACGGTCATGGCCTCGAGGCCGCCGGGCGCAAAGGCGACGAGGCTGTTGGCGAAGCTCACACCGGCGAGCCATGCGGCGAGAGCTGCAAACATTACGGCGACCGCCATGCCGACAAGGAAGGAGCCCAGAGCCGACACGAGCGCGCGCCGCAGGGTCGAGCGCTGAACGTTGCGGAAGCGCTCGGCGATGAAGAGGCCGATCAGCACGAGACCTCCAGTGGCAATCACCGGCGGAATGACGCCGGTCACGAATTCGGTGCCGTGACTGACGGAGCTGACGACGGTTGCGCCCAAAAGGATGGGAGCCGCCACTTTCAGCCCCTTGAGCACGAGGCCCAGAATAAGGCCACCGAGCAGGACGAAGGCCAGGCCGCCTGGGCTTTCGACCGGCATGCCCTGTCCGATCAGCGCGTTCGTGCGGCCGCCGCCACCCAATGCGACGACCACACTCGGCAACAATGCGATCAGCACGAAGAGACGCACGTTCTGCACGATGGCGACGGACGGTACATCCGCCTTTCGATCCGCAGCGACGGCGAGCACCGTCGAGAGCGCGCCAGGCACGGACGCCAGCAAAGCATCGGCCCTGCGCCAGCCGGAGATGCGCGTGAGCCAGAAGGTGGAGGCGAGCGAAACTGCCATGACCCCGATCACCAGCAGCATAAGGCTGCCTGGATAGCGTCCCATGGCGTCGATGGCGGCAGGGGTCACGGCGGCTCCCATGGCTGCGCCCGAGACAAGCATCGCGGCATCGGCAAGGGCGCGCGGCATGGGCAATGCCCATCCCGAAAGCCCCCACAACGTAGCCGCAATGGCAGAACCCGACAGCCATGCCGCCGGAACACCGAGCCAATAAAAGACGAGACCGCCGAGACCGGCGATCAGGATTTGAGCAACGTGAGCAGGAATGAGAGGCATGTGGAGCAATGAACAGAGCCCTTCGGAGGGCCCGTTCGCTCAATGGACGCCGCGGGCGGCTGGGTCAACCTATGGATATGCTGGCGAGGTATGCAACGGAGGCGAGGGTATCACGTCCGTGCCTTACGCCACCAAACGCGGCAGAGCCGCGCTGATGCGCTTCACCGCCTCTTCCAGATCCTCGGACTTGCGCAAGTAACAAAGGCGCAGATAGCCCTCGCCCGCATCGCCGAAGGCGTTTCCTGGGGCAAGGCCCACATTCGCTTCGTCGATGAGGCGGAAGGCGATGTCCTTGGAGCTCTTCGCGCCCTTGATCTTCAGGAAGGCGTAGAACGCGCCGTTGGGTGGCGGCAGTTCCACGAGGCCCGTTTCCGCGAGCTTCCCGACGATCCCGCGCCCGCGCTTTGCTTTGGCGATCTGGTCGGCCAGGAACTCCTCGCCCTGCTCGATCGCCGCCACGCCCGCGCGCTGGATGAAGGTGGGCGTGCCGGAGGTCTGATACTGAACGAGGTTCTCGATCACCTGGCCCAGGACGGGCGGCGCTTCGAGCCAGCCGAGACGCCACCCGGTCATCGCCCAGTTCTTCGAGAAGGTCTGGATGAAGAGAATGCGATCCTCCGGCTGCATCCCGTCACGGAAGGACGGTGCGCGCCCGTCCATGGTGAGCGCCGGATCGTGGATGAAGCGCCCATAGATCTCGTCTGCCACGATCCACAAACCGTGCTTGCGGGCCATGTCGAGCACGGCGCGCAGATCGTCGTGACTTGCGGTCCAGCCGGTGGGGTTGGAGGGAGAGTTCAGCACGACGGCGCGGGTGCGCGGCGTGATCGATTGTTCCAGCCGCTCGAAATCGAGATGCCAGCCTTTTTCGTCGATGTTCATGGGAACGGCGACGGGACGCGCGCCGGAAATCGTGATGGCGCCGGCGAAATTCGGCCATGCGGGCGTGGGGATCAGCACCTCGTCGCCATTGCCGCACACCATGCGAAACGCAATCTGCATCGCAGGCATGCCGCCCGAGGTGACGAAGAAGCGCTCCGGGTCGAAGGCCTTGCGATAGACCTTCTCGTGATAGCGCGCGATCGCCTGGCGCAGATCCGGGATGCCGCGCTGATAGGTGTAGAAGGTCTCGCCGTCCTGCAGCGAGCGCGTCGCCGCGTCGCAGATGAAAGCAGGCGTCGGCAAATCGCCTTCGCCGACCCAGAGCGGGATGATGCCGGGCTTGTTCCGTCCATAGGAGAACACATCGACGATGCCGCTGGTGGGAGCCTGCAGGGCTTCCGCGCGCAGGTTGAAGGTCGAGGGGATCGAGACGGATGCGTTCATCACACGAAAATCCTTGCCAAACGGGTGAACAGGGATGACCTGTCCCCCCGCCGATGGCAAGCCTTCAGAAGGTACCCATGACAAGAAGCTAAGGGTTTCATCGAAACGGGTGATGGATCACACCGTACGGCCGGTCTTCAGGAGATCGCGGATTTCGGTGAGGAGCTTCACATCCGCCGGGATCTCCGGCGGCTTGTCTGCCGTGCCGGTCTTGGCATCCTCGGTGCGGCGCAGGCGGTTCATGCCTTTGACGAGAAGGAACAGGATCCAGGCAATAATGATGAAGTTGATCGCGACCGTAATGAAGTTGCCCCAGCCGAGCACCGCACCCTGCTTCTTGGCTTCCTCCAACGACTGCGCCGTGACGTTGCCTGAGAGCGCCGTGAAGTAGTTCGAGAAGTCGAGGCCGCCTGTGACGGCGCCGATGATCGGCATGAAGACATCGCCGACAAGGGAATCCACGATCTTGCCGAAGGCCGCACCGATGATGATGCCGATGGCAAGATCGACGACATTGCCGCGCAGGGCGAACTGCTTGAACTCGTTCCACATGACCGGACCTCCTTGTGCTTGGCCGACAAGCATAAAGGTGCCCGATCAAGGAATATCGTCAAGCCTCCCGAGCCGCCAGGAGGCCGTGAAGGTCCAGATGGCGGGTGACCATCTGAAGTTCTCCGTCAGGCGTGCGCGGCCACTGATCCTGGGGACGGTCGACATAGAGCTCGATGCCGTTGCCGTCCGGATCGCTCAGGTAAAGCGCCTCGCTCACGCCATGGTCGCTTGCGCCCTGCAGCGGAATGCCCGCCTCGATCAGACGATGGAGAGCATCGGCCAAAGCCGCCCGCGTGGGATAGAGGATCGCTACGTGATAGAGGCCTGTCGTGCCGGGAGGCGGCGGGGAGCCGCCTTGGCTCTCCCAGGTGTTGAGGCCGATATGGTGGTGATAGCCGCCCGCCGAGACGAAGGCGGCCTGCCGGCCATAGCGCTGCATCAACTGGAAGCCGAGCACGCCGCAATAGAAGGCGAGCGAACGCTCGAGATCCGCCACCTTGAGGTGGACATGGCCGATCCGGACACCCGGATCGATGGGACGAGCCGCCGGAAGTCCGGCGGCCTCATTGGGGATAGGTTGGGTCATGGCTGTTTCACTCAAGCCGAGCGAACGGACAACGCGGGAGAAGCCTTCAACGATCCGGACTTGAGAGCATAGGCGCCCTCGCCCAGGAGAGCCTGCGCCAGCAGCGCCACGATCCAGAACGCCAGGAATTCCCAGCCGCCCTTCGGGTTGGAGAAGAAGAAGCCGGCCGGGCCATGCACGGTGAAGATGGCGCCGAGCAGGATCGGAATGAGGGCCAAAGCCACCCAGCGGGCATAGAAGCCGGCGATCAGGGCAACACCGCCCAGAACCTCGGCCAGGATCACCGCATAGGCGAGGAACCCGGGCAGGCCGAGGCTGCCGAAGAACTGAGCCGTTCCGGCGGGGGTGAAGACGAAGATTTTCAGGCCTGCATGGGCCAGGAAGAGTGCGCCGAGGGTGACGCGCAGAATGAGCGCGGCGTAGGGAGCAGTGCGGGTATCGATCATGGGGGTCTCCTGAAACTCGATAGGCCCCATATGACCTCATTCCATCAGAATGATAATCCATGCCATGGAATATCAACTCACCCTGATAGAGTGAGATCCTCTCTCCCTGCACGCTCCTGCCAGTGGCGCTTGCCATCTCCAGAGAGTAAAGCTGGTTCCAGCTGAGAGTTTAAGGGTTTTGAGCATATGGTCGCCACCTGGGCGGTTGTCTTATCGGCGCTGGTTTATCTCTGCTTCCTGTTCACGGTTGCGTATTGGGGAGACACTACCGGCAGGCGCTTCGTCCAGGGGCCATGGCGCTCCACCATTGCCTCGCTCGCGCTTGCGGTCTATTGCACCTCCTGGACCTTCTACGGCTCCGTAGGGCTGGCCAGCCGCTCGGGCCTCGATTTTCTCGCCATCTATATCGGCCCGATCCTGGTGATCACCTTGGGACACGCCCTCGTCCGTCGTGTGATCCAGGTTGCCAAGACGCAGAACATCTCTTCCATCGCCGACTTCGTCGCCGCCCGCTACGGCAAGAGCGAGCGCGTCGCCGCCATCGTCAGCCTGATTGCCCTCATAGGCTCTATTCCCTACATCGCCCTTCAGCTGAAGGCGGTCTCGTCCTCCCTCGACGTGTTCCTGACGAAAGCCAACGGAATGCCGCCACCGGACCTGCCGTTCATCGGCGATCTCGCGCTGGTCGTCGCCCTGGTGCTCGCAGGCTTCGCCGTCGCCTTCGGCACGCGCCATCCCGATGCCACCGAGCACCAGGACGGCCTCATCATGGCGATTTCGGTCGAGTCCATCGTGAAGCTCGTCGCCTTCCTGGTCGTCGGCGGCTATGTGACTTTCGTGATGTTCGATGGCTATGACGGCATCGTGGAGCGTCTCATCGCTCAGGGCACGACGGACAGCCTGCTTGAGCGGACTTCGGGCTTCGGCAGCTTCATTACCCTTATTCTTCTCTCGAGCATCGCCACCCTGCTGCTCCCTCGCCAATTCCACGTGACAGTGGTGGAAAACCACTCCCTTCGCGATCTGAAGCGGGCCGCCTGGATGTTCCCGCTCTATCTCATCCTCATCAATCTGTTCGTCATTCCAATTGCGCTTGCTGGCATCGTCACTTTTCCAGGCGATGGGATCGATCGCGACATGACCGTGCTGGCGCTGCCGCTCGCCAATCAGGCCGGCACGATTGCGGTCCTGACGTTCCTTGGCGGCTTCTCCGCTGCGACGGCGATGGTCATCGTCGATTCCGTGGCCATCGCGGTGATGATCTCAAACCACCTCGTCATGCCCATCGTCTTGCGCCGCCGCGCCTTTGCCGGCGTGGATCCTGGCAGCTTCGTTATCGCCGTGCGGCGCATCTCCATCGTGCTGGTGATCCTGCTGGGCTATGCCTATTACCGCGCTTCCGGCGAGGCCGCGCTCGCAGCCATCGGTCTTCTCTCTTTCGCTGCTGTCGCGCAGGTCGCGCCTGTCTTCATCGGCGGACTCATCTGGTCGCGCGGCACCGCGCTCGGAGCCAGCGTCGGCCTCATCGTGGGCTTCCTCACCTGGCTCTATACACTACTCCTGCCAAGCCTCGTCTGGGATGGCGTGTTCTGGTCCGACGTGGTGGTCTCCGGCCCCTTCGGCATCGAAGCTCTCAAACCCACCGCCCTTTTCGGTGTCGACCTGCCCCAGCTCACGCACGGCGTCGTTTGGAGCCTCTCCCTCAACATTCTCTGCTATATCGGGTTCTCGCTCTGGCGCCCCGTCACGGCCATGGAGCAGATCCAGGCGAATGTTTTCGTCGGGGAGCCGCACACCTCCGTTGCGCCGAGCTTCCGCCTCTTCCGCGCCAGCGTGACCGTCGACGAACTTCGCGCCACCGTTTCCCGCTATCTGGGCGAGGAGCGCACGACCCGCTCGTTCGAGGGCTTCAGCCACAGCCGCGGGCAGAGTCTGGAGCCGCGCGCCGAAGCCGATATTCACCTTCTGCGCTACGCGGAGCATCTGCTGGCCTCCGCCATCGGCACGGCCTCTTCGCGTCTGGCGCTGTCGCTTCTGCTGCGTCGGCGCACCGTTTCGACGGAAGCGGCCCTCAAGCTGCTCGACGACGCGTCTGCCGCTATTCAGCACAGCCGCGATCTGCTTCAGCATGCCCTCAACTATGCCAAGCAGGGCATCACCGTGATCGACCGCGACCTGCGGCTGCTCGCCTGGAACCAGGCTTTCATCGATCTCTATGACATGCCACCCAACTTCGTGCAGGTCGGCATCGGCATGGACCGCATCGTCCGCTACAACGCCGCGCGTGGCTCCTACGGACCGGGCCGGATCGACGATCAGGTGGCCGCACGGCTGCACTCGTTCCAGCATGATGTGGAGCCTGTGCGCCTCAAGCTCTATCCGTCCGGCAAGGTCATCGAGATCCGTTCGAACCTGCTGCCGGATGGTGGCCACGTGACGACCTATACGGATGTGACCGAGACCGTTCTGGCGGAGGAAGAAAGCCGCCGCGCCAACGAGACGCTCGAGCAGCGCGTGCGCGAGCGTACGGAAGAACTGACCCGCCTCAACGAGGCACTCCGCAGCGCGAAGGCGGAAGCGGATGAAGCGAATATTTCCAAGACGCGCTTTCTCGCCGCCGCATCCCACGACATTCTGCAGCCACTCAACGCGGCGCGCCTCTATGCGACATCGCTTGTGGAGCGCGATCGCGAGACTGGCGATGCAACGCTTGCCGAGAACATCGACGCCTCGCTCGATGCGGTTGAGGAAATCCTCACGGCTATTCTCGATATCTCACGCCTCGATACAGGCGCGATGAAGCCGCAATGGTCGAGCTTCCGCATGGACGAGCTGCTCCGCCAGTTGCAGCGCGAGTTCGATCCGATTGCGAAGGAGAAGGGCTTGAAGCTCACCTTCGTGTCATCCTCGCTCACCGTGCGTTCCGACCGTCGCCTGCTGCGCCGCCTCTTGCAGAACCTCATATCCAACGCGATCAAGTACACGCCGACAGGCCGCGTTCTCGTTGGCGCGCGCCATCGCGGCTCACACCTTATCCTGGAGGTGTGGGATACGGGTCTCGGCATTCCGCCCTCGAAGCAGAGAATCGTCTTCCGCGAGTTCCAGCGTCTCGACCAGGGTGCGAAGGCCGCGCGAGGTCTTGGACTCGGCCTCTCCATCGTGGAGCGCCTCGGGCGCGTGCTGAAGCACCCGGTCACCCTCAAGTCGGAGGTGGGGCGCGGCTCGGTCTTCCGCGTCGAGGTGCCCGTGGTCGCGGCTCTGCCTGAAACCGTTGCGGCACCCGAGCCGCCGAAGGCACCAACGACCGTTCTCTCAGGACTGCGCGTGCTCGTGATCGACAACGAGCCGGCCATTCTGGAGGGCATGCGCCTGCTGCTGTCGGGCTGGGGTTGCGACGTGTGGACGGCTTCCGATCTCGACACGGCCCATCAAGCCCTCCGGACCCACAGGGGCCTGCCTGAAGTGATCATCGCCGATTACCACCTCGACGACACGGATGGCCTTGAACTGATCAAGGCTCTGCGCTGGAAGACGCTCGTGGATACGCCAGCCGTCCTCGTGACCGCCGACCGCACGCCCGTCGTGCGGGATGCAGCCGCCGCCATGAACGTGCATGTGCTCAACAAGCCCTTGAAGCCTGCAGCTCTGCGCGCACTTCTCACGCAATGGCGTGCCACCAGAGTGGCGGCCGAATAAGCACCGGCGCATCGCCATCACCGGGCTTGTGCCAGTGATCTCGGTGAAAAGAAGCACAGCACTCTTCGGAACGAGATGGCCGGGACAAGCCCGGCCATGACGAGAGTATCAATCAGACTTCAAAGCATGATCGACCGCAGCAATCGCGTGGATGGTCGTGGTGTCGAAGAGAGGCACCGCGCTGTCCTCTTCCGACACCAGCAGCATGATCTCGGTGCAGCCGAGAATGACGGCTTGCGCTCCCTTCTCGATCAGGCGTGCGATGATGGCGCGGTAGGCCTTCTTGGATTCCGGATTGATCTTGCCCAGCACAAGCTCTTTGTAGATCACGTCATGCACGACCTGCCTGTCGCCCGCATCGGGCACGATCACATCGAGACCGTGCTGCGTCTGCAGGCGCCCCTTGTAAAAGTTCTGCTCCATGGTGAAGGCCGTGCCGAGCAGGCCCACGCGCCGGATGCCCGCAGACTTGATCTTTTCTGCAGTGGGATCTGCGATGTGGAGCAGCGGGATGCTGACCGAAGACATGATTGCATCGGCCAAACGATGCATCGTGTTAGTGCACAGCACGATGAAATCGGCCCCTCCCCGCTCCAGGTGAAGAGCCGCATCCTTCATGACCTCGGCGAGCCTGTCCCATTCGCCCGCATGCTGGAGCTGCTTGATCTCATCGAAATCGACAGACCACATGAGGCTGCGCGCCGAATGCACGCCGCCTAGGCGCCGCAGCATTTCCTGATTGATGATGCGGTAATACTCGGCCGAGCTCTCCCAGCTCATCCCGCCGATGAGCCCGATGGTCTTCTGCTGCTGCATAATAAGCCTCAAGTAACAGGCTTGTAGGCTGCGCGCCCGCTGCCCAGCGCATCGTCGAGCAGATCGAGGCGGTCCTGGCCCCAGAACACTTCGCCGTCGAGCACGTAAGACGGAGAGCCGAATACGTCTGCCGCTATGGCATTCTCGAGATTGAGCGCGTAGATCGCCTCCGTGGTGCTGCCGGTGGCGATGTCCATCAGGGCGGAGGAATCGAGGCCCGCCTGCTCCGCAAGCTCGGTGAGAACGAGCGGGTCGGCAAGATTGCGCTCCTCCTCCCACACGGCGGCAAAGGCGCGGCGCAGGAAGGCATCCGGGCTCTTGCCAGTGGTCGTGATCGCAATCACGGTGCGATCGGCCAGGTTCACATCGAAGGGCCAATGCTTCGGGCTGATGGAGAAGGACAACCCACGCTTTTCGCGCCAGCGCTGGAGCTCGACGAGACGATAGCGCTGCCGGGCGGGGTGGCGCTGAGGCAGCGGCAGACCGCCGGTCTCGGAGAAGACGCGGCCCAGGAACACGGGCTTGAAGTTCACCTCAGCCCCGTGCCGCTGCACGATCTCCATGAAGGGAGCATGGCCGATATAGGCCCAGGGGCTCACGAGCGAGAAATAATAGTCGATGACGCGGGGCATGGGTTCCAAGCTTCACGGTTCGGGTCAAAGGAAGATGGGCCTAACCTTGAACCATCATGCCGCTCTCTTCAACGTCTCTTCTGCATGAAGAAACGCCTCGACCTCGGGCGCAGCCACAGGAGGCTCCGCCTGCAGGCCGATTTCCGACAGGAGGCGGTCCATGGAAACGAAGCAGCGCTCCTTCCGGTCATAGAGGCCCGCCCTGACCAGCGCGATGGCATTGAGAATCGGGCTTCCGTCCCTGGCTTTCGAGACCAGCCGGTGCTCCATCACCACATGCCCCTCGGACCAGGTGAGAATGCGCGTCTCCAGGGTGAAGGGCTGAAACAGCCGCATCTCGCGCCGGAACCGGATCTGGCCTGCATTCACCACGGGAACCCAGCCATGCTTGAGAACGGGGCGCCACAGGCGTGAGCGGATCATGATATCCGTGCGTCCCAGATCCATGAGAGTCCAGTAGCGCCCGTTGTTCATATGCAGCGATGTATCGAGATCGTGCGGCCACACCCGGAATGTGAGGCGCGAGACGTCCTTCACCGGATCGAGCTTTGCTCTGTAGAACGAAGCGATGACGAGATGAAGAACGCGCAGCCACAGATTCATGCCATGCCCATTCCGCTGATGCGCTGAAATGCGATGAGATCGAGAGACGGCGCATCGAGACCGAAGCCGGTCAGCAGGCAATGGGCCTGGCCGCGATGATGGGTCTGGTGATTGAAGAAGTGCATGAGAGCCGGAGCCAGAGGCTGTTCGATCTCGGTCGGGCTCGACATCGTCCGATAGCGGATCTTTCCTGCGAGATCGGCCTCGGACAAGCCATCGATATAGGCAACGATCCGCTCGTCCTCCTTCCGGCGCGCTTGCCGGAGATCGGACAGGCTCTCGAACAGAATCGCATCGAGCCGGTTCGCGACCTCTCCCTCTCCCGTGAAGCGTTTCAACCAGATGCGGTCCGCCACGAGGATATGGTTCAACGTGCCATGCAGGGACTTGAAGAACGCCCCGCGATCCGCACGGTAATCCTCATCCGACAGCTGCGCGGCCGCCTCATAGAGGCGCGCGTTGCACCAGGCATTGTAGGCCGCCATCATGGCAAAGTGCGGCTTCATGGCAAAGGCTCCTTCGTGTCCGTCTTCTCGCCATGCGATGCTGCGAGGCATCGGTCAAGATAGCCTTGTCCTATCCCTTCGGTCATGGCCGTTCACCCGTCATGCCCGCGCTTGTCGCGGGCTTCCACGTCTTTATGGTGCGGCGTTTCCCAAGACGTGGATCCCCGGCATAAGGCCGGGGATGACGAAGCGCCATGCTCAAGCCGCCTTCTTCGCCGCGGCGCGGCCGTAGAAGGTCTCACCGGAAGCGGCCATGTCGAGAAGCAGCTTCGGCGGGGCGAAGCGCTCGCCATGCCGGGCCTGCAGCCTTTGGCACAGTTCCACGAAGGCCTTCGCACCCATGAAGTCGATGTAGGACAAGGCACCGCCTGTATAAGGCGCGAAGCCGAAGCCGAGGATCGAGCCGACATCCGCCTCGCGCGGATCGGTGACGACGCCTTCCTCGAAGGTGCGCGCGGCTTCGAGAGCCTGCGTCACGAGAAGGCGCTGCTTCAACTCCTGCATGTCGACGAGCTCCGGCTCCACATGCTTCGACTGAAGCTCCTTCAGCCTCGGCCACAGACGCTTCTGGCCGCTCTCCGGATAATCGTAGAATCCTTTCCGGTTCTTGCGTCCGAGGCGGCCCTCCTTCTCCACGAGAATTGTCAGCAGCTCCTCCTGCTGCGGGACGATGGCGGCATCGCCCAGCTGCGCCTTCGTGGCCTTGAGGATCTTGAGGCCGAGATCGACGCCGACCTCGTCGTTGAGCGAAAGCGGGCCGACCGGCATGCCGGCCTGTTTGCCCGCCTGCTCGATCATCGCGGCAGGCAAGCCCTCCGTGAACATGAGATGGCCCTCGAGAATGTAGGCCAGCACGCAACGGTTGGCGAAGAAGCCGCGTGAATCGTTGACGACGATGGGCGTCTTCCTGATCAGGCGCACGTAATCGAGCGCCGTGGCGAGCGCCTTATCGCCTGTCTCCTTGCCCATGATGATCTCGACGAGCATCATCTTCTCGACCGGCGAGAAGAAGTGGATGCCGATGAACTGGCCCGCATTCCCGGAGTTCCTGGCAAGGCCGGTAATCGGCAGCGTCGAGGTGTTGGAGGCGAAAATGCAATCCGGACGGATCGCAGCCTCCACCTTCCGGATCACCTCGGCCTTCACCGCCGGATCCTCGAACACGGCCTCGATCACGAGATCGCAATCGGCAAGGTCGCTGTAATCGGCGCTTGCCTTGATGCGCCCGAGCAGCGCGTCGCGATCAGCCGTCTTGGCACGACCCTTCATGATCTGATCGGACATGAGCTTGTGCGAATGGGCCTTGCCCTTCTCCGCAGCCTCCACGTCGCGGTCGATCAGCACCACCTCGAGACCCGCATTGGCGGTGACATAGGCCACGCTCGCGCCCATGAAGCCCGCACCGACCACGCCGACCTTCCTGATGGTCGTCGGCGGCACATCTTTCGGACGGCGCGCGCCCTTGTTCAGGTCCTGCATGGAGATGAAGAGGGTGCGGATCATCGCCGCCGCTTCCTTTGAGCGCAGGATCTTGGCGAACCAGCGCGACTCCACCCTCAAGGCGAGATCCATCGGCAGCTGCAGGCCCTGGTAGACCGTTTCCAGGATCGCGCGGATCGCCGGGTAATTGTCCTGCGTCTCGCGACGATAGATGGCATTGGCCGGAGGCCAGATCTGCATGCCGGCGGCGGAATAGACCTTGTTCGAGGGCAGCTTGAAGCCCTTCTGGTCCCACGGCGCGACGGCCGATCCGCCGTTCCTGATCCAGTCTTTCGCCGTCTGCACGATCTGATCGCGCGGCGCGACGGCATGGACAAGGCCCATGTTGCGCGCCATGAGCGGACGGAGCTGCTCGCCCTTGAAGAGCATCTGCAGGGCGTCGCCGGTCTGCATCAGACGCGCCACGCGCTGCGTGCCGCCAGCGCCAGGGAAGAGACCGACCTTCACCTCGGGCAGGCCGACGCGGGTGGAATCGACATCGGACAGAACACGGAAATGGCAGGCAAGCGCCAACTCGAAGGCGCCGCCGAGACACACGCCATGGATCGCAATCGCGAACGGCTTGCCGCAGGTCTCCAACCGGCGATAGAGCAGCGAGAGCTTTCGCGACTCTTCGAAGAGGAACGCAGTCGCTGCCTCCTCGCCCTTCTCCTTGGCAAGCCGCAGATATTGCGCGTTGGAGGATTGGAGCATGGTGAGGTCCGCACCGCCCGAGAAAGATTCCTTGCCAGACGTGATGACGCAGCCTTTGATGGCTTCGTCACCGGCAACCTTTTCGACGATCTGGGACAGCTCGTCCATCACCTGCGGGGTGATGACGTTCATGGAGCGGTCCTGCATGTCCCAGGTGGCGAGCGCAATGCCGTCGGCATCGACCTCGAAGCGGAAATTAGCGAAGTTCATCTTAATCCTCCCTCGGACCTCATCCTGAGGAGCCCGCCTCGGCGGGCGTCTCGAAGGATGATCCAGTGTGCATCTGATCCGCCTCGTCCTTCGAGACGGCGCTTCGCGCCTCCTCAGGATGAGGATGCTGGCGTTGTGTTTCCTCAAACCCGCTCGATGATGGCAGCCGTGCCCATGCCGGCGGCAACGCAGAGCGTGATCAAGGCCGTCTGCTTGTCGGTGCGCTCCAGTTCGTCGAGCACCGTGCCGAGGATCATGGCGCCGGTGGCGCCGAGCGGATGGCCCATGGCGATCGCGCCACCGTTCACGTTGACCTTCGCCGGATCGAGATCGAGCGCCTGGATGTAGCGCAGCACCACGGCGGAGAACGCCTCGTTGATCTCGAAGAGATCGATGTCATCCTTCGTCATGCCTGCCTTTTTAAGCGCGAGCTCCGACACGTCGATGGGCCCGGTGAGCATGAGGGCGAGATCGGAGCCGATGGAGGCGAAACCTTTCAGGCGCGCGCGGGCCTTACACCCCATCTTCGTGCCGCCTTCTTTTGAGCCGATGAGCACGGCGGACGCGCCGTCCACGATACCGGAGGAATTGCCCGCATGGTGCACGTGGTCGATGAACTCCACATCCGGATGCGCTGCAATCGCCACTGCATCGAAGCCGCCCATTTCGCCCATCTGCACGAAGGCCGCTTTCAGCTGGCCGAGCGACTGCATGTCGGTGCCGGGGCGCATGTGCTCGTCCTTGGCCAGGATTGTAAGACCGTTCACGTCCTTCACTGGCACGACGGACTTCGCAAAGCGTCCCTCGTCCCAGGCCTTTGCCGCGCGCTTCTGCGACTCAACCGCATAGGCATCGACGTCGTCGCGGGTGAAGCCGTATTTCGTGGCGATGAGATCCGCCGAGATGCCCTGCGGCAGGAAGTAGTTGGAAATGGCGATGCCGGGGTCGACCGGCCATGCGCCGCCGGACGCGCCCATGCCGACGCGGCTCATGGATTCGACACCGCCGCCGATGGCGATATCCTTCATGCCCGACATGACCTGCGCTGCGGCGAGATTGACCGCGTCGAGTCCTGAGGCGCAGAAGCGATTGATCTGCACGCCGGGCACTTCCTTGCCGAAGCCGGCCTTGAGGGCCGCTGCACGGGCGATGTCGCCGCCCGCCTCGCCGACCGGATCGACGCAGCCGAGCACCACATCCTCCACCAGCATCGGATCGAGATCGTTGCGCTTGCGGATGGCATCGAGTGCCGTGACGGCGAGATCGACGGTGGGCACCTCGTGAAGCGAGCCGTCCGGCTTGCCGCGCCCGCGCGGGGTGCGAACGGCGTCATAGATAAAAGCATCGGCCATGAGGGCCTCCCAAGTTCTTCGCGTCGTTTAAAAAGATTCCACGGGCATCGCCATGGTGGCATCCGCGCCGGACGAAATGCGGGCCAGGCGCACGCCGGTCTCCGGCATCATACGCTCCATGAAGAAGCGGCCTGTCAGCAGTTTTGCATCCATCGTCTCAGGTGTACCATTGCCTTGCGCTTTCTTAGCGTGCGCGGCCTTCGCCATTTTGGCCCACATGTAACCCATCGCGACGGTGCCGAAGAGGTGCATGTAGTCTGTCGCGCCGGCCCCTGCGTTGTCGGGCTTTGCCATCGCGTTCTGCATGAACCACATGGTGGCCTGCTGCAGATGACCGAGCCCCTGCTGCAGGGGCGCGATGAAGCCCTTCAGGTTCTCGTCGCCCGCGTTTTCCTGGCAGAAGGCGCCCACCTCGCTGAAGAAGGCCATGACGGCGCGGCCGCCGTCCTTGGCCAATTTGCGGCCGACGAGATCCATGGCCTGGATGCCGTTCGCGCCCTCGTAGATCATGGTGATGCGGGCATCGCGCACGAACTGCGACATGCCCCATTCCTCGATATAGCCGTGACCGCCGAACATCTGCTGCGCCTTCACGGCGTTCTCGAAGCCGAGATCGGTGAGCACGCCCTTCACCACCGGCGTCAGGAGTCCCATGAAATCCTCAGCCGCCTGACGCTGCGCCTCATCCGAAGAGCGATGCGCGATGTCACTGTTCAATCCGGTCCAGACGATGAGCGCGCGCGCCGCCTCGTTGAAGGACTTGATGGAGAGAAGCGTGCGGCGCACGTCCGGATGCACGATGATCGGATCGGCGGGCTTGTCGGGGAATTTCGGTCCGGTGAGCGAGCGGCCCTGGAGGCGATCCTTCGCATAGGCGACGGCGTTCTGATAGGCGACTTCGGATTGCGAGAGCCCCTGCACGCCGACCGCGAGACGCGCTTCGTTCATCATCACGAACATGGCGTTCAGGCCGCGGTTCTCCTCGCCCACGAGCCAGCCCTTTGCGCCGTCATAGTTCATGACGCAGGTGGCGTTGCCGTGAATGCCCATCTTGTGCTCGAGCGAGCCGCAGGAGACGCCGTTCCTCTCGCCCAGCGAGCCATCGTCCTTCACGAGGAATTTCGGCACGACGAAGAGCGAGATGCCCTTGGTGCCGGAAGGCGCGCCTTCGATGCGCGCGAGAACGAGATGGACGATGTTGTCCGCCATGTCGTGCTCGCCGGCGGAGATGAAGATCTTGGTGCCGGAAATGGCATAGGAGCCGTCGCCGTTCGGAACGGCCTTTGTCTTGAGCAGGCCCAGATCCGTGCCGCAATGGGGCTCGGTGAGGTTCATGGTGCCGGTCCAGGCGCCCTCGATCATCTTCGGCAGATAGGTGCGCTTCTGCTCTTCGGTGCCGTGCACCAGGAGCGCCGCGATGGCGCCTTGCGTCAGGCCCGGATACATGCCGAGCGCCAAGTTCGCCGAGGAGATGAATTCCTGCATCACGGTATTCAGGACGGAGGGCAGTCCCTGGCCGCCGTATTCCTCAGGCGCGGATAGGCCCATCCAGCCGCCGGCGGCATAGGCCTCATAAGCTTGCCTGAAGCCCTTCGGCGTCGTCACCGAGCCATCCGCGTTGCGGGTGCATCCCTCCTGGTCGCCCGTGAGATTGAGGGGCGCGAACACCTCCTCGCAGAGCTTGGCGCCCTCGGCGAGGATCGCCTCAACCACATCCGGCGTCGCATCGGCAAAGCCGGGCAGATTGTTGTGGCGCTGGATGGGGAAGACATCATTCAAGAGGAACATGACGTCTTCGACAGGGGCCTTGTAAATCGGCATTCGCTCTTCCTCCGAAACGGATGGCGGCAGCCCCGAAAGGCGCCCGGCCAATCCAACAGATAGTTCACATATAAACTATCTGTTCCTCTTGGGAAGAGGTAGGGCACAAAATCTCGTGCGACACAGACGAAAGTCGGGGACGTCCAAGCCCTCCCCCTGAATTCCCTCCTCTCCGGAAGGTCGCCTCGGCTTCCGCAGCGGAGAAGATCTCTCACGCGAGCCCCTTCACGTTTAGAGGGCCTTCGAAAGCGGATGCGCCCGGAGGCGTCGGGCGACCACACCCTCAGCCACCAGGCGCATCGAGAAAGGAATTGAGGAAGGTGCCGGCTCTCGAGCTGGTTCTCCTCTCGAACTGTTTCCCTTGGCATGGGAACAGCTCTCTTCTTTGCTGTGCCGCAATTTTTAACGGCGAGCCGGTCAACTTCGCCGAAGAATGCTTTAGGCTGCGGCGGCTAGATTGGTGCGGCGCGTCTGGAGTTCCCTGAGAGCCTCTTCGATCTCGATCTTCTGCTGCTCGAGATGGCGGATCTGATCTTCGACCTGATCGAGAGAGAGCTTGAGGTTCATGGCCGGGCCGTTCGCCGAGCGCTCCTCGGCCAGCATGGCGCGGATCTCGGTGAGGGTAAAACCGAGTTGCTTCCCCTTCAGGATAACGGAGAGGCGCTCACGGTCGCGAGCATCGTAGATGCGGACGGTGCCGTCGCGGCGGGGAGAGAGAAGGCCGCGGTCTTCGTAGAAGCGCAGGGTGCGCAGCGTCACGCCGAATTCGCGGGCGAGATCGCCAATCGAGAAAGACTTCGTGCCGTCACCCATTTCGTTAGGATTGGAACCAGCTGCATTTTGGTTCATCGAATGACCCCCATCAGTTGTTTGTTCTTTTAATCCAGTGCATCTGCACCTTTACTTGTAATGTTATGATAGAACACACAACATGTTGGTTGCAAGGGCTCCAGACCACAGGCCGTTCCTTAGGCAATGGGAAGCGGTTTTTCTTGCAATCACCTGAGGGGAAACTGCCCGTTCAGAGGGGGTTACTCGGACTAACCCCCAGCGCTTAACAGCTTTTTTACTACGTTCGACGAAAGCTGCGCCGTCGGCTCGATGACCTGGAGGCCAAGTGATTCGCCTTCAATCCTAGGTTCATGACCGTCACGGTTGGCAGAGGGAGGGGGCCTGACGCCAGCCGGGAGAGTTCATAGTATCCCCGCGAGCGCGGCCATGAGACGACACGTCCATTCGAACCTCGACGATCTGGACCTTGACGCCCGCGAACTGGTCAAAGCCGCCGCCCGCCAAGCAGGATTGAGCCTTGAGGAATGGGCCGCGGCCTTTTTGGCCGCCAAGGCCTCGGACCCAAAAGTGGAATCCACTTTTGGGATTCAATCCGATGCTCCCTTCTCAACTGGCGCATCGTCGGACACGGAACCGGAGGTCCGCGTCGGTGACCCGAAGAGCCACGCCAGTGACCCGCAGGGCCGCGTCAGCGAAAACTGGGCCCACTTTTCGCTAGCGCGGCCCGCTGGGTCCGCACGAGGCGCCACGGACGAAAGACGCGCCTCGCCTGCCCAGGAGCGCAAGCCTGCAGGCCAGGATCTCGGCACCGCCATGCCCCGCCCCGCGAAAGCCGCCCGCCCCGAACTGGAGCGGAACCTGGAGGCCTTGATGGCAGCGGTGACGGCGGAGAGCGAGCGCCAAGCTCAGGACCACGCCTCCCGCACCGCGATCGCGCTTGAATCCATGGCGAGCTGGATCGAGCAGACCGAGGAGCGCCTGAACGAGACGGCACGCGCCTCGGCGGATCATCAGGACCGCATGGCCACGGCCCTCTCGCAGGCTCTCTCCACCTTGAAGAACCGCCTCGACACGGTCGAGCGTCAAGCGGTGGCCGAGCGTCAGGCGCAACCCGACAGGACATGGCTGCCTGTCGTCGGCGCAATCCGCGTCGAGATCGAGCGGCTGCGCACGAGCATGGACAACCTCGCTACCCGCGAGGAAATCGCCGAACTCGACCACGCTCTGAAAGACATCGCCAGGGACATCGTTCAGAACATGGGCCAGGGTTCCGCCAGCAAGGATCTCCTGATCCTCGCTCAATCCACGGCGGCTCTCTACCGTCAGATCCAGGCTCTGTCGGGAGAGGTCAACGATGGCCTGCACGGGCGCATCGGCGGCGAGATCGACCAGCTCAAAGCCAAGATCGACAGGATCGCCGAGACCGGCGTCGACCGCACCGTGATCGACTTTCTCAGCAGCCAGATCGTGGACATGCGACATGATCTGTCCCAGCGCGCCGAGCCTCGCCAGATCGAGCGCCTTTCGGAAGAAGTCTCGACCCTCGGCCGCCAGATCGCAGATCTGCGCATCCATCAGGTCGGACGCAACGATTTCTCCTCGCTCAAGACCTCGCTCGAAACCGTCTGCACAGCCCTCAACCGCGCCGTCGAAGCCCAGGAGGCGAACGACGTCTCCGCGCAGCTTGAGGGCATGCGCCGCAATCTCGCAGCCCTCGTGAACCGGCCTGCACCCGAACCCGTGGATCTCGATCCGATCACCGATCAGCTGGTGGTTCTGACCGAGAGCATGGCAAGCCTGTCCGAGGACCGCTTTGCGCGAAACGATGCCCTCAATGCCATGATTGCGCGCTTGTCGGCGCAGGTTCAGGCTGTAGCAGAGAAGGAAACTCCTTCGCACGAGCCGCTGATGAAGCGCTTCGACAGGATCGAGGAGGAACTGCGTCAGGTCGGCCAGCAGGCGGACACTGCGTCGGTGGAAGCGATGCTGCGCACGATCGACGAGAAGCTCGATCGCGTCCCTCTCAAACCTTCAAGTCTCGATACGCTCGAGCAGCAGATCGCCTCCCTTGCCGAGCGCCTGGCGGAAAAATCGGACGAGCCTCTGCAGAAGGTTCTTGAAGAGACGACAAGTCATCTTCGCAATCTGCAGAACGATGCCGCCGATATTGCGGAGCGTGCCGCAAAAGCAGCGCTGAAGAATTTGCAGCCGAACCTGCCTGACCCGAGCGACTTCGATGCGCTGAAACAGGGCTTCGTGGAGTTGAAGGCTCTGCATAACCGCGCCGACAAGAAGACCCAGGAGACCCTGCGGACCATTCACGATGCCTTGGAAACGCTTGTTGCGCGCTTCCCCGAGCAAGGCGTTATTGCCCATCATGCATCCGGCCCGATCGCTCAGGCGAGCGTCACCGCCTCCCCCGAGCAGATGAAGCCTGCCGACCGTTTGGAAGCAGCCGTCCGCCGACTGCATGCCGTCACCCTGTCCCAAATCGAAGAAGTCACGACGACGCGCCCTGACGATAATGCGAAACCGCAAGCCTCGGAGGCCGTGGTCAATCCGCCTACCATCGATGAGGCGGAACTTGGCAATGTGCGCGCAGGCTTCATCGCGGCCGCGCGCCGGGCCGCGCAGGCCGACAAAGCCGATCTCACCTTCTCCACGCCTCAGCCACAGGATGAAATGAGTGCCGGCGAGATCGAGGCCATTGACGCGGAAGAATTCGCATCCAACACGCCGGCCTCCCTCATCGAGCGGATCCGCAGAAGCATCGAGACTCATCGCCGCTCGCTTCTTCTCGGTCTCGGTCTCGCGATCCTGGCGACAGGAACGGCGCAGATCATCTCCAGCGGACTTGTTCCCTCGCCCCTGTCCCTGATTTCCTCCGAGAAGCGCATCGAACCGGCACCGATTCCTCTCGTCACGGCGAAGCCGCACGAGGTCACCGCACAGACCGGCAGCATCACCGCTTCTCCGGACAGAACGAATCTCTTCCAGCCGTCGAGCCTTGCGGCGCCCGCAACCCCGACCCTGCCCGCGACCGCAAAGTTCCGGATTGATCCTGCAACTGTTCATGAAATCCCGGCTCAGGTTCCGACCGTTCTCAGGCAGGCTGCACTCGCAGGCGATGCGACAGCGATTTACACCGTTGCGTCCCGCGCGGCGGAGGGCCGCGACATGCCCCGGGATATGATCCTCGCAATTCACCTCTATGAACGGGCAGCCCAGGCCGGGTTTCCCCCGGCGCAGGAGCGCTTGGCGATGATCATGGAGAAGGGCATCGGCATCGCGCCTGACCCGAAGCAGGCCCTCATGTGGTACGAGCGGGCGGCCCAGGGCGGCAACATCCGCGCCATGCACAACCTCGCCACGCTCCTCGCCTCGGGCTGGAACGGCAAGCCGGATTACGCCGCAGCTCTCCGCTGGTACAATGAAGCCGCCGAAGCCGGTCTCAAGGATAGCCAGTTCAACATGGGCGTCCTTCTCACCCGCGGCTTCGGAACGAAGCAGGATCTCCCCAAGGCCTACAAGTGGTTCGCCCTGGCCGCCGCTCAAGGCGACCCGGACGCCGCCAAGAAGCGGGACGAGCTCGCCGGTCGTCTGAGCGCTGCCGAACTGACGGCGGTGAAGGGATCCCTGGAGCAGTGGCATCCTCGCCCCGTCGATCCTGTGGCCAACGAAGCGCCTGCGTCTGCGGCTGGTCAGACGGCCGCTCTGGATCGAACTCAAGGCAACAGGAGTTGACGGGGAGCGGAAGCGGTCAGCTTACGTTCAGCACTCGTCCTTTAAATGTCCTTTAAACCGCTCCGTGCATCATTGTAACCACGCCGTGCCTGCACCGGCTCAAGGGGATCCGGATTGCAAATCTATCTGCCGATCGCTGAAATGCCCGTGAGCGTTCTTCTCATCCTCGGGATGGGTGCGGCGGTCGGCTTCATTTCGGGCCTCTTCGGCATCGGCGGCGGGTTTCTCATGACGCCGCTCCTGATCTTTCTCGGCATCCCCCCGGCCGTGGCCGTGGCGACCCAATCGGCCCAGATCGTCGCCTCCTCGACAACCAGCGTGCTCGGCGCGATCCGGCGCAATGCGCTCGACCACAAGCTCGGCGCAATCCTGGTCGCCGGGGGCTTCGTCGGCTCGGCGCTCGGCGTGTGGTTCTTTGCGGCCGCCCGGCGGGCGGGACTGCTCGATCTCGTCATCGTCGTCTCCTACGTGACGCTCTTTACCGTCGTCGGAAGCCTGATGCTGAAAGAGAGCATTCGGGAGTTCTGGACAAAGCGGCGGGGCGGCACCGTGCGTTTGCGTCGGCAGGCGGGCGAGCACGCTCCCTATCTCGGCTGGCCGTTGCGGATGCGCTTTTACCGCTCCAAACTTTACGTGAGCGTCATTCCGATCCTCGGCCTTTCGCTCTTCATCGGCTTTGCGGGCGCCCTGCTCGGCATCGGTGGCGGGTTCATCGTCGTGCCGGCGCTTCTGTATATCTTTCGCGTTCCCACCAACGTGGTCGTGGGCACCTCCCAGTTCCAGATCGTCTGCACGACCCTCGTCGCTCTCATCCTGCATGCAGTGCAGAACCAGGCTGTCGACATGGTTCTGGCGATCCTGCTCATCATCGGCGGTGTCTTTGGCGCACAGTTCGGGGCACGCATCGGACGTAACTTGAGAGCGGAACTGTTTCGCTTCCTGCTCGCTATCCTGCTGTTGGCTGTGGGCCTGCGCTTTGCGCTCGAACTCGTCCTCCAACCGGAGGAGCCGTTCTCGATCACCGTGCAGGAGGTGCGCCAGTGAGGGCTCCTGAAGGAAGGAAGCATCGGATTGACCCCAAAAGTGCCCCCCACTTTTGGGTCCGATGCTCTGCCCTCCTCCTGATCGTGTTGGCCTCCATCACCTGCGCCTCGGCGGAAACCCTGATCACGTCGCTCTCGAACCACCGCGTCCTCATCAACTCCAACTATACGGGCACATCCATTGCCGTGTTCGGCGCCATTGAGCGGGACGCGCAAACCGTCGCCCGCGCCACGGGCTATGACGTGGTCGTCACAGTTCGCGGACCCCGTCAGTTCCTGGTCGTCCGCGAGAAGGAGCGGCTGGGTCCCATCTGGATCAACCAGGAGCAGCAGAAGTTCCCGCAAGCCCCTGCCTATTTGAGCGTTCTCACATCGCGATCCATCGAGGAGATCACGAGCGTTCAATTGCGCCAGCGTCAGAAGATCGGTCTTCGAGCCGTCATTAACGCGCCGGATTTCACCAACGAGCGCGGAGCCGGCGCAGACAAGCAGTTCCGGGAGGCACTCTATCGGCTCAAGGCCCAGGAAGGTCTCTATCTGGAAGACGAGCGCGGGGTGACCTTCCTGACGGACGATATCTTCCGGGCGAGCATCCCACTCCCGGCGACAGCCCCGCCCGGCGATTACAGCGTGGAAGTCACCCTCTTTGCCGACACGGTGATCCTGGCCAGCACGATCACCCATTTCGAGCTGGTCAAAACGGACTTCGAGGAGCAGATCGGTTCCGTCGCGCGCGACTGGTCGCTTGTCTACGGGATCGGCACCGCGCTGATCGCCATCTTCTTCGGCTGGCTCGCCAGCGTGATCTTCCGGCGGGACTAATCGCGGCAGAGCATCGCCTTCGCGATGGCGAAGATGCGCTCCGTGCCGATGAGATGGGCCGTGAAGCCGTTCGGGAAGAGCGGCTTGAAAGCGGCATCGCAGGCATTGAGGCCGCCCGCATAGGCGCCGAGAGCCGGCATGACGCAGCGTGTGCCGTCCGTCAGGAAGCAGCGGCGGCGCGTGGCGCGTCCGCGCATCACCACCTTGCCGACGGGATGCAGATGGCCTGCCACTTCCGCCTGCTCTCCCGCAACAGGTTCATGGCGCAGGGTGAGCGAGCTTAAGCTCATCTCCTCCACCACCTGGCCTCCGATGCTCTCCGGCAGGATGCGGTCGTGATTGCCCGTCACCCAGATCCACTCGCGGCCGGCCTGCACACCGGACAGAGTGGAGCGCTCCTCGTCGCCCAGCCGATCGGGCCCGCCGATGTCGTGGAAGCTGTCGCCGAGCGCGATGACGACACGCGGGTTGAAGCGCGACACCACATCCGACAGCGCGCTCAAGGTCTCGCGCGTGTCGTAAGGAGGCAGCATCATGCCGCGACGCGCGAAGGAAGATCCCTTCTCGAAATGCAGATCGGCCACGAGAAGCGCATCCTGCGCGGGCAGATAGAGGCCTCCGGACGGATCCAGGAGGGCCAGCTGCCCCGCCAGCTCGATTTCGTGCGTTGTCTGTTTGTTCTTACGCAATGCCGTCACGCCAAAGCCTCGTCGAGAAGCGCTGCTTCCGCCTCGGCCAGAATCTCGTCCGCATTGTCGCTATAGACGCGCTCGCGGCCGATCTCCAGCATGACGGACACGCTCAAAGGAGAAACCCGGTCGAGCGGTTTGTGGATGATTCGCCCCCGGATGCGGGCAAGCATCATGCTAAGGCGCCTCACGTCCAGGAGTCCCGTTGCCGCATCCGCCCGCGCGGCGCGCAGCAGCACATGGTCGGGCTCGTGCTTGCGCAGCACGTCATAGACGAGATCGGTCGAGATCGTGACCTGCCGCCCCGTCTTCTGCTCCCCCGGGAAGCGGCGCTCGATGAGGCCCGCGATCACGGCGCATTGGCGGAAGGTACGCTTCATGAGGGCGGATTCGGCGAGCCAATCCTCCAGGTCGTCGCCCAGCATGTCCTCGGAGAAGAGCTCGTCCATGAAGCCGGGCTCCCGCGCGGCGCGAGCGGCGATGTCGCTCGAGGCATAGACCGCGATGCCGTAATCGTTTGCGACAAAGCCAAGCGGCTTCAGGCGCGCCCGCTCCAGACGTCTTGTCAGCAGCATGCCGAGCGTCTGGTGCGCGAGACGCCCCTCGAAGGGAAAACAGGTCATGTAGAAGCGATTGCCGCGCGGGAATGTCTCGACCAAAAGATCGCGCGGCCCCGGCACGATGGACCGGCGGCGCTGCTGCAGCAGCCATTCCGTCATCTGCGGCGGCAGACGATCCCACTCGAAGGGATCGGCGAGAATCTCTCGCACACGCGCGGCGAGAAAGGTGGAGAGCGGAAACTTCCCGCCCTCATAGGACGGGATCATCGGGTCCGTGCCGGAAGCAGCGCGCGTGACCAGCACCTCGTCTTCCGCGATGCCTTCGAACCGCAGCACCTCGCCCGCGAAGAGAAAGGTGTCTCCGGGCGTCAGCGTCTCGGCGAAATATTCCTCGATCTCGCCGAGAATTTTTCCACGCGGCAGCACGGTGCCGGGCCTTGCGCGGGACGTCTTGCCGAGGCGCACCTTGATCATCGTGGCTTCGACGATCGTGCCGACATTCAGGCGATATTGCTGCGCTATCCTGGCGTCACGCACGCGCCAGAGACCGTCATTGCCCTTCACGATCTTGGCGAAGCGCTCATAGGCGCGAAGGGCATAGCCGCCGGTGGCGACGAACGCCACGCAGGCCTCGAAATCCTCCCAGGTCAGACCCGCATACGGCGCAGCCGAACGCACTTCCTCGTAGAGATCCTCGAGCTTGAACGGGTCGGCGCAGGCCATGCCGAGGATGTGCTGGCAGAGCACGTCGAGCGCGCCGATGCGGGCATCGGGCGTGTCCTGCGCCGCCTCGTGCACGGCATCCAAAGCCGCGCGGCATTCCAGGATCTCGAAGCGATTGGCCGGTACGAGATAGGCCTGCGACGGTTCATCCATGCGGTGGTTCGAGCGGCCGATGCGCTGCATGATGCGTGATGCCCCTTTCGGCGCGCCCACATTCACCACGAGATCCACATCGCCCCAGTCGATGCCGAGATCGAGGGTCGCGGTACACACGACGGCCTTGAGTTTTCCCGCCGCCATCGCCTCTTCCACGCGGCGGCGCTGCGTGACGTCGAGCGAGCCGTGATGGAGCGCGATGGCCAGACCGTCGTCGTTGAGCTTCCAGAGTTCCTGAAACGTGTATTCCGCCTGCAGGCGTGTGTTGACGAACACCAGCGTCGTCTTGTGCTGCCTGATGAGTTCATAGATCGACGGCATCGACAGAGAGGCCGTGTGGCCTGCAAGCGGCAGAGGCTCATCGAGTTCGAGCATGCGGATGTCGGGCTGCGCACCGCCTTTGACCACGACGAGATCGGCGAGCCTGTCTTGACCCTCCCCCCTCAAGGGAGAGGTGGGCGACGCACATTGAGGCACCAGATAGCGCCGCAGATCGTCCGGCTCGCGCACGGTCGCCGACAACCCGACGGACGTCGCCTGCGGAGCCAGGTTCATAAGCCGCGCGAGACCGAGCGACAGAAGATCGCCACGCTTCGAGGTGACGAGCGAATGCAGCTCGTCCAGCACGACGCGGCGCAGGTCCTTGAAGAAGTCCGCGGCCTCGCGATGGGCGAGAAGCAGCGCCAGCTGCTCCGGGGTCGTCAGCAGAATGTCCGGCGGGCGCTCGATCTGGCGTGCGCGCTTGTGAGACGGCGTGTCGCCCGTGCGCGTCTCGATGCGGATCGGAAGCCCCATCTCCTGAACCGGCGCTTCGAGGTTGCGGGCAATGTCGGTGGCGAGCGCCTTCAGGGGCGAGATGTAGAGGGTGTGAAGCCCCCGGCCTTCCCGGGCCGTGCTGCGGCGTGGTCCGATTTCCGTCAGCTCCACGAGGCTCGGCAGGAAGCCGGCCAGTGTCTTGCCCGCACCCGTGGGCGCCACGAGCAGCACCGAGCGGCCCGCCTCGGCCTTGGCGAGAAGCTGCAGCTGATGCTCGCGAGGCTCCCAGCCTCGGCTCTTGAACCAGTCCCTGAAGATTTTTGGGAGAAGGGATGCGGACGCCTTGGACATGCCCTTACAAGATAAGCGGAGAGGAAGAGTTTCGCTACGGCAGGCTGAATTTCTGGTGTGAAGCCAATCCTTTGCCGCCTTGCCATCTTCCGCAAGATGCCTTCAGCTTGGGGCAACTAAAAACATCAGGAGGAAACGCCAATGACCAACTCGGCCCAGTTCAAGAATGCCATCGCCGTCGTGACAGGCGGCACGCAGGGCCTCGGAGAAACCATTGCCCGCACGCTCGCCGAACGGGGGGCTGCAGGCCTCGTCATCTGCGGCCGCAACGCGGAGCGGGGCGAGGCCGTGGCGCGGGAGATCACGGCACAGGGCTGCCGCACGGAATTCGTGAAGGCGGATCTCGCCAACATGGACGACACGCGCCAGGTGGTGGCCCGCGCCGACAGCGCGTTCGGACGCGTCGACGTTCTCGTCAACGCTGCCGGCATCACCGACCGCGGCACGATCTTCGATACGAGCCCGGAGCTGTTCGACCGCATGTTCGCGGTCAATGTGCGCGCCCCGTTCTTCCTGATGCAGGATGCGGCCAAGATCATGCGGCGCGAGAAGATCGAAGGCACCATGGTCAATATCCTGTCCATGTCGGCCCATGGCGGCCAGCCTTTCATCACCGCCTATAGCGGCTCCAAAGGCGCCCTGGCGACGCTGACGAAGAACGCCGCCTTCAGCCTGATGCCCTGGCGCATCCGCGTGAACGCCCTCAATATCGGCTGGATGAACACGCCGGGCGAGGACAGAATCGTGCGGCTCTATCACGGCGCGCAGGATGGCTGGCTGGAAAAGGCCATGAAGGAGCAGCCCTTCGGCCGCCTGCTCGAACCGGCGGAAGTCGCCCGCGCGGTCGCGTTCCTGGCGAGCGCGGAATCCGGCATGATGACCGGCTCGGTCATCGACTTCGACCAGTCGGTGGTCGGCTGCTACGAGAGCGCGCCGCACCCGTCGACGAGGGCTGAGTAACAGCCTCCGACAAGGCTCCTCCTGCTGAAGGGCCTTTTCCTCGATCTCTGTCCTCATCCTGAGGAGCAGACGAAGTCTGCGTCTCGAAGGAGGTTCCAGAGGGCGCTGGAGACGCCCTCGCCCTTCGAGACGGATTGCTCACGCAATCCTCCTCAGGGTGAGGGCGACGGCAGGGCTTCTTGACGAGAAAGACTCCGAGGCGGTAGCGAATGTTGTGAGCCGCTGAAAGATCAGCGCTGCAGCACCACGAGAGACCCGGGAACCGGTACGCCGCGATCTTCCCGGGTCGAGACCCGCTCCAGAATAACCGTCGCAAAGCCATTCTCTTCAGCGAGCTTTCGCAGATAGCTCTCGCTATGGGCGTAGCGCGCATCAGTCCCGAGAAGGAAGCCTTCGCCTTCATGCGCCTGTACCGTGAAGGCGAAGAGCCCCTCGCGCTTCAACACGCGACGCGCCTCGCGGAATGCATCGTCGAGCGCCGCCATGTAGACGAACACATCCGCCGCTACGACGAGATCGGCTCTCGCATCGGCGCGCCCTTTCAGGAAAGAGACGAGTTCTCCTTGATGGAGTTCGTCGTAGAGCTTCGTCTTCGCCGCCTTCTCCAGCATGCGCGGCGAGAGATCGACGCCGACCAGCGCCTCACATAAACCGCCGAGCGCCTGCCCCATCAGGCCCGTGCCGCAGCCGAGATCGAGGGTGAGTCCGAACCGGTCATCCCTGATCTGCCTGGAGCAGGCGCGACGCAGCGCATCGGCGATCAGCTCCGGCCCGCGATAGCCTAAGCTCTTCGTCAGATGCCGGTCGAACTTGGGCGCATATTCATCGAACAGGGCCCGCACATAGCTGTCCGTCATCGCCTCATCGGGCGGAAGAGCCCCCAGGCGGGCGAGATCGAGGCGGACGCCCAGGACATCCTCCGGCTCGAGTTCCAGCGCCCGGCGCAGGGCGTCCACGGCCTCGCCCTGCAGGCCAAGCTCCGCCGCCGCGCGCCCCAGAAGGGCATGGGCCGGGGCAAAGCGCGGCGCAAGCTCCAGCACCTGCCGGGCCAGATCGGCGGCAGCCTCGAAATCGCGCTCGTCGAAGGCGGCGCCGGCATATTCGTAGCGGCGGTCGGCAAGGACATCGCCGGAGGATCGGAAGGAAGAGGTCAACGGCATGGCTCTGCCATGAGGCAGAGACGATGGGCTGTCAATTCTGGTACCGATGCGGGCCGCACCGCCTCACCAATGGGCAGCGCTGAGGATGACAGCCCCCGTCGTGGCCGACCGTGTGCCGACCATCTCGTGTCGGGATCGCCATCCGACTGACATTGTCGGCAGTTTCGCCTGCGCTTGGCGGAATTAGCCGGTCGGCATCCGCTCGAACTTCTGCAATGATGAATCCATCGTGTCCCAGGCGTGGCCGCGGATGCTGTATGTGACCACCTGCGGCTTGAATTGACCTGGATCGTCAAGGCTGGCTGCGTGGACCGCGATCAGGTCCGGCATGGCGGCAAAGGTCAGGTAGACCGGCGTTCCACAAGTCGGACAGAAGGCGTGGAGTTTTTCGTTGCCGCTGTCGCCCGCCACCCGCCAGCCCTTGGCCTCGCCCGTAATGGTCACCTCCGCTCGGCGGGGGAAGGTCAGATAGGATCCGTGCCCCGTGCCGCTGCGTTTCTGGCAATCGCGGCACTGGCAGTGGTTCTCGAAGATCGGTTCGCTGCTCGTCTCAAACCGGATCGCGCCGCACGCACATCCGCCGGTATAGCGCCTGGTCATTGTCATTCTCTCGCTGACAGATTTCTCAGTTGCACCGCAAGCGATCAGGCTGCCTTCGGCTTGGCGAAAACATCGAGGCCGCGGCCCGTCTCCAGCAAGGATTTCAGGCTGGAAAGTACGACCGGCCAGCCTTTGCTGATACCCTTCGCCATCCCGCTGCCGGCTTCGAGCTCGTCATGAGTGACGGTGAGCCTGACCATCGCCTCGTATTCCTCGATCTCGAACGTCACCCGGCTGTAGCTTGCCGGGTCGGCAGCCTGCGACGCGTTCGCCCAAGTGATGACCAGACGGGTCGGCGGCGAGGCCTCGACGACCTTGCCGACGAGTTCAACGGTGCGTTCGTCATTGGCGCGGACATGCTCCCATTTCGATCCGGGCTTCCAGTCGGAGACGTTCTCATGGCCCCAGTAGCGCCGTGCGATATCCGGTTTCGTTATGGCCTCGAACACCTTGTCCGGTGTCGAGAGAATGTAGGTCACGTAAACGAAGCTGGTGGTCTCTCTGGTCATTTCTGCTCTCCTTCGAGTTCTTTCTTCAGATCATGCAGCAGGCTGAGCCGCTGACGCTCGAATTTCCGCACCCATCGTTCATAGACCTCGTGGAGTGGCACGGGGTTGATGAAATGCAGCTTTTCCCGGCCACGCCTGACCGTGCTCACCAGATTGGCCGCCTCCAGCATCTCGAGGTGCTGGGTGGCGGACTGCCGGGCCATGTCCAGCTTTTCGCAAAGCTGGCCAAGCGTCTGGCCGTTTTTTTCACAAAGAAGGTCCAGCAGCTTTCTGCGTGTCGGGTCGCCCAGCGCCTTGAAAACCTTGTCGGCATCCATCGGTCTCACTCGTATATGGGAGCACGATATGCAGGTAAACGCCTGCATGTCAAGTGCAGGCATTTACCTGCCTGTCAAATGCCGGCTAGTCTGTAACCCGATAGGCATGTGCGGCCACGAAGGAGCACCAGGCTCAGCAGGGGTGAAAGGAGTCTTTGTTTGCTGGTTCAATGAACCTGAATAGCAAGATGTTGCCGTCGCTCATCATCGTTGTCGGAGGCTAGCGATCGTGCGGAACCAGAGGTCAGCGTCAGCGACCCGAACGATGCGCTCCTGAAAGGAAGGGAGCATCGGATCAGCCCCAAAAGTGCAAATCCACTTTTCTCGTCCGACGCTCTAATGACTGCTTCAGGCACTAAACCGACGTTCCCTCTCCCAAACAGGGCGGACCGACCGTATTAAAATTGTGGGCAATTATTTCATCAGCTTCCCGAATTTGAGATTTACGGGGGATCACGCCTCGTCTAACTCAATCAGCTTCCTGACGAGACGGTGAACCAATGTCGCTGGATTTACTACGTTTTGCTTAATTAGCCATTCAGCGTTGTCGCAAGCAGCTTTGCTGAGAGGATGTAGCACAGTGAACGGAACGTACTTTGCGTCTTTGCTGTACTTCTTGTGACGCTTACGCACCAGAGCTATAGCGTCTCGCTCACAAGTGAGGGGCGCTACCGATATTCTGTCCCAATGCAAAGCAATCCATACTTCGAAGCACCTTACAGATAGGCAGAGATTGATGTTATTCTGCTTCGCAAGATCGATTGCCCTGTTCAAGTCCCTAGTTGTTGTGTCGTCAGCGTCGCACACACACCAGATTTCCTCACGATCAGGATCAGTGAGCCTGATGGTCTCAGCAACTGCCTTATAAGCATTGCCTCCACTTTGTATGTAAAAGGGCCGAAGTTCAATGCCTTGCGTACCAAGCCTTCGCTTCCACCCTTTGAAATAATCGTCTTCTGTGCGCTCACCATCATATGCAATGGCAAGAATTTTGCCTCTTCGAGGGGAGGCGTTACCTTGTAGTCTTTGTATTTTGCGTGATCCGAGGCGGTTTCTCGGCCCCTCAACGAACCGACTACGCTGCATCTTCAGGGACTCTAAGGCGCGAAAGCCAATTATCCTTCATCCCCAAGGCAGGGATGGCACCGTACCGACCAAGCAAGTAGCCGTTTTCTAAGCTCTCATCCTTACGTGGGCTAAACTCCAAGAGCGAATACAGAGTTGAGCGACAGCCGCCTTTTTCAACAAACCAAATTTGATCTCGCCGCAGGAGCGTTTGATCAAGAAGATTTGTGTCATGAGTCGTGAATATTATCTGAGCGCCGCCCGTGTTTGTCTCTCTGTTTTGGAAAAGATCAACTATTAGTCGGGCAAGGTGCGGATGCATACTCGCTTCTAATTCATCAATTATAAGTACCTCACCCCTCTTAAGAGCAAAAAGTATCTTCGCAGCCAAGGAATAAATCTTCTGTAGCCCCTTAGATTCCGCAGACAGCGGCAGCGTTATAAGCCGTCCCTCATCTTTATGGATGAAACTGACGTTGTACTTGAACCCCTCTTGCAGGAATGACTGCATACGGGTGTCCATTGCTTGAAAGACTGTCTCTGGAATTGGGACTCCTTCTCGCTCAGAAACCTCTAAATCTTCAATGCTCGGATCGGCTGTCTTCAGCATTGCAAGCAATGCTTCTTTGAAGTCTTGATGACCCTCAGCTAAACGGGACGTAAGCGCAGAATTATAGTAGTCCAAGTTCACGTCCATTTCGGGTATTTCGAGAAATTCCTCAAACCATTCAAATATGGCTCTGGACTCGGCCTGATTATCCTGCGCCGCCGCAGATAAAAATAAGCTATTTTCGCGGGTACGTTGTTCTATGTTGGCGAGGTAGCGGTCGTCACCACTAAAATTTTCTCCGCATTTTACTTGCGTCGCGAAATCGCCTTTTCCACTAGCTCTTGTTTCACGACGGAACAGAACTCTCTCTCGCCCTAGTGGGTACGCAAGAAGCCACTCTTCCTCGAAGAACCTTGAGTTAGCCGAAAATCCGTAGTTGTAACGCACATTGTCAACCACGAAATCCATCTCGAAGACAGTTGCCGAAGTCTCATTCGCGCTTCTGTTCTGGTGAAGTCGGGTTCCGGCATTTGGCTTCCATATAGCCTGAGACATCGTAACTGCATCGCGCATGTAGTCTATCGCTTTGAGAACGTTTGTCTTTCCCGCCGCATTCGCGCCGTAAATGGCTATCGCTGGAAGCAACCGAAATTGAACCCGCTTCCCATGCCGTGGATCGAGAAGCGAACTCTGCATTGATTTGTCAGCTTTGTTTGCAACCAACGACAGTCCGGACTCGTCATAAAAGGATCGGAAGTTCTTGAACTTGAATGCGATCAGCATGGTGACCTGTTTATCCGGCAGAGGGGTGCCGTCGAGAGACTAAAGGCCGAAAAATGTGGAAAGTCCACAAAATTGTAAATGAAGACTCTGCCATCGACGGTTTTGAGGAGCTTGGCCGTTTGACGCTCCTCTCAGCCAGTCGGTTGAAAGTTGGATGGGTGATGGGATTCAGGGGAAAAGCCATCGGCACAGCCCCCAACTTATTCCAATGAAAATTCCAAGGCGTATGGCGTGGTTGAGAGCCATCAATAGGACGACAGCAACCGGCACGATAACAGGCCGAAAGAGCCGCCATGCGTTCCAGACAATAAGAACACTAGCGCCTACGATCAGCCCTGGCACAACAATCCATATTAGGGCGCTCAGAGCGAGGGCTGAGGCTGCATAGAAGAGGAACCGGAAGAGGGCTTCCACATTGGGACCACCTACGATTACCCCCCTCTTCCATAGCCTTCCTCTCCAACTCCTGATGCCGTCTGTTCGCTCTACTTGATACCGAAATACGCCTTGGCGATTGGCTGTTGGTCAGCCGGGAAAATCTCGATCACGCGAGAGTGCAATTCGGGGTCGAGCATCGTCCAAGTTGGAAGACCACGGCTCTGAGGATTGCCGATAGGGTTCTCATCTGATCCATTCCAACGAAAGCCAATACGCCTTTCGCCATCCCAAGTGCCGAGTGCGTAGGCGCCTTGCCCCGGTCCTTTATCAAGAACCACTTGGAACAAGTGCCAATGGCTCTTGGGTGATTGGACGTCCTTTGGGTTGATGTAAGCCATAACCGCCTCCTTCGTCGCGTTATACGTATCTTCATACGTATCTCAATTCGTCAACAGGTAGCTATTGCCGTTCGAACGAAGTTATGTTTGGATATTTGAGTCCGGGCGGATCTCCCGTCCCGAACACATCTTTCGCGCGCCCCGCTTTTCGGACCGCGAAGCCGAACGCGTCCCGTGCTTCCCTCGCTGGATGCCCCCTCGGAGGCTCTCGAGCCCCCGAGGCCGATGATGCTTGCTCTTTGACATCCGCTCTTTCACCCGCCCGTGTCATCCCCGGCGGTCCGTAAGGACCGGGAAGGGGATCCATGGCGTTGCGCGGTTGAGTGGATTCCCTTCCCCTCCACTGTGCGTCCCTCCGGGAATGACAATCTCACCGGCATGACTTAGCTTGGCCGGCCATGCCGGCAGAAAAGGCCGCGCTTCGGAGGCTTGCGGCTCTGGGAATGCAGGCACATGCCTATGCCTCCCTTCAACCTCGTCGAGGCACCATGGGCAAAGGAAGCACCCACTTCTCACCTGACATCCCCCTGCCCAACCCTATATTTCCCTCATGGCGTTGCGCTCCACCGACATCCTCACCCAGACCCCGCAAGGGCTCTACTGCCCCTCAGGCGACTTCCATATCGACCCGGTCCGGCCCGTGAAGCGGGCGCTCATCACCCATGGCCATTCCGACCATGCCCGCTCCGGCCACAGGGCCGTCCTGGCGACGCGGGAGACCCTGCGCATCATGGGTGTGCGCTATGGCGGGGATTTTGCAGGCTCGACCCAGGAAGCTTCGCTTGGCGAGAGCATGCCGCTTGGCGAGGTGACCGTGCGCTTCACGCCCGCCGGCCATGTGCTGGGCTCGGCACAGATCACGATCGAGGCAGGCGGCACCCGCATCGTGGTCTCGGGCGACTACAAGCGCGCCGAGGATCCGACCTGTTTGCCATACGAGGTGGTTCCCTGCGACGTGTTCATCACGGAAGCCACCTTCGGCCTCCCCGTGTTCCGCCATCCCGATACACGGGCCGAGGTGCGCAAGCTCCTCGATTCCGTCGCACTCTTTCCCGAGCGCACCCACATCGTCGGAGCCTATGCCCTCGGCAAGGCGCAGCGCGTCATGGCCTTGCTGCGAGAGGAAGGCTACGACAAGCCGATCTATCTGCACGGTGCGATGGAGCGCCTGACAGATCTCTACAAGTCCGAAGGCATTCCCTTGGGCGAAACGCCGAAGGTGGTGGCTTCCGAACGCTCGAAGCTCGGAGGCGCCATCGTCATCTGTCCGCCCTCCTCCATTCAGGATCTCTGGTCGCGCCGCTTTCCCGATCCAGTGACATGCTTCGCCTCCGGCTGGATGCGCGTGCGGGCGCGCGCCCGGCAGAAGGGGGTGGAGCTGCCGCTCGTGATTTCCGATCATTCCGATTGGGACGACCTGTGCCGCACGATCCGCGAAACCGGCGCAGGCGAAGTCTGGGTCACGCATGGCCAGGAGGATGCGCTGGTCCATTGGTGCACGACGCACGGCATCCGCGCTCGGCCTCTGCACATGCTGGGCTATGGCGACGAGGGCGAGGTCGAGGAAGCCGCGCCCGCAGGAGACGAGGCATGAACCGCTTCGCCGCTCTCCTCGACCGCCTGGCCTACGAGCCGCGCCGCAACGCGAAGCTGCGGCTCATCATGGACTACTTCCGCCATACGCCCGATCCCGAGCGCGGCTATGCGCTCGCCGCCATGACGAATGCGTTGATGTTCAAGGAGGCTAAACCCGGCCTGATCCGCGGCCTCGTGGAGGAGCGGACGGATCCCGAACTGTTTCGCATGTCCTATCACTATGTCGGCGATCTCGCGGAAACGGTCGCGCTGATCTGGCCCGCGCCGGGGCATGAAAGTGTTGTCCCTGTTTCAAGCGACACGCCCGCCATCGGCCACAACAATCCGCCGCCTCATGTGCCGACGCTCACGGAAGTGGTGGAGACGCTCGCCACTACGAGCAAGAGCGACCTGCCTGCGAAGGTCGCGGGCTGGCTCGATGCGCTCGACGAGACCGGGCGATGGGCCCTGCTCAAGCTCATCACGCGCGAGCTGCGCGTGGGGGTTTCGGCGCGCTTGGCGAAAACGGCGGTGGCGCAGCTCGGCGGCATCGAGCCCGATGAGGTGGAGCTGATCTGGCACGGGCTGGAAGCGCCTTACGAAGATCTCTTCGCCTGGGTCGAAGGGCGTGGCTCCAAACCTGAATCCGGCAATCCCGCACCGTTTCGCCCACCGATGCTTTCGCATCCGCTGGAGGAAGAGGATTTTGCAAAGCTCGATGCGTCCGACTTTCTCGCCGAGTGGAAATGGGACGGGATTCGCCTGCAGGCCGTCTCGGGCCATGACAGCCACGGACGCCCGGTACGGCGCATCTATTCGCGCACGGGTGAGGATGTCTCGCGCGCCTTTCCCGATCTCTTGGAAGCGCTCACTTTCGAAGGCGCCATCGACGGCGAATTGCTGATCGTGCGGGAAGGCCGCGTGCAGAGCTTCAACGTTCTGCAGCAGCGCCTCAACCGCAAAGCCGTGACGCCGAAGCTCATCGCGGAGTTTCCTGCGCACCTGCGCGTCTATGACATTCTCACCGAAGACGCCGAGGATCTGCGTGATCTTCCCTTCATCGAACGGCGAAAGCGTCTTGAAGCGCTCGTGGCGCGCATCGATGATCCACGCATCGATCTCTCGCCTATGGTCCCGTTCGAGACATGGGAAGACCTTGCCGCTGCACGCGCCAACCCGGCTTCCGTCGGCGCAGGACCTGATGCGGAGGCCATCGAAGGCTGTATGATCAAGCGGGCGAACAGCCCGTATCTTCCCGGTCGTCCCAAGGGCTATTGGTACAAGTGGAAGCGCGATCCTTATCTCGTCGATGCGGTGATGATGTATGGCCAGCGTGGGCACGGAAAACGCTCGTCCTTCTATTCCGATTACACCTTCGGCGTCTGGCGCGATGGGCCCGACGGCGAGGAGCTGGTGCCCGTCGGCAAGGCCTATCACGGCTTTACCGACGAGGAGCTCATGAAGCTCGACCGCTATGTCCGCAACCACACCGTCAACCGCTTCGGCCCCGTGCGGGAAGTGGAATACGGCAAGGATCGCGGGCTCGTGCTGGAAGTGGCCTTTGAAGGCCTGCAGCGCTCGACCCGCCACAAATCCGGCGTCGCGATGCGCTTTCCCCGCATCAACCGCATCCGCTGGGACAAGCCTGCAGCGGAAGCCGACCGGATCGAGACTCTGGAAAAGATTTTGGAGCGGGGTGAAAAGGAGATCCACCCGCTGAAGGATCAGGAGGCCTGACGATGCTGAATGTGGAAACCATCTCCGAGGGCAGCGTGACCCAGCAGGTCAACGGGCGGCTCCAGGTCGACACCGACGGCCAGGGCCTCGTGGAGATCACCGAGGCCGTCTCCCGCTGGGTGTTCGGCACCGGCATCCTCCATGGGCTTCTGACGATCTTCTGCCGCCATACCTCGGCCTCCCTGCTGATCCAGGAGAATGCCGACCCGGATGTGCGTCTCGATCTGATGGTCGCCTTCGACAGGCTGGCGCCTCGGGACGCAGGCTACATTCATGCGACGGAAGGCCCGGACGACATGCCGGCCCATATCCGCACGGTTCTTTCCGGCGTGTCGCTCAGCATTCCGGTCATGGAGGGGCAGATGACTCTCGGCACCTGGCAGGGGCTGTATCTGGCCGAGCATCGGGACAGTCCGCATCGCAGAGATATCATCCTCCACCTGATCGGGGCATAATCCACATACCCGTACGTTTGCGTATGTTATCCGCCTATCTTTCCCAGTAGAATGGCCGTGGTCTTTGATTGCCGCCTTGCTATTTCATGAGAGATGCGGCTAAGGCTCACAAAAAGCTCTCGTGGGAGAAGGCAGCAGTGCAGGGTCAAAACACCACGATCATCATCGCCGATGACCACCCGCTGTTTCGTGGCGCGCTAAGACAAGCCGTTGCATCCATCATGCCCCAGGCCCGGGTCATCGAGGCCAGCGGCATGGACGACCTCAATGCCGCGCTCGCTCAGGAGCGAGACGTCGACCTGATCCTTCTCGACCTGACGATGCCCGGCGTGCAGGGTTTTTCGGGGCTCATGTCCCTCAGGGCGCAATATCCCGAGCTTCCGGTCGTGATCGTCTCCGCCACGGAGGAGCCCAACGTGATCCGCCGGGCCATGGATTTCGGCGCCTCGGGCTTCATTCCGAAATCCATCGACATCGACAATATCGGCGGCGCCATCCAGGCGGTGCTCGCGGGCGATACATGGACCCCGCCGGATGTGGACCTCTCCGCTGCCGAGGACGTGGAGACGGCCGACCTCGTGCGGCGTCTCGGCACCCTCACCCCTCAGCAGGTCCGCGTGCTGACCATGCTCTCGGAGGGCCTGCTCAACAAGCAGATCGCCTACGAGCTCGGCGTCTCCGAGGCCACGGTAAAGGCCCACGTCTCCGCCATTCTCGACAAGCTCGGCGTCGACAGCCGCACCCAGGCCGTGATCGCAGCCTCCAAGATCGGCGTGACCCAGCGCCCCTCCCCGGCTGGGGCGGATTAAAGTCTCTCCACAAACGCATCGATCCGCGACAGGGCCTGTTCGCTCATGGCACTGTCGAAGCGGATGAACACGTGGCAGCCGCCCGGCCAGATGGCGAGATCGGTCCTGTTGCCCGCCGCCGCATAGCGGGAGGCCATGAAGAGGGTGTCATCCAGCAGCATGTCCTTCGTGCCCACCGAGAACAGAGCCGGCGGCAGGCCCTTGAGGTCGGCGTAAAGGGGCGAGATGTCCGGATTGCTCCGGTCGCTCACATGGCCGACGAAGTTGTCGGCGAAGACCTTCACGTCATTTGTGTTGAGGATCAGCCGCTCAGGGCCCCAGTGCCGGACGCTTGGGCTGAGGTTGAGGTCATAGCAGCCAGCGAACAGGTTCGCGCCCCGGAAAGGCTTGAGGCCATGCTTGTCGCGCAGGCGCAGGATGGTCACGGCGGAGAGATGCGCGCCTGCCGACTCACCGCCGATGAACAGGCGGGAGGTGCCGAAGCGGCTCTCGGCCTCGCGGATGACCCAGAGGGCTGCCGCCTCGCAATCGTCCGGTCCTGCGGGGTAGGGATCTTCGGGGGCAAGCCGGTATTCCACCGAGACCACGGCGAGGCCGCAGCGATCCGCCAGACGGTCGAGCCAGGGGTCCTGCTCGTCCGAGGTGCCCCAGGTCCAGCCGCCGCCATGAATGTGGAAATAGACACCCCGCGGCTTTTCAGGGGCAATAATCCGCAATGGAATCGGCCCAGCGGGCCCATCGATCTCGATCACCTTGGCCCTGGGGCTTGAAGCCATCAGCGGGAACGGCCCGAGTCCCTGGCGGCGGCGCTCCCGCACGAGGGCCGGAGGCACGGACATGGGGTCGGGCAGAACGGCGAGCTTGGCCACGATATCCGCATTCTGGGAGCGGATTTCCTCGCTGATTGCGGAGGGGTCGAAGAGAGCGGGATCGATCATGTGAGGCTCGACAGGGTTGCGTTCATCATCAGCCCTTGCGATGAAGCACACGCGAATACGCACGTCCAGTTACGCTTTCAGACGAGATTGAGGATATGTCCAACCTGACCCGGTTTCTCGGTGGCTCGCCCGGCTCCGTGCTCGCCAAGCTCATTTTCCTGTCGCTCCTCGTCGGCGCCTTCATGGCCTTCCTCGACATTACACCCATCCGGCTGATCGAGGGCTTGTTCAACTGGATCAGCTCCGTTCTGGATCTCAGCCTCGACACCGTGAAGGAGGTTGGCCTCTGGATCATCTATGGCGCAGTGATCGTGGTGCCGCTCTGGCTCATTTCCCGTCTTTTCAGCCAGCGCTGATCCGGTCGCGTATCCATGCACGGTTCCTTGAACGCCCATCGCCCCGAGGTTTCTCACCGGCGCATCCTGGCTCTTGCCCTGCCGATGACCCTGTCGCATGTGACGACGCCCCTGCTGGGCCTCGTCGACGCGACGGTGATCGGTCGGCTCGGTGAAGCACACCTCCTCGGTGCCGTGGCGCTCGGCGCCGTGATCTTCGACTTCGTGTTCTGGAGCTTCGGCTCGCTGCGCATGGCAACCGCTGGCCTCACCGCCCAGGCGACGGGTGCCGGCAACAAGCATGAGGTCGATCTGACGCTCGCCCGCGCCTTCCTGGTGGCCGGGATGACGGGTCTCCTGCTGATCCTGCTGCAATGGCCTATCGGCGCCCTCTCCTTTTACGCCGCCGGGGCGAGCGAGGCGGTGACGGCGGCCCTCTCCACCTATTTCTTCATCCGCATCTGGGCTGCACCTTTTACGCTTGCGAACTATGTCATTCTCGGCTCGACGCTCGGGCGGGGCCGCACGGATCTCGGCCTGTTGCTGCAGGTCGCCATCAATGTCGCGAATATCCTGCTGACGGCAGGCCTCGTGCTGATCCTCAACCTTGGCATCGCAGGCGCCGCCATCGGCACGGCGATGTCGGAAGTTTTGGGCGCGGGTCTCGGCATCCTTGTGCTGCGCCGCCTGGGCTCGAACCCGCTTGCCGTGACCTGGGCCGAGGTGCTGAACCGCGCTGCAATCCTGCAGACGCTTGCCATGAACCGGGACATCATAATCCGCAACGTGGCGTTGATCCTGGCCTTTTCGATCTTCAGCGCTTTGGGCGCCCGCGCGGGTGACGTGACGCTCGCCGCGAATGCGGTGCTCTACAACATGTTCCTGATCGGCGGCTATTTCCTCGACGGCTTCGCCACCGCCGCCGAGACACTCTGCGGTCAGAGTATCGGCGCTCGCGATGAGCGCGGCTTCCGCCGCGCCATCCACCTGAGCCTCGGCTGGAGCCTGGGGTTCGGCCTTGCCGTTTCAGCAATCTTCCTGATCGGTGGGGGATTGTTCATCGACTTCGTATCGACCAATCCCGACGTGCGTGTCTACGCGCGTGAGTATATGATCTTCGCAGCTCTCACGCCGTTCTTCGGCGCTGTCGCCTTTGCCTTCGACGGAATCTATA
This sequence comes from Microvirga medicaginis, assembly GCF_052658925.1. Classification (NCBI taxonomy): domain Bacteria; kingdom Pseudomonadati; phylum Pseudomonadota; class Alphaproteobacteria; order Hyphomicrobiales; family Methylobacteriaceae; genus Microvirga; species Microvirga medicaginis. The sequence goes on along the minus strand of NZ_JBQWEL010000003.1, from coordinate 14,189 downwards.
CGGGTGCGACTTGGACAAAGGCGATGCGCGATCTCATGGTCATCGCCTTCGCGATCTATGCAGCCACCCTGTTGGCAGCCGCCACTCTCGGCAATACGGTGCTCTGGATCGCGCTGCTCATCTTCCTGAGCACACGCGGAATTGGCCAAGCCGTGCTTTATCCGCGGCTGATAAAGAAGACATTCGCCCGCCTCACTTAAGATGTTTGGAACCGCCCCTTGGCGATGGCAGCAGCATCTCGCCCGATAACTTGCGCGAGCGATGTCTTCTCCCGCTCGATCTTTTGCAGCAATCCGCGCTTGATATCGCCGATCAGACCGGGGCCTTTATAGACCATCGCGGAGTAAAGCTGCACGAGGCTTGCGCCCGCGCGGATCTTCGCCCAGGCGGCCTCGGCTGAATCGACGCCGCCGACACCGATGAGCGGGAGCTTGCGCTCCACACGAAGATATGTTTCGGCCAACAGCTTGGTTGATGGCACGAAGAGCGGCTTTCCGGAGAGCCCCCCGGTCTCGTTGGCAAGGGCCTTCTCTTTCAAAGTCTCGGGCCGAGCGATGGTCGTGTTGGAAATGGTGAGGCCATCGATGCCGCGATTGAGCGCCGTTGCCACAATGGCATCGAGGGTCTCAAGCGAGATGTCGGGCGCTATCTTCAGCAGAATGGTCGTTTTCCTGCGCCCCTCATCGGCCTTGTTGCGTGCATCGATGCAGCGGGCGAGCAGATCGTCGAGAAATGCCTCTCCCTGCAAGTCACGCAAGCCCGGTGTGTTAGGGGACGACACGTTGATCGTGAGAAAATCGACGAGGCCGCAGAGGCCCTGAACGCAGGTGACGTAATCAGCAATACGATCAGAGGATTCCTTGTTCGCACCGATATTCACGCCAACGACGCCGGGACGTTCGTGTCGTCGAGAAAGACGCTGACGCACGATCTCCAACCCATCGCTGTTGAGGCCGAAGCGATTGATGACGGCCTCGTCCTGCGTGAGCCGGAAGACACGTGGACGTGGGTTGCCGGCTTGAGGCTTGGGCACGACGCCACCGAGCTCCACGAAACCGAAGCCGAGGGACAGAAGCTGGTCGGGCACCTCACATTGCTTGTCGAAGCCGGCGGCAAGCCCCACCGGATTGGGGAAATGACGGCCGAAGACATCGATTGCCAAACGAGCATCGTCCCTCGGTGCAGGTGTAATCGGCATCAGGGACAGACTGCGGATCGTCAGATGGTGCGCCGTCTCCGCATCGAGCGCATGCAGAGCAGGTTTCGCGAGGGAGAAAAGCGCGCCGATCATGAATCAAGATCCGGAAAAACGTGGCGGCCATCGAGGCCGAGTAGCAGCGGCTTTACCCACAGGACGGCAGACAAGGCAAGCGGCGCATAAAGATGGGGAAAGAGATCTCCTCCCCGCGACGGCTCATATCGTAAGGCTGGACCAAGTTTATCAGCATCGATAGCGATCAACAGGAGATTCGTTTGTCCGGCGAAGTGTTTGTCGGCCGTCTCTTTCACCTGTTTTGCCGTGGAAAAATGGAGGTATCCATCCTGTATATCGATGGGTGCTCCTGTAAAGGAATTTACCCTTTCTGCCTCATGCCAAAGGGTTTCAGGGCATATTTTGTAGATGATGTGCATGAAAGACCGATAACTAGACGCTGCTTCTGGAGCAACTCAGATTAGACATGTTGACCCAAGGAACTCTTGCATGTTGCACGGGCCATAGAACAACCTTAATTCCTAGGCATAAGTTCGCTTTCAGCTATTTTTCGCTCCTTTGCGAAGGTCAGTACGATGTTATCTCACGAGCGCGTTTGGGCCGCCATCGATGCACTTGCCGCCCGCCACGGAATGACCGCATCCGGGCTGGCACGTAAAGCCGGCCTCGATGCCACCAGTTTCAACAAGTCGAAACGTGTCAGCCCCGAAGGCCGGGAGCGCTGGCCCTCGACGGAATCCATTTCGAAAATCCTGCGTGCCACGGGAGCGACGTTGGAGGATTTCCTGCGCCTCGTCGAGCCCTCTGGCTCCTTGCGCCGCTCCATGATCCCAATGATCGGCATGGCGCAGGCCAGTGCCGGCAAGATCCTGACCGATGAGGGCCTTCCGACCGGTGGCCCGGGTTGGGATGAGATCGAGTTCCCCGATTTCGGCCAGGAGAAGGTTTTTGCTCTCGAGGTGACCGGCGACGCCATGGCGCCGCTCTATCGCGACGGTGATGTTCTCATCGTTTCGCCGACCGCAAGCCCGCGCAAGGGTGACCGCGTGGTCGTATGCACCACGAAGGGAGAGATTTTCGCGCAGGAGCTCAAGCGCCGCTCGGCCAAGACCCTGGAGCTGGCAGCCCTCACCAAGGACAGCGAAGACAAGGCGATTCCCACCGAAGAGATCGCCTGGACCGCCCGCATCATGTGGGCGCGTCAGTAAGAACCCGGCAACGCGTCGGATCGCACCCTAAAGTGCATTCCTCTTTTGGGTCCGATGCCCCTAAGCCGCCCGCGATTTCAGGAAAGCCTCGTGTTCACGCACGAGGTCACCGGCCAAAGCCTTTGCGATGAGCGCCCGCGTTTCCTTTACGCCATAGAGCGCAACGAACGAGCCGAAGCGGGGACCGCGCGGCTCGCCCAACAGCACCTGATAGATCGTGTTGAACCACTCGATGGACACACCGGGACGCTCGGGAGTTGCGCCCTTGGCCTTGAGGTCCTGATAGCGCGGCTCGGCCCGGCCGACATTGTAGATCTCTTCCTGGATCGCCTCTGCCGTCGCAGGACGCTCGCCGGTTTCGAACGAGGCCAGTACGTCGCTCAGACGCTTCAGGGAGGCAGCCTCGACCTCGTCCGCCAGACGATAGGTCTTCTGCGGCTTCACGAAATCCTCGAAATAGCGCACGGCGCGCTTTACGAGGCTGTCGAGGCGCGGATGCGTCTCGGGCGAAACGCCCGGCGCATAGCGGCGGATGAAGCCCCAGAGCACCGCCGGATCTTCCGAGTTCGCCACCGCCACCAAGTTGAGCAGCATCGAGAAGGAAATCGTCGTGCCGGGCTGGTTGGCGCCGCCGGACGACACCAGCTCGGGAGCCGGCGGCTCGCCCGCATGGATGTGCCAGACCGGATTCATCAGGCGCGCCTTGGCGTCCTGCGCCGGATATTTCTCCAGGAAGGTCAGGTAATCGTCCACCTGACGCGGAATCACGTCGAAATAGAGCTTCTTCGCCTCGCGCGGCTTGTTGAACATGAAGAGGGCGAGGCTGTCAGGCGTGCCGTAGGTCAACCACTCGTCGATAGTGAGGCCATTGCCCTTGGACTTGGAGATCTTCTGGCCCTTCTCGTCGAGGAAGAGCTCGTAGTTGAAGCCCTCCGGCGGCAGGCCGCCGAGCGCCTTGGCGATCTCGCCCGAGAGCTTCACGCTATCGATGAGGTCCTTGCCCGCCATCTCGTAATCGACGCCAAGCGCCACCCAGCGCATGGCCCAGTCGGGCTTCCATTGCAGCTTGGAGTGCCCACCCGTCACCGGCGTCTCGAAGCGCTCGCCCGTCTCGGGATCGCGCCAGACGATGGTGCCGGCGTCGAGCTTGCGCTCATCAATTGCCACCTGCATCACGATGCCCGTCTTCGGGTGAATCGGCAGGAACGGGGAATAGGATTGCTGGCGCTCCTCGCGCAGCGACGGCAGCATGATCGCCATCACCGCATCATAGCGCTCGAGCACCGTGAGCAGCGTCTTGTCGAAGACGCCCGACTTGTAGCACTCGGTCGCCGACTTGAACTCGTAATCGAAGCCGAAGGCGTCGAGGAATTCGCGCAGGCGCGCGTTGTTGTGGTGCGCGAAGCTCTCATGGGTGCCGAACGGGTCCGGCACCTGGGTCAGCGGCTTGCCGAGCGCAGCCGTGAGCAGCTCCTTGTTCGGGACATTGTCCGGCACCTTGCGCAGGCCGTCCATATCGTCCGAGAAGGCAAAAAGCCGAGTTGGGATAGTGTCGCCCGTCAGGATGCGGAAGGCATGGCGCACCATACTGGTGCGGGCCACCTCGCCGAAGGTGCCGATATGCGGCAAGCCTGAGGGGCCATAGCCGGTCTCGAACAGAGCCTCCTTCTTGCCCGTCCGTTTGAGCCGTTCCACGAGCTTGCGGGCCTCTTCGAAAGGCCAAGCGGTCGCAGTCTGAGCGGCTTCAATAAGAGCGGGGTCGAGAGAAAGGGTTCGAGACATGGGCCTATGTTTCAAGGAAAATGCTTCCAGAAGCGCGGCACACTAGAGCATCGGATCCAAAAGTGGAATGCACTTTTGGGACCCATTCGATGCTGATTTTCTCAATCCGCGCATCGTTGATTGCAGAAAACCAGGGCCATTTTTCGCTAGCGCGGCCCGCGGGATCCGCACGATGCGCAAAGGACGAGACCCGTATGGGTCAAGGCTCCCAGAGGCTTAAATCCAGCTCTAGAAAGGGCTGATGGGAAAGAACCGCAAGTAGAGCTCGGCGTATTTGCCCTCGTTCCAGAGCTGCTGCAGAGCATAATCCAGGGCACGGTGTAAGGCGTCGTCCTCGGCTCGCGCGATGAAGCCGATCCCCTCCCCGAAGAAGCGGCTCTCCAGATGAGGGCCGCCTGCAAAGACGCAGCACCCTTCAGCATCCTCGCCGCCGATCCAGAGGGCGAGGCTTAAACCATCGGCAAAGATATAGTCGACCGCACCGCTCTTGAGAGCAGCCTCGGCCGCCGTCAGTTCCGGGTAGGGTTTGAGGGTGGAACCCTGCATGAAGGCCTTGACGAACGCCTCGTGGACCGTGCCCTCGACCACGCCGATGGTCTTGCCTTGAAGGAGCTTGGGCGTAAACGCCGGGTTATCCTTTATCTGAACAGACTTTGTAACGAGCCGCGCCGGGATCTTGAAGTAAGGGGCCGTGACGGCAAAGCGCTGGCGCAGATCGGCCGTAATCGGAATGGCGGCGGCCACCACATCACCCTGCTTTTCGCTGAGCGCGTTGAGCAAAGAATCGAACCGGCGAACCTGGACAGTACAGGTCAGTCCCAGCCTCTCGCACGCCGCTCGCGCAAGCTCGACCGAAAAGCCGGTGGGCGTCCCGTCGAGCCCAGGGAAATGCAGGGGCGGGAAATCGTCATCGACGAGAAAGCGGATCGTCCTCGAAGTCGGGATTTCCGGGCGTTCGAGCTGTGCCTTCGGATCCCAGAAATTCGGGATCATGACGGTTTGAGCATGGGCGGCTCCGACCAGGGCAGCAAGGAATAAGACCACCGCCGGCAACCAGGACGACTTGATCTTGTGCGCAAAACAAGTAACGGTTGTTATGATATAATACATATAAAGACGATACTCTCTTGCCCGTTGCTCTGCATCACCCGCGAACACGCCTCAGGAGCGTTCATCACGCATGAGGCAGGGTCTAGCGGAGGAAGGCAGACAGTCAACTGCGCTGCCAGTCGAGATCGGCTTTCTGGCTCATCACGGTTACCCGCCCGAGACTTTGCGCGATGCGGCCATGATTGCCGAATTGACCGGCGTTTCAGCCGATGAGGTGCTGTTGAAGCATGGACTTGTCGAGGAGACGGAATTCTACCGGGCCCTTGCCACCGAGCTGCGCCTTCCTTTCCTCTCCGCCCCTCGCCTGTCGCTGGACGCCCGTTACCCTGAGAGTGTTCTGACGGGACTTGCGCCATTGGCGAATGGCAGCGGCTTCGTGATGGCTCCTAAAGGTCAAACCTTGGCTCGCCTCCTCAGAGGACCTCGCCTGGCACCTGCCCCTGCCATCACCGCGCCGTCTCTCCTGTCCCAAGCGGCCTTCAGAACCCAAAGCCGCACGATCGCCCATCGTGCAGCCTTCGAGCTGCCCCATGCGGCGCCGACCCTGTCCAGCGTCAAGGGCGCTAGCATCGTCCAGATTGCAGGAGCAACCCTGATCGCATTCGTCATATCCTTCTGCGGTGTCGCAGCTTCAGACCTCACGACGGTCCTGCTGACCTCAATCTTGAGCCCGCTCTTCCTCTGCATTGTCGTCTTAAGACTGGCGACCTCTCTCCTGAGCAATCCTCTCCGAGCAGCTGCTCCCTACCATCGCGTGAGCGATGCGGCCTTGCCGATCTATACGATCATCGTTGCGCTGTATCGGGAGCGTCGTATCGCACCGCGTTTGATCGCAGCCCTCAAGCGGCTCGATTATCCGGCGGTGAAGCTCGATATCAAACTCGTGCTCGAAGCGGACGATCGCGATACTCGCGGAGCACTCAAGGCCCTTCGCTTGCCCGGCAACATCGAAATCATCGTCGCCCCGCCCGGGGAGCCGCGCACGAAACCGCGCGCGCTGAATGTCGCTCTCCCTCTCGCGCGTGGGCACTTCACGGTTGTCTATGATGCAGAGGATATGCCTGATCCGGCGCAATTGCGCCTGGCTGTTTCCACTTTCGCGCGAATGCCACGCGACGTTGCCTGTCTTCAAGCCCGACTGACCATCGACAACACGGATGATTCCTGGCTCACACGGCTATTCACCATCGAGTATGCGGCCCTGTTCGACGTGTTCAATCCGGGCCTTGCAGAGATCGGCAGCCCCATTCCACTCGGCGGGACATCCAACCATTTCCGTACCGCAATTCTCAAAAAGATCCATGGTTGGGACGCATGGAATGTGACGGAGGATGCGGATCTCGGAATCCGCTTGGCGCGCCTGGGCTATCGCGTTGCCGATCTCCCCTCCTCGACGCTCGAGGAAGCGCCTATCACACTCAAAGCCTGGATGCGGCAGCGCACACGGTGGATGAAAGGTTTTATGCAAACCAGCATCTCTCACTCCCGCAAGCCCGCTGCAGGATGGTCGCAGCTCGGCTTCTGGCGGTTTTATGCTGGCATGGCTCTGACGGGGGGAGCGGCGCTGAGTGCGCTCATCTATCCGTTCTGCACAGCCCTCTTCATGATCCTTTGGCTTTCGGAGACCCCTTTGTCGACGGAGGCGACCTGGAATGCGCTTTGGCAAGCTGAGAGCCTGACGCTGTTTGTCTCCGGTATGGCCTCGCTCTTCATTCCAGCCCTGGTGGCTCTGCATCGACGGCGCTTATGGCGGCTTCTTCCCTGGGTCGGCCTGCTTCCACTCTATTACATGCTTGTCAGCATCGCCGCATGGCAAGGATTGTGGGAGCTCGTCACCGCACCCTTTCAATGGAACAAAACCAGCCATGGCCATGCGCGGAGCTCGCGCTCAGGCATGCTTCAGAAGCACCATGCCAACGTGGCCAGAACCATGTCATTGAAGATCGCACCGCCATAATGCCACCAGAGCAAGCCACCAGAGACCACAAGGCACAAGACGGCGGCAGCGATGAGAGCCAAGCCCGTCCGCCGCTCCGAAATAGTGGGTTGTTCCGTGCCGATACGCATCAAGGCTCCATAGTGTTCTGCCAGGACGACGCATCATAAGCGAGGTTCGCATAAAAAACGAGGCGGCTAGAGCATAGAGAAGCACATCGTGGGGCTCGGAAAACCGGGTCTATTTTTCGCTGACGCGGCCCTTCGGGTCCGCACGATGCGCTAGTACCGCCTCGTTGGGTATGGGAAAATCAGGCCGCAGCCGCCTTCTTGGTCGGCCAACCGAGTTCCACGAGCCGTGCCTTGGCGAAATCGCGGATCTCGTCACGGATGCCCTCCGGCAGAGAGGAGAGCAGCTTCTGCGTATCGGCATGCAGCATCAGATCCGTCACGGCATTGATGGTCTTTGCCTTCTTGATCTTTTGCTTCAATTCCTCTTCCACATTGCCGCCGGCCGTCACCTCGACCTTGGTCTTCTCAGGCTCGGTGCGTTCGGCCTCGACAGCGTGCTCCGCATATCCCGGGCGGCTCTGCTTGAACTCGTCGGCCTCTTCCTCCGAGTAGACGAAGCCGTGCAGCTCGATGAGCTTGAGAATGACGCGGTCCTTCGCGCGCTTCTCGGCCATGGCGTAGACATAGGCCGCCTGCTTGCCGGAGACGCGATAATTCACGCCGACGAGGGCTTCACCGATCGACCATTCGATACGCTCGCCCATGCGGCCGGTCACCTGGATCACAGCCTCATCGCGCTCGGCGCGAATGATCTTCGGCTCGTCGAAGAGGATCTTAGCCTGAGCGGCGATGCGCTCCAGGGTCTTGTGATAGATCACCGCCGTGCCCTGGACGCGCCAGACGTTGCCAGCCATCGGCTCGTCGAATTTTGCAAGCACCTCGGCGATTTTCTTATCTGCTGTGTTCATCTCGTTCCTATCTCTCACAATGCCCGCAAAACTAGTCGTCACGCTCTTCTTGAAGCCTCCTTCCAAGGCAGGAGCGTTCGTCATTTGTTCTATACCAGATTACACCCTCTTGGTCCAATGACGAAGTCATTCAAAACGCGCTAAAGACATTATTTTACAGCAACTTACAGACAGCGTCATTTTGCCTCAACGATAGGTCTGACGTGCATTCTCCGCAAAGCTCCCGAAGCATCAGCCTATCCCTTTCTGAGTTGACTTTAGGGTTTTTGTTCCGTATTTGTTCCTCATCAAAGAGTAAGAACTGATCTATCGCAAACGCGCTGATTGCCTCGTCTGGCGCGATCTTCGTTCAGCCTGGAGGCCCCGATGTCAGCACCAGCAATCCTCGACCTCTCCGACCGACGCTCGGAGCGCCGCCAAGGGACGCCTCGCACCAAGAAGCGGCTGGCAACGCCGCTCACGCGCAACACGCTGATTGCCGATTTCCTCGCCATCTGCGAACTCGACCCGGAGATCGAATCTCTGCGCGCGCCAGCTGACCAGTCTGAATTCCAGGTTGGGGATCGCACTATCGAGCACATCGCGGATTTCGAAATCGTGCGGGAGGGCCAATCCTTTCTCGTCGATGTGCTGACGGACGAGGACCTGCTGACGCATCCGCTCCGCACGGCCGCGATCCACGGCCTTGCTGCGGAAGATGGTCGCCACTTCTCTATCGAGACTGCCGCCAGCATCCGCGCCGAGCCGCGCTTCACGACGGTGCGCCTCATCACGGCCTGCAGGCGCACCCCCGTGACGGCCGGTGACCGGGTGCGCATTCTTCACCAACTCGATGAGGTCGGCACCATGCGCCTCGTCGACTGCGCGGGGGCCGTCATGAACACGCAGGACGGCGTGGCTGCCGTTCTGGCGCTTGCCTGCGAGGGATTGATTGCAGTCGACATCAGCCGTCCCATCCTGCCGGAAACGCAGGTGCGTCGCCGCCGCCTGCCCTTCACGGATCCTTTCTCGTTCTAAGACTGAGCGTGCCGCTCCACCGCCTCGCTCAGGAGCGAGCGCACGATGGCGCGCACCGCATCAGGCGTATTATCCTCAGCAAACCTCGCTTCAATCTCATCGCGCACGATGGAGCCATCGCCGCTGCGTTTCAATTCGGTTGAGGATTCCGCCTGCAGCAGCGTGACGAAAGCACTCTCCACTTCACGCGCCACCACGCCGCCGTCAGCCGCCTCGACGATGCGTCCCGTGAGATCGAACACGTTGCGCTCATAGGGTAGTTCCTGCGCCTCGAGCTCACCACTTGCATCGAGAATCCAGGCGCGCGGGACGTGATCCGCGAGATCGACCGACTGACGGTTGATGTTGCCCGGATTGAGCCAGCGTGTACGCCCGGCTGTAATCGTCTTCTGCGTCTTGTGGATGTGCCCGTTGATGAGAACGTCGCAGCCTTCCACCGCGAAGGGAGGCACTGCCCCCGGATAGCCGCCATCGAAAGCGATGTCGTGATGCGTGAACCAGGCGTGGAGATCAACGCCCGTGAAAGAGCCGCGCGCATTGGTGGGGATCGCTTGCCCGTAAGGCGTCATTCCTACCCCAAGACGCCGCGTGCCGATCTGGAACTCGACCACAGGCGCGGAGGCGGCCACCACATCGACCACATCGCACAAGCCCAGCAGCGCCAGCGTATCGCTGTCGGTGAGAGTCGTGTGCTGGATGTCATGATTGCCCACGTTCACGAGCGGGCGATGACGAAAACTCTTGAGAATGCGGATAAGCTGGTTCTTCAGCGCTTCATCCGGCTCCACAGGCCTGTCGAAGAGATCACCGAGGATCACGGGCGCGAGCCCCCGCTCGTTGGCAATGGCGACGCAACGCTCGAGCTTACCGATCACCGCCTGTGGCCACACGACATCCTTGCGCCGCCCGGGACGGCGCGAGCCCACATGCGGATCGCCGATTATGAGAAGGCCGTTGCAGGCCACAGGCGGGAGACGATCACCGGATAAGATCATGCAGTCAGCCGCTCCGACGGCGAGACGTTTGAGGAATGGGCGTGATGGTCCAAGAGATTATCCGCGCTCACCGGAGAGCCGCAGGTTGGGCAAAGCCCGCCGGTCTCTTCGACAAAGAGCGCCATCTCGGCCTGCACGGATTTCAGACCCTCATCGATCTTCGCCATCCGGCTCTTGGCGATAAGGGCGGCGCTGCGAAGATCGGTGAGACGCTTCAGGATGTCTTGTGCAGGTGTCGTGCTTTCAAAGGTCGGCACCGCATCCGGCATGGGTTGAAGTGAAGCCAAGCGGGCCTTACTCGATATCAGCTCCTTACCAAGCTGGAGCACCTGACGGCCGATGCGCTCGCGTTCACGGGCGTGCTCGACCCGGCGTGTCAGATCAGCCATCCGCTCCGACTGCGGCAACATGTTCATGGCTTCCACCCGTGCCTGCGCTTTCGTGAGCTGCCTTTTGAGACATGCCTGCCGCGCCGCATGATCCTGCAGGCTCTGCAAGTGATCGGAAGCAGCTCTGATCTGCCGCGCTTGCTCGCGAATGGCAGCGAGCCTGCCTTTGAGACCTCCGATCTCCTCGAAGCTTGCAAGCCTGTCCTGCAACGCAGCCAGCTCCCGCTCGCCATTACGAACGGTCGCGTTGTCTCTCGCGCAGCGTTCTCGATGGATCACGAGCATGTCGCGGATGTAACTCGCCTCCTGACCGATAGAGAGGACAGCGGAGCGACGAGACGCCGTTTCGCCGAGCAGGAACACGGGGAATTTCTGATGCGCGATATGGACATCAAGATCTTCCACCTTGGTAATGCGGAAGAGCTCGCTCACCCAGTCCGGCACGTTGCGCCCGCCGGTCTCGTAGCGCATGCCCCTCTCCTCTACGACGGAACCATCCGCCTCGTGAAGAGACCAGATATTCACCGGCGAGCGGCGCGGCTGGCGTGTGAAGCGCAAGGTGCGCTTGCCTGCCACGCCGATCTCAACGGCTGAGGATTTTGCACCGGCGCGCACGAGACTGTCGCGGGCTTCCCCATAGAAGACCGCGCGCAGCGCGCGGATGAAGGTGGACTTGCCGCGATTGTTCGGCCCAATCAGCGCATTCACGCCGGGGCTCAAGGACAGCGTCGCGTCCTTGTAAGCCTGCACATTGACGAGACGAACGAAACGCAGGCCCGGCTGCGTTTCGTCCCAAGCCGCGCTGCAATCGGCGGATTGCACTGTGACGCCAGAGATCGGCTCGCCGACGATGCGCGCGATGTGGAACTTGTCTGAGAACTGCGCCAGATCGTGGTGGGACACGGCGAAGCACTGCACGCCGAGCCGAGCCGCGCCATCCTCCAGAACCTTATAGAAGGACGAGACGCGGTCTGGCGCGATCCAGCAATCGGCTTCGTCGAGCGCAAGGAAGCGCGCCACATCCGCCTTCACGACGGCAATCAGGCGCAGCGCCATGCCGATCACATTGGTAAGCGCACCGCCATTGTCCTCCAGCACGTCCTCCAGCGTGCCATCCGGACGGCGTACGCAGATATCGAGTGAAGCAAGGCCGCGCTCCGTCGACAGTTCCAGCGCCACAGGCTTTTCGCCGGGCAAAACCTCCTGCACGAGAGCCGTCAGCAATGTCTCGAAGGCAGCCAGATTGCGGCGGCTGGCGCTGCCATGCACCGCCTCGATGAAGGCTTCCACCTCGTCCTTGACCGCAAGGCGCCCCTTCGCGAGCTCGATCTCGCGTGTCAGATCGGAAACACGCAAGGCAATCGCATCGCGTCGTCCCTCGAGACGCGCGAGAGAGGCTTCCGCGCGAGCGACATCATGCTCGATGGAGCGGTCCATCAACGCTCTTCTCCGAGCTGCTGCAGGCGCGCTTCCACCTCGCGCAGGGCTGCACTGAATTCTTCGACCAGCTTGGCATTTTGCGCAATCGTCGCTTCGATAAGATTTTGAATCTCCACCTCGTCGTCGGAACCGAGCTCAGCCTTGGCGAGCTTCTGCGCCTCCTCGAGATCGCGCGCGAGGCGCTCGACCTCGCCTTCGGCACGGATACGTTCCGCCCGCAGCCTATCGAAAGTTTTGCGCAGATCTTCGAGACGCCTGAGGCTATCTGATTCCAGGCGTGTGAGGCTCGTCATCGGGAATGGCTCCGCTGCAGATGAATGGTCTAGCTTCAGTTTACGACGGCGGTATTTCGTCGCAACTTCTTCGCCTTATTTCGCTCTGGATTGCGGACCATCTCTTCAATCCTGCCATCCAGACCTCCAGATAATGTCCGTTACTCCAAGATTACAGTCCCACACAACGAACTTTGCTTGACACTTTACCGTCTGGCATTATGTTCTTGTTTTGTTCGCGTATCAAGCCGATGTTGCTTCGCGCGTGACACTCTGGAGTCAAGTGAGTTCCTCGCTGGAAGGATGCTGGTATGACCCCCATGATGGACGTGCACCCGATCTTCGAGAACGAGGAATGGCTCGTGACGGGAGAAGGTCTGGAGCACAAGACAACCGGCTACTTCATCGAGCGCGAGAGCCTTGGCCAGCGTCGCGAGGACGGATTGTGGACTTGGCCGTTGCACATGGCGGAGAAGAGCTGGTGCGCAATGGCACCGTTCACGGAAGCCTTCTCCTGCGCAGCTTCCGTCTACAATATTGAAACCGGCGCAGAACTCGCGCAGACCTTCAAGGTTGCACGAAGCGAGATTTCAGCTTGGCCGCAGGTCGAACGGATCTCACGAAATCCTGCTCCTATGACATCGCAAGCCTTGCAAGGCGAGGCACGAATACCCATCTCTCTGCAGTCGGGTTCTTCCGAAAAACTCTTGCAGGACGAGGGTTTCCGCAAGCTCGACGAGAGTTGGCGCATGCGCGGCCAGACAGGCGCGCGCCCCTTTTCGACAAGTCCACGCATCCGCTCTGCTCGCTACACCATAGAGAGAGATCCGTCTCCCGTATGGCAAGCGCCGTATCGGATTCGCAGGACAGGAACGAAGCTGGTTCGGCTGCTGCAAGCTGCCTGGAACATACGATGATGGATATGCCGAGCTTCAGGCACAATGAGCAATCTCTCCTTGGTTGGAGCACAACGCACCGCGATGCGTCCGACATGGATTGCTCTGCGCCCGAGACGGCGGAGGACTTTGCTCAGCGTGTGATTGCCACGATCTGTCATGCCAGCGTGACGCCAAGCGTTGGACGCCGCACTTTTGAGCGCTGCATGCGTGCGCTCGAGTTCGGCTCCACGTCGCGTGTGGGCTTCCGCCATCCGGCCAAGGCTACGGCGATCGACCAGGTCTGGCGTGAGCGCGAAAAGCTCTTTCGCAGCTACACCGCGAGCTCCGACAAGCTCCGCTTTTTAGGCACGCTTCCTGGAATAGGGCCGGTGACGAAGCATTCCCTGGCGCGCCGGCTCGGTCTTTACGGTGAGCTTCGCGACAAGGCCGCGCTTGAGAAAGAAACAACAAGAAGAGGTTCAGCCCATGTCTAAGGTCCGTGCAAGCGATGTCGGCTTCTGCGTTGTCGATGCCAATGCAGACGTGATTGCCGACAATCTCGTCCATCGTATCCGCGAGGCTGCCGTGGACATGGAAAGCCAAGTCAACCGCCTCTATCGCGGCCGCCAAGCCTATGATCTCAGCAAGGGCACAAAGGCCGATCTCGACAAGGCCATCGAGCAGCTGACCTACATGGCCCGTACCCTTCGCGAGGTTCAGAAAGAACAATCGAAGGTGATCTACCTTCAAGCTGCCGAGTAACAGGCATTTTACGAGCGGCGCTCCAAGTGCCGCTCTTTTTGTATGCGCTCACGCCCTCACCTTCTCGACCCTTTCACCCTCATTTGACCTCCTGCTCTTTGCTCTTGAATTTTTCATAGAACAAATATAGAACATTAAGCGATGCCCCTATCGGGCAGGAGAGTGCAGCAGACCCGAGCGAGGTTCGGGAGAGATGAAGGGAGAAGCT